>NZ_VFTH01000017.1:0-158127 GCF_006439375.1 Mesorhizobium sp. B4-1-1
GCCGGCAGGCCAGAGAGGGAGGCCTAGCACCATGCTTTCCCTGCCCGAGCCTCCCGTCCCCGCTCACTACCTCCGCATGCCGCACGCCGCCAAGGGGCTGACCGTCGGTCTGTTCGGCGGTTCGTTCAATCCGCCGCATGCCGGTCACGCGCTGGTCGCCGAGATCGCGCTGAGAAGGCTCGCGCTCGACCAGTTGTGGTGGATGGTGACGCCCGGCAATCCGCTGAAGAGCGCGCGGGAACTGGCGCCGCTCGCCGAGCGCATCGAGCTGTCCGAAAAGATCGCCAGGAATCCGAAGATCAAGGTCACCGCCTTCGAGGCGGCGCAGCACGTGCGCTACACCGCCGACACGCTTGCGCTGGTCAAGGCGCGCAACCCGGGCGTCGATTTCGTCTGGATCATGGGCGCGGATAGCTTGCGCGACTTCCACCGCTGGCAGCGCTGGCGCGAGATCGTGCTGACTTTCCCCATCGCGGTCATCGATCGCCCGGGCGCCACGCTCTCCTTCCTGTCGTCGGTGGTCGCCAAGACCTTCGACTATGCCCGCGTCGACGAGGGCGACGCGCCGCTGCTTGCCCGCATGCCGGCGCCTGCCTGGACTTTCATCCACGGTCCGCGCTCCTCGCTGTCCTCCACCGCGATCCGCAAGGCGGCGAAGGGGTAAGCGCCCTCCTTTTCCCGCAAGGGGAGAAGGTAAGTCCGGCCATGTCGCTTTTACGGCGGCTTTTTGCCTGTTCGTAGGCCAGGCTTGCGTGGACATGCTCAAGCAGAATCAATCCGCGAACGATCCCAGCCGCGCCACGCAATCGGCGCCGCTGATCGCCATTGCCAGCGTCATCGTGTCGATGGCGCTGATCGCAATCGGCAACGGGCTGATGTTCGCCTATATCCCGGTGCGGCTTGGCGCCGACGGTTTCGACCCGACCTGGGCCGGGCTGATCGTCACCGGGCTTTCGGCCGGCGGGCTTGCCGGCTGCATCCTGACCGGGCCGCTCGTCAAGCGAGTGGGCCACGCCCGCGCCTTCATGGTGCTTTCGGCGCTGATCGCGCTTTCCAATGCCGCGATCGGCGCCGGGCCGATCCCGTTGCTCTGGATCGCGGCCCGGGCGCTCTACGGCTTTGCGATCTGCGGGCTGTTCATCGTCGCCCAGAGCTGGCTGAACGACGCCTTGCCGAATTCGATCCGCGGCCGGATCATGGCGGTGTTCTACGTCGCCTATATTGGTGGATTGGGCGTTGGCTATGCGACGCTCGCCGCGATCGACATCCATACAGCCGCCGCCGCGCTGATCGGCATCACCTTCACCGCGCTTTCCATTCTGCCGGTCGGCATGACGCGGCTTGCCCAGCCGCCGGCGCCGCAGGCCGCATCAGTGGCGCTTCGCCGCGCCTGGCGGATCTCGCCGGTCGGCGTCGCCGGCATGCTGGCGGTCGGCGGCCTGTCGATGATCGTTTCAGGTTTTGCGCCGATCCATGCCACCGCCAAGGGCTACAGCCAGGCCGACGTGGCGCTGCTGTTGTCGGCGATGCCGGTCGGCACGCTGATCCTGCAGATCCCGCTCGGCTGGATTTCCGACCGCACCGACCGCCGCTATGTGCTGGCGGGCGCGGCGGCGCTCGCGACCGTCGCAAGCGCGTTCGCCATTGCCTTCGACGGCGGCGCGCTGATGGCGCTGGTGGTGATCTACCTGATCTGGGACGGGGCGTCGGAATCGATCTACGCGCTCTCCAGCGCGCATGCCGCCGATCGCGCCGGCAAGGATGAGCTTCTGGCTCTGTCGAGCTCGATGCTGTTTGCCTGGTCGCTGGCCGGCTTCATCGTGCCGGGCATCGTGACGGCGCTTTCCGTCGTCTTCGGCACAGCGACCTTCATCTATGTCGGCATCGTCATCGCATCGGCCTTCTGCCTGTTCGTGCTGTGGCGCGTGATGGCCGGCCGGCCGACGCCCGCGGCCACAAGCGGCAGTTTCGCGCCGATGTCGGCGCAGACGCCCTTGCCGGTCGAGCTAGCCTTCGCGCCGGACGAGACGGCCACGAAGCGCTGATCGGGCTACTGCTTGCGCGCCTCCGGCGCCGGCATTTCCGGTGGCGGCAGCGGGATCGAGATGCCTTCGCTGTCGAAAGCCTGCTTGGCGCGCTTGGTCATGTCGGTCTGGGTCGAGAAATAGTCGGCGGCCGACGTCCAGTAGCGCAAGGTGAGCGAAACGGTGGTGTCGCCGAGATTTGCCACGAAGGCGATCGGCGCCGGTTCGCGCCGGATGCGCCTTTCGGCGCCGGCGATGGCAAGCAGCGTCTTTTGCGCGCGGTCAATGTCGTTCCAGGAGCCGATGCTCAAGCTCATGTCGGTGCGGCGCACGCCGTTGCGGGTGAAATTGCGCACCGGCTGGTTCCACAGCGTCGAGTTGGGCGCCAGCACATAGACGCCGTCGACGGAGCGCAGCTTGGTGGCGAAGAGGCCGATCTCCTCGACGGTGCCAGCAATCGAGCCGACCTCGACATATTCGCCGATGCGGAAGGGCCTGAGCGCCAGAAGCATGATGCCGGCGGCGATGTTCTGCAGCGTGCCTTGCAGAGCCAGCCCGATGGCCAGGCCGATTGCGCCTATTGCGGCGATGATGGAGGCGGTCTGCACCCCGAACTGGCCGAGCACCATGATGATGACGAGGATCAGGATGGCATAGCGGACGATCTTGGAGAAGAAATGACGCAAGGTCGCGTCGAAGCCGTGGATATGGCCGAGGCCGGCGGAGATCGAGCGCTCGGCGACACCAGCGACGAAATAGCCGACAACCAGCAGGATCATGGCGCCGATGGCCGAGAAGGAATAGGAAACGATCAGTGTGCTCAGCTGCGCAAGCCCCGCCTGGATGGTGATGAGGGCGCTTTGCGGGTCGGTTGGCATGGATGAAGTCCCGTTGTCAGTGAGCCGATAACCCATGCAAAGCGCAAAGGGTTCCGATTTTTCGGGGCGACGGAACCTGCCGGGCGGAGCCGCGTTGGCGCGGGCAGGGCGCGCCCGTCTTGAAACTGCAATGGAACTCTGCCTATCTAACTGGTGTCACCTGATTTGCCTGGTGATTTGGTTGTTCTTGTTGGGAAAGGAAACACACTGAGAACAGCACTGCGGAAGAAGGCTGACATCATGCCTTCGCCGGCAGGGATCAGCGTAAACGACGCCGCGTCCCTCGCCATCGACACAGTCCTTGCCAGTCTGGAAGACTCCAAGGCCGAAAACATCGTCTCAATCGACATCCAGGGAAAATCGAGCCTCGGCGACTACATGGTCATCGCCTCGGGTCGATCGCACCGTCATGTCTCGGCTGTCGCCGACCACCTCCTCAAGGCGCTGAAGGATGCCGGCCTCGGCACGGCGCGCGTCGAGGGGCTGGCAGGCGCCGACTGGGTCCTGATCGATTCGGGCGACATCATAGTCCACGTCTTCCGCCCCGAAGTCCGCGAATTCTACAATCTGGAAAAGATGTGGCAGGCGCCGGATCTCGAGGAAGAGACCTTGCACTGAGCCTTGATCCGTGTGCCGTGAACCGTCACGGTATGCGTTAGGACAAGCTCGCTGGGGCGAGGATGAAGATCACCGTTCATGCCGTGGGCCGGATGAAGACCGGCCCCGAGAGAGAACTCGCCGACCGCTATTTCGAGCGCTTTTCGAAGAGCGGGCCCGCGGTCGGGCTGGAATTTGCCGGCATTGCCGAGGTTCCCGAAAGCCGTGGACAGAGCGCCGACGAGCGCCGCCGCGAGGAAGCCCAGAGGCTGCAGGCCCAGTTGCAGCCGGGCATTGTTCTCATCCTGCTCGACGAACGCGGCAAGTCGCTGTCCTCGGAGGACCTTGCCGCCCGCATCGGCCAGTTGCGCGACGGCGGCCGCAAGGCGCTCGTGGTCGCCATCGGCGGCGCCGACGGCCACGACAGATCCTTGCGCGAGCAGGCGGATCTGGTGCTGTCGTTCGGCGCGCTGACCTGGCCGCACCAGCTGGTGCGCGTGATGCTGGGCGAGCAGTTCTACCGGATCGCCACGATCCTTTCCGGTCATCCGTATCATCGATCGTGAATGACGGCATCGGCCGAAAAGCTGGGGATTGCCGGCCTGCGCCGCGATTTCCGCCTCAATCGCGCGGCAACCGGGTTATTGGGCGCTTCCAACATGGTTGATGGTTCGTTAACGAAGCGGCGGATACAGTCGAGGCCTGATGTCTGAAGGCTGGAATTCCAGAACGCGCGCCTGGCGCAGCCGCTGCGGTTTGACCCTTGTCGCCGCCGTAGTCGCGCTCGGGCCGGTCCGGGCGGCCGAAAACTCGCTCGACATGGCGCCCGACCCGGATCAGAGCCGGGCCGAATACGAGCAGGTTTCCAAGGAGATCACCTTGTCGTCGGAGCGGCTGGGCAAGCTCGCCGCCGACATCGCCTCGGTGCGGAAGGACTATGCCTCCATCACCGCGGCGCTCATCCAGTCGGCGATGACGGAACAGAAGCTCGGCCAGGACATCGAGGACATCGGCGCCAAGCTCGAAGGGCTGAAGGCCGAGGAAACGAAGCTGCGCGCCTCGCTCATGGCGCGGCGCGACGTGCTGGCCGAGGTGTTGGGCGCCCTGCAGCGCATGGGGCTCAATCCGCCGCCGGCGATCCTGGTCAAGCCCGAGGACGCGCTGTCGTCGGTGCGCAGCGCCATCCTGCTCGGCGCGGTGGTGCCGGAACTGCGCCAGCAGACCGAAAGGCTGATGGCCGATCTCAAGGAGCAGACCCGCGTCACGGCCTCGATCGAGGCAGAACGGGCGAGACTCACCACCGCCGTCACCGACCAGACGGCGGAAAAGAAGCGGCTCACCATGCTGCTCGAAGCCAAGAAGAAGCTGCAGGCCGACACCCAAACGGCGATCGCGGCCGAACAGCAGCACTCGCAGCAGCTAGCGGCGAAGGCGAGCAGCCTCAAGGACCTGATCGCCTCGCTCGAAGCCGACAAGGCGCGCAAGGCGCAAGACCAGGTCAAGGTGGGCGAGCGGAAATCGACGGACAACGACACCACGGCCTCGACCACCGAGCTCGCCTCGCTGCCGGTGCCGGAGGCCAATCGCCTGACCGGATCAGCGCCGTTCTCGGCATTGCAAGGTCAGATCGCGCTGCCGGTCATCGGCAAGATCAAACTGCGTTTCGGCGCCGACGACGGCAATGGCGCGGCGATGCAGGGCGACATGGTTGCGACACAATCGGGAGCCATCGTCACCGCGCCGGCGGATGGAAACGTGCTTTATGCGGGGCCGTTTCGCTCGTATGGTCAACTCTTGATCCTCAATGCGGGCGACGGGTATCATGTCGTCCTGGCGGGGATGAGCAGAATCAGCGTCGCGACCGGACAGTCGGTGCTCGCAGGAGAGCCGATCGGCGCGATGGGAGAGGCCCGGGTGGCAAGCACCTCTGCCTCGAGGAATGAGAATTCGACGCTGGAACTCTATGTCGAGTTCCGCAAAGATGGAAAACCCGTCGATCCGGCCCCATGGTGGGCGGATCGATTTTCTGGAAGGACGTGAAATGATGCGGAAACTGTCGCTTCTGTTTGCCGGCGCGCTGATGGGCGCATCGGCAATGAGCCTGGTCTACGGCGCACCGGGTTCGGCGGCGAACGCTGCGGGTTCGGAAACCTACAAGCAGCTGGCGATCTTCGGCGACATCTTCGAGCGCGTGCGCGCCAATTACGTGACGCCGCCGGACGACAAGTCGCTGGTCGAGAACGCCATCAACGGCATGCTGGCCTCGCTCGACCCGCACTCCTCCTACATGAACGCCGAGCAGGCGCAGGACATGCGCGTGCAGACCAAGGGCGAGTTCGGCGGCCTCGGCATCGAGGTCACGATGGAGAACGATCTCGTCAAGGTCATCACGCCGATCGACGACACGCCGGCCGCCAAGGCGGGTGTGCTGTCGGGCGACTACATCGCCAAGATCGACGGCGAAGAGGTGCGCGGCCTGACCCTCAACGACGCGGTCGAGAAGATGCGCGGACCGGTCAACACGCCGATCAAGCTCACCATCCTGCGCCAGGGCGCCGACAAGCCGATCGAAATCACGGTGGTGCGCGACGTCATCAAGGTCAAGGCGGTCAAGTACCGGGTCGAGAACGACATCGGCTACATGAAGATCACCTCCTTCACCGAGAAGACCTATGACGATCTCGAGAACGCCATCGAGAACATCAAGAAGCAGGTGCCGAACGACAAGCTGAAGGGCTATGTGCTCGACCTGCGCCTCAATCCGGGCGGTCTGCTCGACCAGGCGGTCAGCGTGTCGGATGCCTTCCTCAAGCGCGGCGAGATCGTTTCGACACGCGGCCGCGATCCGAAGGACGTCACCCGCTTCGACGCCAAGCCGAAGCAGGTCGACGACATCAACGGCAAGCCGATGATCGTGCTGGTCAATGGCGGCTCGGCGAGCGCCTCGGAAATCGTCGCCGGCGCGCTGCAGGACCTGCGCCGCGTCACGGTGGTCGGCACGCAGTCCTTCGGCAAGGGCTCGGTGCAGACCATCATCCCGCTCGGCGAGAATGGCGCTCTCAGGCTGACCACGGCGCTCTATTACACGCCGTCGGGCAAGTCGATCCAGGGCAAGGGCATCACGCCCGACATCAAGGTCGACCAGCCGCTGCCGCCGGACCTGCAGGGCCGCGACCTGACCCGCGGCGAATCCGATCTCAAGGGCCACATCAAGGGCGCCGACGAGAGCTCCACCGGTTCGGGCTCGGCCGCCTATGTGCCACCGGATCCGAAGGACGACCTGCAGCTGATCTATGCCGAGCAGCTTCTGCGCGGCGAAAAGACCGATCCGTCGTTCCCGCCGAACCCGGACAAGGCCGTGCTGAACCAGTAATGCGGTCCGGCTCTGGCCGGCTGCGCGAAGCAATGCAATGCTGCCGGGGCCGCGAGGTTCCGGCAGTTTGATTCGGGGACCGCGGTTGGGTCGCCACGCGTCTGGGGTATCGCGCCAGCGATTGCGAAGTTTACGCGAGATGTCACGAAAAAGTGACCTTGGCGGGCTTCCGGGGAAACACGACTTGGCTGAGATCGGCAAGGACATCGAACGCCCGCTCGGACAGAAGCTCCGGCCTCAGCGCAAGGCCTCGCGCGGCATCGGCTCCGGCACGCTCGTCGCTGTGCTGGCCGTGCTTGGCGTGATCGGCGTTTCCGGCGCTATCGCGCTGCGTGAAAAGCCGTTCCGCAAGCCGGAAGAAGTGGCAGTTTCGACGCCGAAGGTCCCCGCTGCGCCTGCCCCTGCGGCGGCAGCGGCGCCGGCTCCGGTAGCTGCGGCGACGCCACAAGCCAGCACGCCGATGAAGAGCGGCGGCCCGCAGATCATCCACGTCCAGACCGAAGAGGGCGACGGGCCGCCGAAGGCGGCGATCATCATTCGCGATCCGTCGACGCTCGGCCAGAACCTCAAGGTCGCCCATATCCCGGACAGGGCGCTGATCGAGGCCAGCGACACCGGTCCGCTGCCGATGCGCTCCGCCGACGGCAGGCGGCCTTTCGACGTCTATGCGCGGCCTTGGTCGGGCGCGCGCGGGGCACGGGTGGCGATCGTCATCGGCGGGCTCGCCGTCTCGCAGACTGGCACGCAAGCCGCGATCGCCAAGCTGCCGGCCGAAGTGACGCTGGCTTTCGCGCCGCAAGGCAACAGCATCGGCCGCTGGATGCAGGCGGCAAGGCAGAGCGGACATGAAATCGTCATGCAGGTGCCGCTCGAGCCGTTCGATTATCCGAACGTCAATCCCGGCCGCAACACGCTGACGGTGTCGGCCAGCCCGGACGAGAACCTGAAGAGCCTGCACTGGGCGCTGTCGCGCACGACCAACTATACCGGGGTCATGAACTATATGGGCGCGCGCTTCTCGACCGACGCCTCGGCGATGGAACCGTTCATGGCCGAGCTCGGCAAGCGGGGGCTCGCCTATATCGACGACGGATCGTCCGCCCGCAGCGTTGCGCCTGACCTTGCGCTCAAGGACGGCGTGCCGTTCGTTGCCGGCGACATGGCGATCGATGCCGTGCAGGACCGCGGCGAAATCCTCAAGAAGCTGGACAGCCTGGAAGCGACGGCGCGGGCCAAGGGCTCCGCCGTCGGCATCGGTTCGGCCTTCGATATCACCGTCGACACGGTGACGTCCTGGATTGCCGAGGCGAAGAAGCGCGGCATCGAGATCGTGCCGATCTCGGCGGTGGCGATCGATCCGCAAAAAGGCTAACCCTACCCGCCTCGCCGAAGTCCATTCTCAAAGACGGCTGGAACGCTGACCCATGGCCAAGAAGATCGATCCTGAAACGCTGCCTTACCGTCCGTGCGTCGGGCTGATGATCCTCAACGGAGCAGGCCTGGTCTGGGTCGGGCACCGCATTGCCGAACCGGACAGCGAGTTCGCCGGCTCGACGCAGCTCTGGCAGATGCCGCAAGGCGGCATCGACAAGGACGAAGAGCCGATCGAGGCCGCGGGCCGCGAACTCTATGAGGAGACCGGCATGCGCAGCGTGTCGCTGCTGGCCGAGGCGCCGCACTGGATCAATTACGACCTGCCGCCGCATCTGGTCGGCGTCGCCTTCAAGGGCCGCTATCGCGGCCAGACGCAGAAATGGTTCGCCTACCGCTTCGAGGGCGACGAAAGCGAGATCGAGATCAATCCGCCGCCCGGCGGCCACACCGCCGAATTCGACGAATGGGCCTGGCGGCCGATGCGGGATCTGCCGGAGCTGATCGTGCCGTTCAAGCGCAAGGTCTACGAGCAGGTCATCGCAGCATTCCAGCATCTCGTCCCCTGAGCGGTCGTCCGCCCCGGTTGTCGCGCCGGCTCTGTGGCCGTATTGATTGCCGATGCAATGAGCGGGGGTCGCCATGAACGACGACACCGGACGCGGGTTTCCGGCACATGATGCAAGCAGCGGTTCGACGGTGAGCGAGGCGGCCGCCGGCGCGATCCTGACGATCGACCTCGGGGCCATGCGGGAAAACTACCGCCGGCTAAAGGTGCGACTCGACGGCGTTCGCTGCGCGGGCGTGCTCAAGGCCGACGGCTACGGGCTTGGCGCCGCGCAAGTGGCATCGGCGCTGGCGAAGGAGGGCTGCGACATCTTTTTCGTCGCGCTGCTCGGCGAGGGCATCGCGCTGCGCAAGGCGATCGGGCCCGGGCCCGACATCTTCGTGCTGAACGGGCTGCCTCCGGGTTCTGAACCGGAAGCCGCGGTGGCCGGGCTTTGGCCGGTCGTCAACAGCGCCATGCAACTGAAGGCCTGGCGCGAGATCGCGCGAGCGATGGGCCGGAGCCTTGCCGCCGCCATCCAGGTCGACAGCGGCATGGCCCGGCTCGGCATGGCGCCGGCGGAAGTCGAGGCGGTGGTGGGCGAGGCCGGTGCCTTCGACGGCGTCGACATCCGTTTCGTGATGAGCCATCTCGCCCGCGCCGACGAGCCGCAACAGGCGGCGAACGAGAAGCAGCGACGCGAATTCGAATTGCTGCGCAAGATGCTGCCCGCGGCGCCCGCCTCCCTGGCCAATTCGTCCGGCATCTTTCTCGGGCCGGCCTACCACTACGACCTTGCCCGCCCGGGAGCCGCGCTCTACGGCGTCAATCCGACCCCCCATGCACCCAATCCGATGCTGCCGGTGATAGGGCTGCAAGCCAAGGTGGCGCAGACGCGGCAGGTCGGCGCGGGCGTGGGCATCGGCTACGGCCACACCCATCAAGCCGAGGGGCCGCTCAGGCTGGCGACCATTTCGCTGGGCTATGGCGACGGCTGGCACCGGCGCGCTGCTTCGGCCGCCTGGTTCGAGGGCGTGCGGTTGCCGTTCATCGGGCGCGTGTCGATGGACTCGATCGTCCTCGACATTTCGGCGCTTGCGGCAGGCCGGCTCGGCGAAGGCGACCTCGTCGAGCTCATCGGTCCCTCGCAAAG
Source organism: Mesorhizobium sp. B4-1-1 (assembly GCF_006439375.1). Taxonomy (NCBI): domain Bacteria; kingdom Pseudomonadati; phylum Pseudomonadota; class Alphaproteobacteria; order Hyphomicrobiales; family Phyllobacteriaceae; genus Mesorhizobium; species Mesorhizobium sp. B4-1-1. The sequence continues at coordinate 9,944 of NZ_VFTH01000017.1, forward strand.
CGTCGACGACGCGGCCGGCCATGCCGGCACCATCGGCTACGAGATATTGACCAGCCTGGGTGCACGCTTTCACCGCCGTTACATTGGTTCCTGAAGCGGGGCTTGCTTGACAAGCCGGGACTTCTCGGCAAGGTTCGGCGCATGAGCAACCTCGCTTATACCAAAACTTGCTTCAGGGTTTGCCCCATCGCGGGAGCGTAGCCCCGGCGTGGCCGCCAATGCCGGCGGCCGCGTGAACAGGGGCGTTTGAATTCCAGACAATTTCATCGAGCCGGCGGCCTTTGCGGTCCGGCTTTGTTCGCCGCCCTCGACGTGGCGGCTTGCGCGCATTCGCTTCGCCGATGCGCCAGCATATGAGGTATGCCATGCCCACAGCAACGCAATCGCGTTCCACCATCCTTGTCAGCGCGGCGGATCACGAGCGGCTGAGCAGTCTCGCCAGGGCCTTTCTCAACCGTACGCCCGATATGGCCGAGGACCTGCTTGCCGAGATGGACCGCGCCCGGGTCGCCACCGAGGCGGCAATGCCCGCCGACGTGGTGCGGATGGGCTCGACGGTGACACTTCAGGATCCGGAAGGAAGCCTTCAGACGGTGACGCTGGTCTATCCGGCGGAGGCCGACATCGCCGAAAGACGCATATCGGTGCTGACGCCGCTCGGAACGGCGCTGATCGGCGCGCGCGCCGGCCGCAGGGTCTCCTGGCGCAGCCGCGACAGTCGGGTCCTCTCGGCTACGATCGACGCCGTCGAACAGACGCGGAGGACGGCATGACCAGGACGGTCTACCGACTGACGGCCAAGGACTTTGCGGTGATCGAGGCGATGCTGATGCGTCGCCGCGCGTTTGCCGATCCGATCGCGCCGATGCTCGAACGCAAGCTCGCCGAAAGCCGCGTCATTGCGACGGGAACCGTCGAGCCCGACCTTGCCACGCTCAACAGCCGGGTGACTTTCCGCTTCGGCGGCGGTCCATCGCAAACGCGGACGCTGGTGCAGGCCGAAGCATCCGCTCCCGTCGGCTCCAGCCTGCCGGTCGCCACGTGGCGCGGCCTTTGCCTGCTTGGCATGAAAGCGGGCCAATCGGCGCTGGCCGAGCGGCCCGACGGCCCTGCCGAGGAGGTCCTTCTCGAGGATGTGGCCTATCAGCCGGAGGCCGCGCGGCGAGCGGCGCGGGATCGCGCCGCCGAGCAACCTCGTCACGGCCTCAGGCTGGTCCACAGCGCATCCGCCGGTGACTGGCCCCTTGGCGGGCGCGGCAAAATCCGGCAGACAGAAGGGGACGATCCGGGCCCTTCCGCGGCATGATCGGCTTTGAGGGAGCATAGAATGAAAGTCATCGTGCTGGGCGGCGGCGTGATCGGGGTCACCACCGCCTACTTCCTCGCCGAGGCCGGTCATGAAGTGACCGTCTACGATCGCCAGCCGGGGCCGGCGCTCGAAACCAGCTTCGCCAATGCCGGCGAAGTATCGCCGGGCTATGCCTCGCCCTGGGCCGGGCCCGGCATCCCGGTCAAAGCCGTCAAATGGCTGTTGATGAAATACGGACCGCTTGTCGTGCGGCCGGCCTTCGACCCGAACATGTGGACGTGGCTCCTCAAGATGCTGCGCAACTGCACGGCCGAGCGCTACGCGCTCAACAAGTCGCGCATGGTGCCGCTTGCCGAATACAGCCGCGACACGCTGAAGGCGCTGCGCGAGGCGACCGGCATCACTTACGACGAACGCAGCAAAGGCACGCTGCAGCTCTTCCGCAAGCAGAAGCAACTCGACGGCACCGGCGGCGACGTCGAGGTGCTCAAAAAATATGATGTGCCTTACGAGATTCTCGACCGCGACGGCTGTGTCGCGGCCGAGCCGGCCCTTGCGGCGGTGCGCGAGAAGTTCGTCGGGGGCCTCAGGCTTCCGGGCGACGAGACCGGCGACTGCAAGATGTTCACCGACAAGCTCGCGGAACTCTGCTTAGCGCGCGGCGTGACCTTCGAATACGGCTCGACCATCCGGCGCATCGTCAGGAACCGCAATCGCCTCACCAATGTGCTGACCGATCGCGGATGGAGATCCGCGGACGCCTTCGTGATGGCGATGGGCAGCTATTCGGCGCAGTTCATGCGCTCGCTGGGGCGCCCAATTCCGGTCTATCCGGTCAAGGGCTATTCGATCACCGTGCCGATCAGCAATGCCGAGGCAGCACCGGTGTCGACCGTCATGGACGAGACCTACAAGGTGGCGATCACCAGGCTCGGCGACCGCATTCGCGTCGGCGGCACGGCGGAGATTTCGGGCTATGATCTTCGCCTGCAGGAATCGCGCCGCCGCACGCTCGAACACTCGGTCGGCGATCTCTTTCCCGGTGGCGGCGACCTCAAGGCGGCGAGCTTCTGGTGCGGCTTGCGACCGATGACGCCGGACGGACCGCCCTTGATCGGGCAAAGCGAGGTCGCCAACCTCTATCTCAACACCGGGCACGGCACGCTCGGCTGGACCATGGCCTGCGGCTCGGCCAAGGTGCTGGCCGACATCATGTCGAACCGGGTGCCGGAGATCAACGCGCGCGACCTCAGCCCGGAGCGGTATCTGAAGCCCATCTAAGGCGCGCCGATATTCAGGTGATGCCGGCCTGTCGAGTGGTGGTGTTCAAAACGCTTCCCTGACCCAGGTGTCGCTGAACAGCAGCCGGTAGGCCCAGCCGATGGTGACACTGGTGTCGACCGGGCGCGAATGGGCGAGGTAATCGTCATAGACCGGCTTCATGCGGCGGTAGAAAGCCGGATCGAGCACGACCATGCCGTTCTCCGAATCATGGAAGAAGCTGCGGTTGTTGAGGTTGACCGAGGAGATGGCGACCAGCCTTTCGTCGATCATCATGATCTTGGAATGCAGCACGACATCCGGCGCCTTGAACTCGCGGATGTCGATGCGGTCGCCATATTTCTCGACGAACAGCTTGTTGAGCGCGGTGAGGAACCGTCCGCCGATGTCTCCCTTGAGGTCGATACGGCCGACGACATCGATCTTCACGCCCCTGGCCAGCGCCCGGTCGATGGCCCGGGCGATATCGGGCGTCAGGTTGAGATAGGGATTGACGATCTCGATGCGATGCTCGGCGGTGTCGATCAGTTCGACGAAATAGGCCTCCAGCGCGTGCCCGTCCTCGTAGGGCACGGAAATGAAATGCCGCGCCACGCCGCGCGGGCTTCCACCGGGAACCGGAATGGAAAACGGTCGCGACAGGTTGGTGTCGGCGTCGCGCAGCCAGATTGTCGACATATGCGCGGCCAACGTCTCGACGGTCGCCTGGTCGGCGATCTCGATGTCGAAGTCGCTCCAGTTGGAATAGTAATTCAGCGAGAAGCCGTCGGTCTTGCCGTATTGCTCCAGGTCCGGATAGCGCGTCAGGTCGACGGGCTTGTGGAACAGAAAGCCATCATGGATGTTGCGGCCGCCGATGATGACGCGCGAGCGTCCAGGATGCTCGGCCAACGTCGCCAGCATCTTGATATGGTGAACCTTGTGCAACTGCGAGATCTGCTCGTCGAACGGCGCGCCGTGGTCCGCCTGCCAGCGATATTCCTGTAATTGGACGTTAGGGAACTCAGCCGCGAGCCGGTGCAGCAGCGCGTCGTCCTTCTCACGCTCCAGCACGTCGGTCACCAGGATGCGCACCTTGGTGCCAAGCGCTGCATGATGGCGGATCAGCCGCTCCATGATGCGGCCGGAGAAATCCGCCTTGAACTCCAGCGACGACAAATAGATCAGCTTAAGTTTCGGCGCGCTTGAGAAGTCGAGCGGCAGTTCTGGGTCGGCCTTGTCGAAGGCGCTGTCGGGCAGTGTCCGGCCGAGCAGCGCCTCGACCTTGGCGTTGAAGCCGTCGCGCGATTTGCGCAGCAGGGTCGGCGACCCCAGCGCCAGCGCGCAGGTCTGCGACAGCCAGCGGCTGGCATAAAAAACGCGGTCGAGTTCCTCCATCCCCGCCGGGTCGGGCACCGGACAGCGGTCGTAGCGGCTGTCGAGCTCCGCGATCCAGGGATCGGCGGTCTCCTCGCGCAGCAAGGTCAGCGGGGCGCCGGCCGGCGCCAGGGTGGAGCCGACGCGCAGATCGCAGCGGGTCAGCGCCTGGTCCGGAAACAGGCTGACGGAGGTTTCGGCGACGGGCAGGCTCAGATGGAATGGAGAGGCCGCGGCGACGGTGATGGATCGCCCCGACGCGCGGATCGCGAGCGGGCCGTTGCAGGTGCCGCCGATGTCGACTTGCAGTTGCCCCGCCTGGCGCAGCACGATCTCGACCGAGCGCGCCTGCAAGCCGGAGAAGCTGAAGGTCTTGGGCGCCGAGGGCCGCGCGGCGGCGTCGAGATAGAGCGTCTGGCGCGACATGCGCCAACGGCCGGTGAACCGGCCTTCGCCCGGCTTGCCTCGTGTCGGCGTCAGCTCGGTGTCGTCGAGCGGTTTGGTGAGCCGCTGCAGCGTCGGATAGGTCGTGTGGAAGCCGCTGTTCTGGACATCTCGCCAGTCGCGGCCGAAACGGCCGGTGCCGTTGGCGCGGTCGAGCGCATCGAGGCGGCTTTGGGCGAGCAGCGCCTGGAACTGCTTGTCATAGGCGCTGTTGCCGTCGCCTGCGAAGTAGTGAGCTTCGGCTATCTCGGCGCCGCTGCTGTCCGCCGAGACCGGCAAGCGGCCGCAGGCGCCGTCGCCCGGAAAGAAGGCGCAGGCCGAATGCCCAGGCATGCCGGCGCAACCGGCAAGCGCTGCCAGCGCCAGTCCAAGCAACGCCTTGGTTATGGCCGACCCGGGCTTCATCCAGTCGCCCCGTTCATGGCCTTGAGCTGGGCCGGGTTGCGCGGCGGCATGAAGCCTTGCGGAAAGATCCTGCAGACCGGAAACGCGAAGGTGGCGATCAGCAATTCTGCCTCGTTTCGCATTTTGCGCGGCGCCGTCCGGTCGTCGCGGATCGTCCTCGCGGAGGCGACAAGCGCTCCGTCGCAGTCGCAATGATTGTGCCGGGCAATGTAGCAGGCGTCGTGGACCTGGCAGGCAGCGTCGAGACGGTCGACCGGCTTTGCCGACAGATCGCCGGTGCGGGTGCCCGGGCCGCAATAATTGCCGATGACGAAAGGCGAGGGGCGCGCCATGGCGTAGCGAATCGGCTTCGGCAGCTCCGCTTCCGGAACCTTCGTCCAAGGGTTGGCGCAGTCCGACAGAAAAATCAGCGGCAAAATGGCAAGTACGGCTCGCATTTCTCCGCCGGCGTTCCGAAGATTGTCCCCCTTGCGCCCGGTCATGACATGGCCAGGCACGCTGGTGCCACAGTGGCTGAATTTGTGGCGGAGGCAAGGCGGCAACGACCAACTGCCTGTGATAGGATCGGCGGCAGCGAGGGGACTTTGGGATGCGTGTTTTTCCTGTTGCGGCGGCGGCCGCTTATCTGACCTGCGTCCCGGTGGCGTTTGCCGCGGACAAGACCGTTCGCGACAAGGAGCACGGCTTTTCGCTGACCTATCCCGAGGAATGGACGAGCGAAACCACCTTTGGCAATACCATGCGGCTCAAGGTCAAATCCGGCGAAGAAGGCCTGACCTGCAGGGTGTCGCAAAATCTCTACGACCCGACCGCCCCGGACAATCCGCCCGATGCCAGTGCATTCATCGAGAAGGACTGGTCGGCGGAAAACTGGCAGACCCTGATCGGGGTCGCTTATCAGTCGGCGGGCTTCAGCCAGGACCGGCTGGCGCATTTTCCGGACGGCTATCCGGTGCGGATCGCCGACATGGATTTCCACTACGCCGACGACAATGTCAGCTTCTACGGCCATTCCCGCATCGCGCTGACGCTGCGCAGCTCGCATTACGGCTTCGTCGATTGCGGGGTCACGGGCGACAGCGCCGACGAGGCGGCGCGCAAATGGGCGCCGCTTGCGGACGAAGCCGCAAAAGTGGTGAGCTCGTTCGTGCTCGACGCGGATTAGACGAAAAGACCGCGCTCGCGTTCCACCACTTTGGTGATGAAATTGGCGACGAGCTGGACGCGGCGCAGCGGCCTCACCGATTCATGATAGACCAGCCAGTAGGCGCGGCGGATGGGCGCGACGATGTCGACCGGCACCAGCTCCGGCATCGAACGGGCAACGAAAGTGTGCAGGATGCCGATCCCGGCGCCGGAGCGTACCGCTTCGGCCTGGCCGAGCGCCGAGGAGATGGCGAAGCTGGTGCGCCATTCGGGGCTGAACTCGGCGGCATAGTCGAGCGACGGGCTGACGATGAGGTCCGGCACATAGCCGATCAGCGTGTGCCGGCCGAGCTCGGCCGGCGTTTTGGGCAGGCCGTTGGCCTCGGCATAGGCGCGGGAGGCGAAGAGGCCGAGCGTATAGTCGACCAGCTTGCCCGCCACCAGCCGGCCTTCGGTCGGCCGCTCGACGGTGATCGCGATATCGGCCTCGCGCCTGGACAGCGAGAAGGAGCGCGGCACCGGCACCAGCTGGATGGTGAGCTCGCGATGCAGCGCGGTCAGTTCGCCCAGCCGCTTGGCCAGGAAGGCGACGCCAAATCCGTCGGGGGCGCCGATGCGCACGGTGCCCGAAACGTCGTCGCCCTCACCGGCGATGGTCGAGCGCGCGGCGATCATGTCGCTTTCCATGCGCTCGGCTATGTCGAGGAAGCGCTCGCCGGCCGGCGTCAGTTCGCTGCCGGTGGTTAGGCGGCGGAAGAGCTTTGTCCTCAGCGCCTCCTCGAGCGCGGCGATGCGGCGCGAGACGGTGGCGTGGTTGAGCTCAAGGCGCTTGGCGGCGCCGAGGATCTGCCCGGCGCGCGCCACGGCCAGGAAGATGCGGACGTCATCCCAGTTCATAAGAAATCCCCGACGACAGCGCACCTGTCATTTGCGACAATTAATGCACACTCCATTGTCGTTGTCTATTTTCCGCACAACGGTTGCGTTTTGGCTCGCGTTGCCATCGCCGCCGCAAAGGCGGACAATGCATCACCACCAAACAAGGGAGAGAAGGCATGATCGAGTACGGTCATTTCATCGGCGGCAAGCGTGTCGCCGGCACCAGCGGCCGCAAGCAGGACGTGATGCAGCCGATGGACGGCTCCGTGCGCGGCACGGTGGCGCTTGCCTCGCAGGCGGAACTGCGCGCCGCGGTCGAGAACGCCAAGGCGGCGCAGCCGAAATGGGCCGCCACCAACCCGCAGCGCCGCGTGCGCGTGCTGATGAAATTCCTCGAGCTGGTCGCCCGCGACTATGACGAACTGGCCGACATCCTGGCGCGCGAGCACGGCAAGACGATCGCCGACGCGCGCGGCGACATCCAGCGCGGCCTCGAAGTGGTGGAGGTCTGCATCGGCGCCCCGCACATGATGAAGGGCGAGTTCACCGACGGCGCCGGCCCCGGCATCGACGTCTATTCGATGCGCCAGCCGCTCGGCGTCGTCGCCGGCATCACGCCGTTCAACTTCCCGGCCATGATTCCGCTGTGGAAGATCGCGCCGGCCATCGCCTGCGGCAACGCCTTCATCCTGAAGCCGTCGGAGCGCGATCCGGGCGTGCCGATCCGTATCGCCGAACTGTTCATCGAGGCCGGCCTGCCTGCCGGCATCCTCAACGTCGTCAACGGCGACAAGGAAGTGGTCGACGCCATCCTCGACGATCCGGACATCAAGGCGATCGGCTTTGTCGGCTCGACACCGATCGCGCACTACATCTATTCGCGCGGCACCGCGGCCGGCAAGCGCGTGCAATGCTTCGGCGGCGCCAAGAACCACATGATCATCATGCCCGACGCCGACATGGACCAGACGGTCGACGCGCTGATCGGCGCCGGCTACGGCTCGGCCGGCGAGCGCTGCATGGCGATCTCGGTGGCCGTCCCGGTCGGCAACGACACCGCCAACCGGCTGATGGAGAAGCTGGTGCCGCGCGTGGAAAGCCTGAAGGTCGGTCCGTCGACCGATTCGGCGGCCGATTTCGGCCCGCTGGTGACAGCACAGGCGCTGGAGCGCGTGAAGGGCTATGTCGATATCGGCGTCAAGGAAGGCGCCAAGCTCGTCGTCGACGGTCGCGGCTTCAAGATGCAGGGCTATGAGAACGGCTATTATATGGGCGGCTGCCTGTTCGACAACGTGACGGCCGACATGCGCATCTACAAGGAAGAGATCTTCGGGCCGGTGCTGTCGGTGGTGCGCGCGCCGCGCTACGAGGACGCCATCAAACTCGCCAACGATCACGAGATGGGCAACGGCGTCGCCATCTTCACCCGCGACGGCGATGCGGCGCGCGACTTCGCATCCAGAGTCCAGGTCGGCATGGTCGGCGTCAACGTGCCGATCCCGGTTCCGATCGCCTACTACACCTTCGGCGGCTGGAAGGCGTCGTCCTTCGGCGATCTCAACCAGCATGGTCCGGACGCCTTCCGCTTCTATACCAAGACCAAGACGGTTACTTCCCGCTGGCCGTCCGGCATCAAGGACGGCGCGGAATTCGTCATCCCGACGATGAACTGACCCGGACAGGTCGTCCAAGCCACAATCGGGGAGGCGCGGTGCAAGCCGCGCCTTCTTTCTGTGGATGCAGGTGGAATGCTGCGGCTTTCGTCCACCAGCCTTGCACCGTCCAGCTCACGCCGCCAAAAGCGAAGCGCAACTTCAGGTGCATGAATTCTGGTGCATCGCGCCAGGAGAGCATCCGCACCTTCTAATAATTCCATCGCCCTGTGATGGAACCAACAGACCACCCTCCGTCTTAGGCTGTATTCCTGCCATGCGTGCAGGCAAATCAAACAGCGCCGGTGGCAGCCGGGGTTCGCGTCTGGCGCGAGGAGGTGTCAGATGACACGATTTCTTATGGCGACAATGCTGGCGGCGGCGGTGGTGACCGGTGGATCGGCGTCGGCGAACGCGGCAACGCAATGCGCTCCGCGCGCCGACATCATCAAGTCTCTCGGCGACAAGTTCCACGAAAGCGAGGCCGGGCGCGGCCTGATCAATCCCAACGTTGTGCTCGAAATCTTCGTTTCCGACCAAGGAAGCTGGACGGTCCTGGCTTCCGATACCAAGGGCCAGAGCTGTGTCTTGTCGGTCGGCGAAGGCTGGGATAGCCCCACCATAACCGCCGCCATGCCGGGCGCCTGAACTGTCGACGGCAAGAGAGCTCAGATCGTCGGTATGGTGCCGCCGTCGATAACGTATTCGGCGCCGTGAATCGCCGATGCCCGATCGGAAACCAGGAAAGCCACCAACTCAGCGATCTCCTGCGGCCAGGCCGGACGCCCGATCGGGATGCCGCCAAGCGCATCCATGATGCCCTGACGGGCGGTCTCTTCGTCCGATCCTGCATGGGCCGCCAGGCGCTTCACCATGGCTTCCGATGCGGCGGTGTGGATCCAGCCCGGCGCCACGGCATTGACGCGGATGCCTTTGGGACCAAGCTCCTTGGACAATGCCTTGCTGTAGGTGGAGAGCGCGGCCTTTGCCGCGGCATAGGCGATGGTGGACTCGTGCAAGGGCAGGCGGCGCTGGATCGACGAGATATGGACGATGGCGCCCGATCCCTGCTCAACCATAAGCGGAACGAGCAGGCGGTCGAGCCTGACCGCGGCCAGCAGATTGAGGTTGAGTTCGTCCTGCCAGATTCGGTCGGACAAGGCCGCGAATCCGCCGCCGGGGCTTTTCGACCCACCGACGTTGTGAACGATGATGTCGACCCCGCCGAGACCATCGATGATTTTGGTGGCAGTTTTCGCGGTGCCCTCGAGGGTGCCGACATCGGCTTGCACGAAGAGTTCAGCGGGCGAGTCAGCGGTGGGAGAACGGGCGGTCGTCGCAATCCTTGCGCCCGCGGCGGCCAGCCGGTGGACGATGGCTTCGCCGGCGCCCCTGGTGCCACCGGTGACCAGCACGCGCTTGCGGGCGAGCTCCTGGCTGTCGACCGTGAATGTCTGCCGGATGGTCATAGGCCGATCTCCAGTTTGGCAATCCGGTCGCCTTCCAACGTGAAGTCGTAGTGAAGGATTATCGGGCTGCCGGGGAAATTTCCGGAGACGATGCCGGTGATCCGCCATGCGCCCGAAATGGCAGCGGCCTCCCTCACCTCGACTTTCGCATGGTATTTGTCCGTCGTGCTTGTCATCCATCTGCGGACTGCGTCGGTCCCGCGATGGGTTTCACCTTCGTCCCTGACCACAACGTCCGGCGCTAAAGGCGCAAGCATTGCATCGATGTCGTGCCGGTTACTAGCGGCGAAATAGTCGGCGAGTGGTTCAGGAAGGATCACGGTCACGGCTTGTCTCCAGTTGGGGGCCGCCTTCCATGTGGGCCAGCGGCTGTTGTCGGCCGCTAAGATGAGATATACTGCAAAAATGACAAGAACCGACGAGAAAGTAAGGTACTTACCTGAAGGTGAGTATGAGGAACACACGCCCTTGTCTGCGGCGAGCGGTGTGGAGAATGCGCTGCGCATTCTCGAAGGCCGGTGGAAGCTGGTGATCCTGTTTCACCTCTTCGGCGGCAAGGTGCTGCGCTTTTCCGATCTCGAGCGGGCGATCCCCGCGATCTCGCAAAAGATGCTGATCCAGCAACTGCGGCAGATGGAAGCCGACGGCATCGTGCGCCGGATCGTGCATCACCAAGTGCCGCCGAAGGTCGAATATTGCCTGACGGATTGGGGGCAGGCTTTGTGCCCTGCTCTCGACGCCTTGTTAAAATGGGCGGCGAAAAAAGACTCGGTCGAGGGCTGACGACCTTATCGGGTGGCGGCCACCTCGGCATGACCGCGCAGCAGCGCCATCAGTTTCTTGGCGTCCTTGGCGGCGCCTTCCTCGTCGCCGTCGAGGATGGAACGGATCAGCGCCACGTGGTGCTCGGCTGATTCGGCCAGCCCGGTGTCGGCTTTGTAGCGATACCAGAAGCGGCGGCTGTGCGTCTGCAAGGGGGCGGCCACGCGCGCCGCGAAGGGGTTGTCGGCGGCGATTGCCAGCGCCTCGTCGAGCGCCTTGTCGGCCTGGATGAAGGCAAGCACGTTGCCGGAGATCACTGCCTTCTGCATGGCCAGGGCCGCCTCGTGAAACAGGTCGGCGGCCTCGCGGGTGACGAAGCGGGCGGCCGAGCGGGCGAGCACCACCTCGATGCCGCGCCGCGCATCCAGCACCCGCAGCCAGTCGCCGGCGTGAAGCGGCGCGACCGCGATGCCCGCGCGAGGCCTGATATCCAGCAGTCCTTCCCAGGCGAGCCTCTGGATCGCCTCGCGCACGGGGGTGCGTCCGAGACCCAGCCGCTCGATCAGCGCGCCTTCGGTGACGAAGCTCGACGGCGCCAGCTCAAGCGTGACGATCGTATGCTCCAGCGCGCGGTAGGCCTTGGTCGCCGCCGGCTCGAAGGCCGCGTTCGTGTCAGCGGATATCAGTGGGGAGATCAATGGCAGGCTCCTGATATATTTTTCATATATCATAATGGATTCAGCATTGACGAGCCAGCTTTTAATAGATATACGACTGATATATCAATGGAGGAACAAGCCATGTGGACCGGAGTTTTCCCCGCCGTCACGACCAAATTCACTGCCGACGACCGGCTCGACCATGCCGAGATGGAGCGCTGCTACGGACTGCAGATGGAGGCCGGCTGCGACGGCATCGTCGTGTGCGGCTCGCTCGGCGAAGGGCCGATGCTGTCGCCGGACGAAAAGATCGAAGTGCTGAAGACGGCGCAGAAAGTCGCCGGCAAGAAACCGGTGCTTTTGACCGTCAACGAGCCCGGCACGCGCGAGGCGGCGAGCATTGCGAAGCGCGCCGCCAAGGAAGGCGCCGACGGCCTGATGGTGGTGCCGAGCCCGATCTACCACACCAATCCGCAAGAGACGGTCGCCGCCCTTCGTGCAGTCGCGGAAGCCGGCGACCTGCCGGTGATGATCTATTCCAACCGGCTCGCCTATCGCGTCGACGTGACCATCGACCTGATGGAAGAACTGGCGTCGGACAAGCGCTTCGTCGCCATCAAGGAATCGTCCGACGACATCCGCCGCTCGACCGAGATCATCAATAGGTTCGGCGACCGCTACGACCTCTTCACCGGGGTCGACAATCTCGCCTTCGAGGCGCTGTCGGTCGGCGCGATCGGCTGGGTCGCCGGCCTTGTCACCGCCTTCCCGCGCGAGACGGTGGCGATCTACCAGCTGATGAGAGAGGGCCGCCGCGAGGAAGCGCTGGCGATCTACCGCTGGTTCCGGCCCTTGCTCGACCTCGATGTCTCCACCCATCTGGTCCAAAACATCAAGCTTGCCGAAGTGCTGGCGATCGGTACCAATGACCGTGTGCGCATGCCGCGCCAGCCGCTGTCGGGCGAGCGCCGCAAGGCGGTCGAGAAGATCGTGCGGGATGCGCTGGCGGTGCGGCCGAAGCTGCCGTCGCTCCAGAACTCTCCTCGATCGGCAGAAAAGATGGTGGCAGCCGAATAAGGGACAGCACTGACGTGCAGAAAAATTCCGAGGAGGGGCGCCGCCCTTTATCCGCCCTTCGGGCGCCGCGGCCCTCCGCTGTCGCTGCGGGCGTTCGTCATTCGGAAAGCCAAGCAATTGGCTTTCCGCCCGCGACGCGGAACACTCCTCACCCCCGTGAACGGGGAGAAGGCGAAGACATCGCCATCATCGGTGGCGGCATCGTCGGTATCTGCGCCGCGACTCTGCTCTCAGAGGCGGGCCGCGGCGTCACCGTCTTCGACCGTACCGGCATCTGCGAGGAGACGAGCTCCGGCAATGCCGCCGCTTTCGCCCTCTCCGACGTGCTGCCGCTGGCGCATAAGGGCATGATCCGGCAATTGCCGAAATGGCTCGCCGACCCGCTCGGACCTTTGGCCATCCCGCCGGCCTATCTGCCCAAGCTGCTGCCTTGGCTGGTCCGCTTCTGGCGCGCGGGCGCCGCCAAGCACTACGAAGCGAGCCTGGCGGCGCAGGTCGGTATGATGAAGCTCGCCGAAGCCGAGTGGATGGGGCTCCTCGACCGCTCCGGTACGCGGCCGATGCTGCGCGAGGATGGTTCGCTGGAATTCTATGAGAGCGAGGCGGAGTTCCGTGCCTCGCTGCCCGGCTGGGCCGAGCGCGAGCGTTTCGGCATCGGCTTTCGCCATGTCGAGGGCGAAGAAATGGCAGCGCTCCAGCCAGGTCTTGCGCCGCGCTTCGTCAAGGGCACCTTCGTGCCAGGCTGGAAAACGGTCGCCGACCCCAAGCTGCTCGGCAAGGCGGTCTGGGCTTATGCGGAAAAGCTCGGCGCCCGTTTCGAGCATGCGCGTATCGAACGCGTGGAGGCGGACGCAAACGGAGCGACGATCGTCCTGGCCGACGGCACCAGGCGGAGGGCAAAGAAACTCCTGATCGCCGCGGGCGCCTGGTCGCATCTCCTGGCAAGAAATATCGGCGACCGCATCCCGCTCGAAACCGAGCGGGGCTATAACACGACGCTGCCGGTGTCCGCCTTCGACGTGAAGCGGCAGCTGATCTTTTCCGGGCATGGCTTCGTCATCACGCCGTTGGAAACGGGTCTGCGCGTCGGCGGCGCCGTCGAACTCGGCGGTATCGAGCGACCGCCGAATTTCGCCCGCTCGAAGGCGATGCTGGAGAAGGCGAAGCGTTTCCTGCCCGGGCTCGATTCGTCGGGCGGCCGCGAGTGGATGGGTTATCGCCCGTCGCTGCCGGACTCCTTGCCGGTGATCGGCGCGGCGCGCGCGCCGAATGTCTTTTATGCCTTCGGGCACGGCCATCTCGGCCTGACCCAGTCGGCGGCGACCGGCCGCTTGATCCGCGATCTCGTTCTCGGGCAGACTCCGCCGCTCGATCTCACCCCTTTCAATCCGCAGCGGTTCTGACAGTCAGGAGTGGTCATGGCCAAAAAATCCTTCTTCTGCATCGACGGCCACACCTGCGGCAATCCGGTGCGCCTTGTCGCCGGCGGCGGGCCGCTGCTCGAGGGCTCGACGATGATGGAGCGGCGGGCGCATTTCCTCGCCGAATATGACTGGATCCGCACCGGGCTGATGTTCGAGCCGCGCGGCCATGACGTGATGTCGGGCTCGATCCTTTATCCGCCGACGCGCGAGGACTGCGACATCGCCATCCTGTTCATCGAGACCTCGGGCTGCCTGCCGATGTGCGGCCACGGCACCATCGGCACGGTGACGATGGCGATCGAGCATGGGCTGGTGAAGCCGAAGACGCCGGGCGTGCTGAGGCTCGACACGCCGGCCGGCCTTGTCATCGCCGAATACATGCAGGTCGGCGAATATGTCGAGGAGGTGCGCATCACCAACGTGCCGTCCTTCCTCCATGCCGAAGGCCTTACCGTCGAATGCCCGGTGCTCGGCGAGATCAGCGTCGACGTCGCCTATGGCGGCAATTTCTACGCCATCGTCGAGCCGCAGCAGAATTACCGGGACATGGCCGACTATTCGGCGGGCGACCTCATCGCCTGGAGCCCGGTGGTGCGGCAGCGCCTCAACGAGAAATACTCCTTCGTGCATCCGGAGAATCCCGGCATCAACCGGCTGTCGCACATGCTGTGGACCGGCAAGCCGAAGCATGCCAAGGCCGACGCCCGCAACGCCGTGTTCTATGGCGACAAGGCGATCGACCGCAGCCCTTGCGGCACCGGCACCTCGGCACGCATGGCGCAGCTCCATGCCAAGGGCAGGCTCAAGTCCGGCGACAGCTTTGTCCACGAATCCATCATCGGCTCGCTGTTCAAGGGCAGGGTCGAAAAAGAGGTCAGCATCGCCGGCAAGCCGGCGATCATCCCTTCGATCGGCGGCTGGGCCCGCATGACCGGGCTGAACACGATCTTCATCGACGACCGCGATCCGTTCGCGCACGGCTTCGTCGTCACCTGATACGATCAGCCGGCAGGCGCTTCGGCTTCGGTTTCCGCTTTCGCCGACACCTGATCGCGGAACCAGTCGCCTCGCGAAAGACCTCGATCGGGCAAAGGGCGACACCGTGGCCGGCGATGACCGCCGTCGCCAGGATGGTGAAATCCGCAAAGACCGGGCCGCTTCCGACATCGCTGCCGCCGCTCGAAAAGCACAGTCTCAATGGAGAGGGAGGCTCTGCTTGCTGAGACGTCGCCTCAAGGCTTTTCCACTTCGGCGCGGCGTCTTCCGCCGAAGGCGTCTCGCCGTCACATGGCCGTCACAGATGGCGCAAACCTCACCCAACGGAAGGCGCGGCGGTTGAAAAGCAGCGCCTCGGTTCCTTGCAAGAATTCTTCTCATCAACTTATTTTGACGCCGATTTCTTCGACATGAGGCCCATCATAAGGTTGAATCGTCAAAGACATTGCGTTGTGCCAATGCTACGGTCCGCGATAGTCCAGGGGTCGGGCGCGAAAAAAACGGGCAATCGGACGGCGTGCTTCCAAACCACGCAGAGCGATTGAAAAATCACGTTGCAATCCGGGCTCGAAACTTTACGACTAGGGGAAATACGAAAAGGAATGCGTCCTCAAAAGCGACATTCCAGGGGAGCCGCTTAAATATGCAGTACTTCGTCCAGCAGCTTATCAATGGGCTGACGTTGGGGTCGATCTATGGCCTGATCGCGATCGGCTATACGATGGTCTACGGCATCATCGGCATGATCAATTTCGCGCATGGCGACATCTTCATGGTCGGCGCCTTCACCGCGCTCATTGTCTTCCTGATCCTTGGCGCATTGTTCTATTCGGTGCCGGTCGTGGTGGCGCTTCTGATCATGATGATCGTGGCGATGCTGCTCACCAGTCTCTACAACTGGACGATCGAAAAAGTGGCTTATCGGCCGCTGCGCGGATCGTTCCGGCTGGCGCCGCTGATCACCGCCATCGGCATGTCGATCGCGCTGTCCAATTTCGTGCAGGTCACGCAAGGCCCGCGCAACAAGCCGATCCCGCCGATGGTGTCGCAGGTTTACACGATCGACGGCATCAGCATTTCGCTGAAGCAGATCATCATCGTGCTGGTCACCGCCGCGCTG
Source organism: Mesorhizobium sp. B4-1-1 (assembly GCF_006439375.1). Lineage (NCBI taxonomy): Bacteria > Pseudomonadati > Pseudomonadota > Alphaproteobacteria > Hyphomicrobiales > Phyllobacteriaceae > Mesorhizobium > Mesorhizobium sp. B4-1-1. The sequence continues at coordinate 25,923 of NZ_VFTH01000017.1, forward strand.
CTGGCGATCTTCTGGTACCTCGTCAACAGGACGGCGCTCGGGCGGGCCCAACGCGCCTGCGAGCAGGATCGCAAGATGGCGGCGCTGCTCGGCGTCGACGTCGACCGCACCATCTCCATCACCTTCATCATGGGCGCCGCCCTTGCTGCCGTCGCCGGCACGCTGTTCCTGATGTATTACGGCGTCGTGGTGTTCTCGGACGGCTTCGTGCCGGGCGTGAAGGCCTTTACGGCGGCCGTGCTTGGCGGCATCGGCTCCCTGCCCGGCGCGGTGCTCGGAGGACTGCTCATCGGCTTCATCGAGAGCATGTGGTCGGCCTATTTCTCGATCGACTACAAGGACGTCGCCGCCTTCTCGATCCTGGCGATCGTGCTCATCTTCCTGCCCTCCGGCATCCTCGGCCGGCCTGAAGTCGAAAAGGTCTGATCCTCATGGCCGTCACCGTGTCTTCGGAGCGCGACGCTGTCGCTACTCCAATCCAGCGCGCTTTTCGCGAAGCGCTCTATGCAGGCGCCATCTCGCTCGGCCTGTTCGTGCTGTTCATCGGTCTCAGGACCGACCAGAATATCTCCAACGAACTGATCCTGGTGCAGCGCTGGGGCCTGCTTGCCCTGGTGGTCATCGCCACTGCCGTGGGCCGCTTCCTGTATGTCGCCTATGGCCAGCCGTTCGTGGCCAGCCTGAAGATAGCCGACATCGACACAGGCCTGCTGCCCGACACCATGGCGGCACGCTTTTTCAGGATGCCTTATTTCATAGCCGCGGTCGTTGTCGCAGCCTTGCTGTTTGTGCTGGCCGGCTCGCTTGACGAGCTGCTCGGACCCGACCTTGCCGGCTACGCACGCTTTGTGCGGGCTCTGGCGATCATTTATGCCGTCGCCTGGGTGATGTATTATTTCCGGGCCTTCATCCACGCCCACTTCTCGGCATTGGGCATCAGCGCGCTGGCGCTCTATCCGATCGTCGTCGTGCTGGTGCTTGCGCTCGTAACAGGATCGATGGCGGGAGGGTTTCAGGGCTCTCTGAAGTGGGTCGACAATTTCGGCATACAGATCCTGATCTATGTGATGCTGGCCTGGGGGCTGAACATCGTCATCGGCCTCGCCGGCCTGCTCGATCTGGGCTACGTCGCCTTCTATGCCGTCGGCGCCTATGCCTATGCGCTGCTCGGCACGCATTTCGGCCTGTCGTTCTGGATACTGCTTCCGGCCGCCGGCTGCATGGCCGCCTTCTGGGGCGTCATGCTCGGCTTTCCGGTGCTGCGTTTGCGCGGCGACTATCTGGCGATCGTCACCCTTGCCTTCGGCGAGATCATCCGCCTCGTCCTGATCAACTGGCGCGAGGTGACAAACGGTTCGGCCGGCATTTCCGGCATTCCAAAGGTCTCCTTTTTCGGCCTGATGTCGTTCAACGTCTCGGACCCGAACTACATCGCCAAGGTGCTGCACATCGCCACATCGAGCGCCTATTACAAGATCTTCCTTTACTATCTGATCCTCGGACTCTGTCTTTTGACCGCCTTCGTTACCATCAGGCTGCGCCGGCTGCCGGTCGGCAGGGCGTGGGAAGCGCTACGCGAGGACGAGATCGCCTGCCGCTCGCTCGGCATCAACACCACCACCACCAAGCTGACGGCGTTCGCCACCGGCGCCATGTTCGGCGGCTTCGCCGGCTCGTTCTTTGCCGCACGGCAAGGTTTCGTCAGCCCCGAATCCTTCGTCTTCCTGGAATCGGCGATTGTCCTCGCCATCGTCGTGCTCGGCGGAATGGGTTCGCTGGTCGGCATCGCCGTAGCGGCGCTGGTGATGATCGGCGGCACAGAAGCGTTGCGAGAGCTCGACTTCCTGAAACGGGTCTTCGGTCCCGATTTCACGCCTGAACTCTACCGCATGCTTCTGTTCGGCATGGCCATGGTCATCGTCATGCTGTGGAAGCCGCGCGGCTTCGTCGGCAGCCGCGAGCCGACAGCCTTCCTGAAGGAGCGAAGAGCGGTTTCAAGCTCCTTCACCAAGGAGGGACACGGCTGATGAACGCGACTCCTTCCTCGAAAGACTTCATTCTGCAGGTCGAGCATTTGTCGATGAAATTCGGCGGCCTGGTCGCTATCGGCGACCTGTCGTTCCAGGCCAGGCGCGGCGAGATCACGGCGCTGATCGGGCCGAACGGCGCCGGCAAGACGACGGTGTTCAACTGCATCACCGGCTTCTACAAACCGTCGGAAGGCATGATCACGCTGAACCGGAACGACGGCTCGACCTATCTGCTCGAACGCCTGCCCAACCATGAGATCCCTGCGCGCGCCAAGGTGGCGCGTACCTTCCAGAACATCCGCCTGTTCTCGGGCATGACGCTGCTGGAGAACCTTCTGGTCGCGCAGCACAACAAGCTGATGAAGGCTTCGGGCTATACTCTCCTTGGGCTGTTCGGCTTTCCGAGCTATCGCCAGGCCTCGGCCGAGTCGATCGATCTCGCCAGGCACTGGCTGGAGAAGGCAGATCTTGTCGATCGCGCCGACGATCCCGCAGGCGACTTGCCCTATGGCGCGCAGCGGCGCCTGGAAATCGCGCGCGCCATGTGCACAGGGCCGGAGCTTCTGTGCCTGGACGAGCCGGCCGCCGGCCTCAATCCGAAGGAATCGGCGGCGCTCAACGAGCTGTTGATGGGCATCAAGAGCACCGGCACGTCGATCCTGCTCATCGAGCACGACATGTCGGTGGTGATGCAGATCTCCGATCATGTCGTCGTGCTCGAATACGGCCGCAAGATTTCCGACGGCAATCCGGAATCGGTCCGTACCGATCCGCGCGTCATCGCCGCCTATCTCGGCGTCGACGACGAGGAAGTCGAGACGGTGCTGACCGAAGTCGGCGACGAGGATGTCATCGAGCAGCTCGATACGGGCCCCGACTCCGCGCACGGACCGGGCAATTCCGCTTCGATGATGGCCGGGCCGGTTTCCGACAGCGTCGAACACGCCGGCGAGGGCGAGCGGGTCACGGTGTCGAAGGGCGCCTCGAAAGCGGCGCAGGTCGATGCGCGCGCCGCCGCGATCGCCAGCAAGCCGATCGCGGCTCCGGCAGCGACGAAGCCGGCGGCGAGGAAGCCGGCCGCAAAAGCGCCGGCGAAAAGGGCAATCGCAAAGGCCCCGGCCACGAAAGCCGGCGGCATCTCCAATCGCCTCGACGCGCCGCGTGGCGGCAAGGCGGACAGTCTGATCCGCATCAAGGGCATCGGCCCGGTCAACGAGCGGAAGCTGAACGAGCACGGCATCTTCCATTTCGACCAGATCGCCGCCTGGAAGAAGGCCGACATCGAAGCGGCGGAAGCCTATCTCGCCTTTGACGGGCGTATTGCCCGCGAAGACTGGATTGGCCAGGCGAAGGCGCTGGCGAACGAAGTGGCGGCCAAGCCCGCGACACGTGGAGGGCGTAAATAATGGCCGGCACAACGCTGCTCGACATCAAGGGCGTCGAAACCTACTACGGCAACATCCGGGCGCTGAATGGCGTCAACGTGCAGGTTAACCAGGGTGAGATCGTGGCGCTGATCGGCGCCAACGGCGCCGGCAAATCGACATTGATGATGACCATCTTCGGCGCGCCGCGCGCGCGTACCGGCAGCATCACCTTCGCCGGCGCCGACATCACACAGATGCCGACGCACGAGATCGCCCGCCTGCGCATCGCCCAGTCGCCGGAAGGACGCCGCATTTTCCCGCGCATGACGGTGATGGAAAACCTGCAGATGGGCGCCAGCCTCGACAACCTCAAGCACTACGACGAGGACGTCGAGAAGGTGTTCACGCTGTTCCCGCGGCTGAAGGAGCGCATCGCCCAGCGCGGCGGCACGCTGTCGGGCGGCGAGCAGCAGATGTTGTCGATCGGGCGCGCCCTGATGGCGCGGCCGAAACTGCTTCTGCTCGACGAGCCGTCGCTTGGTCTCGCGCCGCTGATCGTCAAGCAGATCTTCGACGCCATCCGCGAGCTCAACAAGACGCAGGGACTGACTGTGTTCCTGGTCGAGCAGAACGCTTTTGGGGCGCTCAAGCTCGCCACGCGCGGCTATGTCATGGTCAACGGCAATGTGACGATGAGCGGCACCGGCAAGGAACTGCTCGCCAATCCGGAAGTGCGCGCCGCCTATCTCGAAGGCGGACATCACTGAGATCGAGGACATCAATCATGCAGGGCATTATCTACGAAGAAGCCTCGATCTGGCAGTTCCTGTTCGTCACCTGCCTGCTCGGCGGCTGGGCGGCATGGATGACCGGCAAGGCCGCCGCTCAGACCTGGAGCACCTACGTTCAGCTGTTTTTCTACATGCTCGGTCTCGGCGTCGGCATCAGGTTCATCCATCACGCCTTGTTCGACGGCACGATGTTCTCGCTGCATTACTATATCATCGATACCATCGTGCTGATGATCCTGGGCTTTCTCGGCTATCAATACACGCGTACCAACCAGATGGTCACACAGTATAACTGGCTCTATGAAAGAGCTTCATTGTTAAGCTGGAAACCGAAAGGTTGACGTTCACCATTACGCCGTTTCGGACATGAATCGGCGTGACAAGTGCCTGAAAATCGGCATTCTATGCTTTCTGCGATAAGGGTGGGCATCGCATGAAAGTATCATCCACGCCCACTCCGTAAATGGGAGCGTTTCAATGAAAAAATCACTCTTGTCCGCCGTTGCGCTGACCGCGTTCGTCGCGTTCAGCGGCAGCGCGTGGGCCGCTGACATCCTGATCGGCGTCGCCGGTCCGATCACCGGCCCGAACGCCGCGTTCGGCGCACAGCTGCAGAAGGGCGCGGAACAGGCGATCGCCGACATCAACGCGGCGGGCGGCATCAATGGCCAGCAGCTCAAGCTCGAGATCGGCGACGATGTCTCCGACCCCAAGCAGGGCATCTCGGTCGCCAACAAGTTCGTCGCCGACGGCGTCAAGTATGTCGACGGCCACTTCAACTCCGGCGTGTCGATCCCGGCCTCGGAAGTCTACCAGGAAAACGGCATCCTCGAGATCACGCCGGCCGCGACCAACCCGAAGTTCACCGAGCGCGGCATGTGGAACACCTTCCGCACCTGCGGTCGTGACGACCAGCAGGGCAAGGTGGCCGGCGACTACATCGCCAAGAACTTCAAGGACGCCAAGATCGCCATCATCCACGACAAGACGCCTTATGGCCAGGGCCTCGCCGATGAGACCAAGAAAAACCTCAACGCCAACGGCATCACGGAAGTGTTGTACGAAGGCGTGAATGTCGGCGACAAGGATTTCTCGGCCCTCATCGCCAAGATGAAGGAAAACGGCGTCACGCTCATCTACTGGGGAGGCCTGCACACCGAAGCCGGCCTGATCATCCGTCAGTCGGCCGACCAGGGCCTGAAGGCGCCGCTGTTCTCGGGCGACGGCATCGTCTCCAACGAACTGGCCTCGATCGCGGGCGACGCCGTCGCCGGCACGCTCAACACCTTCGCTCCGGATCCGCGCAAGAATCCGGCCGCCAAGGAAGTGGTCGAGAAGTTCCGCGCCAACGGCTTCGAACCGGAAGCCTACACGCTCTACTCCTATGCCGCGGTGCAGATCATCGCCCAGGCCATCGCCAAGACCGGCTCGGCCGACGACGCGCAGAAGGTTGCGGAGACGATCAGGGCCAACACCTGGAAGACGGCCATCGGTGACATCGGCTACGACGCCAAGGGCGACATCACCCGTCCTGACTATGTCATCTATGAATGGAAGAAGGGTGACGACGGCAAGTACAGCTACTTCGAGAAATAAGCCGGCAAACCCTAAAGCAGGTCGCGAGACCTGCTTCAGGTCTTTCGTTTCAAACATGTCTTTGTCCCGAACCGCTGCACACTTTCGGGAGGCATGCTTTAGCCGACTTTTCGGAAATGCCCGGCGCTCGCGCCGGGCATTTTCGTTTGCGGGTGGAGGCCGACCGGAAAGCTCCGCGTCGCGCGCTCGGGAATGCCCGTCGGCCGCCCGCTTACGGCGTTCGAAGAACGGCAATAACAGTTTGACGCAAACAAGCGACTTAAATCGTTTTAGGTGTCGCTCAAATTTGTTTGCACTGCAGCATTTTCACGCTAATCATTGCGCCGGTTCATCTTCCCTTACGCTGCTGGAGCCCAGTCCTTGGCCATCACGAAGATCCTCGTCGCCAACCGGTCCGAAATCGCCATCCGCGTGTTCCGCGCGGCCAACGAGCTCGGCCTCAAAACCGTGGCGATCTGGGCGGAGGAGGACAAATATTCGCTGCACCGCTTCAAGGCCGACGAGAGCTACCAGGTCGGGCGCGGACCGCATCTGGCCAAGGACATGGGTCCGATCGAAAGCTACCTGTCGATCGAGGAGGTGATCCGGGTCGCCAGGCTGTCGGGCGCCGACGCCATCCACCCCGGTTACGGGCTGCTGTCGGAAAGCCCGGAATTTGCCGAGGCCTGCGCCGAGGCCGGCGTCACCTTCATCGGCCCGAAGCCGGAAACGATGCGCCGGCTGGGCAACAAGGTCGCCGCGCGCAACCTGGCGATCGAGGTCGGCGTGCCGGTCGTGCCGGCAACCGATCCGCTGCCCGACGACATGGACGAGGTCAAGAAGCTCGCCGCGCAAATCGGCTATCCGGTGATGCTCAAGGCCTCGTGGGGCGGCGGCGGCCGCGGCATGCGCGCCATCCGCGCCGAGGCCGACCTCGCGCGCGAGGTCGTGGAAGGCAAGCGCGAGGCCAAGGCGGCCTTCGGCAAGGACGAGGTCTATCTCGAAAAGCTGATCGAGCGCGCCCGCCATGTCGAGGTGCAGGTGCTGGGCGACACCCACCGCAACGCGGTGCACCTGTTCGAGCGCGACTGCTCGATCCAGCGCCGCAACCAGAAGGTCGTGGAGCGCGCCCCTGCGCCCTATCTCAGCGAAGAGCTGCGCCAGGAGCTTTGCGGCCATGCGTTGAAGATCGCGCGCGCGACCAGCTATATCGGCGCCGGCACGGTCGAGTTTTTGCAGGACGCCGATACCGGCAAGTTCTACTTCATCGAGGTCAATCCGCGTATCCAGGTCGAGCACACCGTCACCGAGCAGGTGACCGGCATCGACATCGTCAAGGCGCAGATCCACATTCTCGACGGCTTCGCCATCGGTACGAAGCAATCGGGCGTGCCGGCGCAGAAGGACATCAGGCTGAACGGCCACGCGCTCCAGTGCCGCATCACCACCGAGGATCCGGAGCACAATTTCATCCCGGACTACGGCCGCATCACCGCCTATCGCGAAGCGGCCGGCTTCGGCATCCGGCTCGACGGCGGCACCGCCTATTCGGGCGCGGTCATCACCCGCTTCTACGATCCGCTGCTCGAAAAGGTGACGGCCTGGGCGCCGACGCCCGGCGAGGCGATCTCGCGCATGAACCGGGCGCTGCGCGAGTTCCGCATCCGCGGCGTCGCCACCAACCTCACCTTCCTCGAAGCGATCATCAACCACCCGCGCTTCGCCGACAATTCCTACACGACCAGGTTCATCGACACGACGCCGGAACTGTTCGAGCAGGTGAAGCGGCAGGACCGCGCCACCAAGCTGCTCAACTACCTGGCCGATGTCAGCGTCAACGGCCATCCCGAGACGCGCGGCCGGCCGATGCCGAAGGCGAATGCGGCGGCACCGGTGGTGCCCTATCTCAATGGCCATATCCCGGACGGCAGCAAGCAGAGGCTCGATGCGCTCGGCCCGGAGAAATTCGCGGCCTGGATGCGAGAGCAGCGACAGGTGCTGGTCACCGACACCACGATGCGCGACGGCCACCAGTCGCTGCTCGCCACGCGCATGCGCACCTATGACATCGCCGGCATCGCCGGCACCTATGCCCGCGCCCTGCCGCAGCTGCTGTCGCTTGAATGCTGGGGCGGCGCCACCTTCGACGTCGCCATGCGCTTTCTCACCGAGGACCCGTGGGAGCGGCTGAGCAAGGTGCGCGAGGCGGCGCCGAACCTTCTGCTGCAGATGCTTCTGCGCGGCGCCAACGGCGTCGGCTACACCAATTATCCCGACAATGTCGTCCAGCATTTCGTCCGCCAAGCGGCTAGCGGCGGCGTCGATCTGTTCCGCGTCTTCGACTGCCTGAACTGGGTGGAGAACATGCGCGTCGCCATGGACGCGGTGGGCGCCGAGGGCAAGCTGGTCGAAGCGGCGATGTGCTACACCGGCGACATCCTCGATCCGGCGCGCGCCAAATACGACCTCAAATACTATGTCGGGCTGGCCAAGGAACTGGAGGCCGCCGGCGCGCATATCGTTGCCGTCAAGGACATGGCTGGCCTGCTGAAGCCGGCCGCGGCGCGCGTGCTGTTCAAGGCGCTGCGCGAGGCGACCGACTTGCCGATCCATTTCCACACGCACGATACGTCAGGCCTCTCGGCGGCGACGGTGCTCGCGGCGGTGGAGAGCGGCGCCGACGCCATCGACGCGGCGATGGATTCCTTCTCCGGCAACACTTCGCAGCCCTGCCTCGGCTCGATCGTCGAGGCGCTGAAGGGCACCGAGCGCGATCCCGGTCTCGATCCGCAGTGGATCCGCCGCATCTCCTTCTACTGGGAAGCGGTGCGCAACCAGTACGCCGCCTTCGAGAGCGATCTCAAGGGACCTGCCTCGGAGGTCTACCTGCACGAAATGCCGGGCGGCCAGTTCACCAACCTCAAGGAGCAGGCGCGCTCGCTTGGGCTGGAGACGCGCTGGCATGAGGTCGCGCAGGCCTATCACGACGTCAACCGGATGTTCGGCGACATCGTCAAGGTGACGCCTTCGTCCAAGGTGGTCGGCGACATGGCGCTGATGATGGTCAGCCAGGATCTGACCGTTGCCGATGTCGAGAATACGGCCAAGGACATCGCCTTCCCGGATTCGGTCGTGTCGATGCTGCGCGGCGATCTCGGCCAGTCGCCAGGCGGCTGGCCGGCAGCGCTGCAGAAGAAGGCTCTGAAGGGCGAGAAGCCGATCACCGTTCGGCCCGGCTCGCTGCTGAAAGCAGCCGACCTCAAGGCCAGCCGCAAGGACATCGAGACGAAGCTCGACCGCAAGCTCTCGGAATACGAGTTCGCGTCGTGGCTGATGTACCCGAAGGTGTTCACCGACTTCGCCGCGGCGCAGGAGACCTACGGGCCGGTGAGCGTGCTGCCGACGCCGACCTATTTCTACGGCATGAAGTCGGAAGACGAGATCTTCCTCGATATCGAGAAGGGCAAGACCCTGGTGGTTCGCTGCCAGGCGTTCGGCGATGTCGACGACAAGGGCATGGTCACCGTGTTCTTCGAGCTCAACGGCCAGCCGCGCCGCGTCAAGGTGCCGGACAGGGCGCATGGCGCGTCCGCCGCCAAGGCGCGCCGCAAGGCCGAGCCCGGCAATGAGGGGCATGTCGGCGCGCCGATGCCCGGCGTGGTGTCGGCGCTTGCCGTGGCGGCCGGACAGGCGGTCAAGGCTGGCGATGTGCTGCTGTCGATCGAAGCGATGAAGATGGAAACCGCGCTCCACGCCGAACGCGACGGCGAGATCGCCGAGGTGCTGGTCAAGGCCGGCGACCAGATCGATGCGAAGGATCTGCTGATCGCCTTCAAATAACAGCCTGATCGGGATTTTGAACGGCGGCTGACAGCAGCCGTCCACAGCCGCTCGACAAGTGTCTTGACCCGCCGCGCCCGCTCGGGCAGGGAACCCGCTCCAATTCGCCGTGGCGGGAATCGCCATGGCTCCAGAAGACGCGGAGAGAAAAATGGCCGACGAAATCACCGAGACCAGCCAGACTGTAGCCGCCGGCCAGCTGCGCACCATCATCGAGCGCATCGAGCGGCTCGAGGAAGAAAAGAAGACGATCTCCGACGACATCAAGGACGTCTATGCCGAAGCCAAGGGCACCGGCTTTGACACCAAGGCGATCCGCACGATCGTGCGGCTGCGCAAGAAGGACCAGGCCGAGCGCCAGGAAGAAGAGTCGATCCTGGACCTCTACAAGGCCGCCCTCGGCATGGCGTAAGCCTCATGGCCGGAGGCCGGCCATGAGTGAATTCGACTTCGGCGGCCGTCGCGCCTCGGAGTTCCGCCATCGCGGCTTCTGGGCGCTGTTCGCCGAGCGGCACCCGGAAGAGAGGTCCAGGCTCGCGCGGCGCGGACCGTGGTTCTGGCAACGCGGGCTGCCTGATTTCGCGCTGGTGCTTTCGATGTATGTCGCGCCGGCGCAGAGCCATGTCGGCGTCTTCTTCGGACGTAACGAAAAATTCGGCGCCACGGGCTCCTGGTCCCGGCTGAAGCCGTTCCAGCCGGCGATCGAAGCCAGGCTGAAACTCAAGCCGGAACAAAGCGCTCAGAATCTCGGCATCAATTCACTGTGGCGCGTCAACTGCTATGCCGAGGACAACTGGCCGGCGATGGCCGACTGGCTGGCGAACGAGTGCTCGCGCTTCGAACGGGCCGTCGTCGAGGTGCTCGGAGACGAAGGCCTGCCGTAAGATTGACTGCCTACCGCTGCGCTTACGCGCTTTCAGCTCGCCGCCGCCCATCGCGGCCGATTTCATCCAGACGCTGCTGCAGGGCCAGGTGATCGAGCGATGTTATCGGCAGGTTCGTGAACAGTGCGATGCGGTTGCCGACCATGCGATAGGCCTCGGCGAAAGCGAAATGCTGCTCGGCTTCAGTGCCACTGGCCTTGGAGGGATCGGGGACAGCCCAAAGCGCGGTCATCGGATGGCCTGGCCAGACCGGACAGCTTTCATTCGCTGTGGTGTCGCAGAGGGTGAAGACGAAGTCCATCTCCGGTGCGTCCGGCCCTGAAAATTCGTCCCAGCTCTTCGACCGGGCAAACGACGTGTCGTGGCCCATGCTCTCCAACAACTGAATCGCACGGGGCTGGACGGTGCCTTTCGGTCGCGAGCCAGCGGAATAGCCCTTGAAGCGGCCGGCCCCGAGCTTGTTAAGTATGGCTTCGGCCATGATCGAGCGGGCCGAATTGGCATTACAGAGAAAGAGAACGTTGTAGACCTGATCGCTCATTCCGAACTCCTGGGTGTTGCGGCGAAAACGACAGAATACGATATGGGTCACGTGTCTGTGATCGTACAGGTTTTGGCGGCGGATTTCTGCGGCATCAGCATCAAATTTCGCAGCATCATCCCGCCGAACCCTTCGGCGCTCCGCTCAACGAGGCTTGATTGATGGGTGACTTCGACCCCACGGGCGTGACAGCGCTAATCGATCACAAAGCCGGCTTCTTGCGCTCACGCTGGAGGGGCGAAGCGCCGCTCGACCGGCTGTTCTGGCGCGACATGCTGCTTGTCGGGACGATCGTGAGCATCGCCTCTTCGGCGCTGGCGCTGGTCCTGCTTGGGCTGAAGCTGCCGCTCTGGCTGGTGCTGGCGGTGCATTTCCTCCCCGTTCCCTACAACATCTTCCTGACGGTCGCCGTCTGGCGGACCGCGGAGAAGGTCGGGGGTTTCAAGGCGCAACTGGCGATGCTGGGCTCGGCGCTCTGGTTGATCGCGACGGCCATCGTCTAGAGCATGATGTCGCCCGAAAACCGCTTCGCGCTTTTCGGCGTCATGCTCTGAGCTCGCATGAAAAAGGGCGGCCGAGGCCGCCCTTTGCGAAGTCATGCACGAGGTTTCAAGCTGCCGGCTCGAAGCGCAGCGCCACGCCATTGATGCAATAGCGCAGGCCGGTCGGCGGCGGGCCATCCTCGAAGACATGGCCGAGATGGCTGCCGCAGCGCGCGCAATGGCATTCGGTGCGGACCATGCCGTAGCTGCGGTCGACGGTGGTGTCGATCGAGCCCGGGACCGGATCGTTGAAGCTCGGCCAGCCGGTGCCGCTCTCGAACTTCAGCTTGGATTCGAACAGCGGCTGGTCGCAGCCGACGCAGTAGAAGGTGCCGGCGCGCTTCTCGTAGAGCAGGGCGCAGCTGCCGGGGCGCTCGGTGCCGTGATTGCGCATCACGGCATACTGCTCCGGCGTCAGCCGGGCGCGCCACTCGGCGTCGGTGCGGGTGACGGGATAGGCGTGGGTGTCCATGGAATCTCCTCGGCCTTGGCGGCTCGTTGTTGCTTGCAACGGGTATTCGCCGAAACATAGGCATTTGTTACAAACGCTGCCAGCGAAAGCGAGCTAATGCTTGCGCGACAACTGCTTTGTCGCCGCTTCGAGCCCGGCCAATGTCAGCGGGAACATGCGGCCGCCGAAGATGTCGCCGATCAACTGGATCGAATGCGTGTAGCGCCAGTTCTTCTCGGCTTCCGGGTTTAGCCAGATCGCGTTCGGCCATTGCTGCAAGAGCCGCGCCAGCCACACGCTGCCGGCCTCCGGGTTCCAATGCTCGACCGAGCCGCCGGGATGGGCGATCTCGTAGGGGCTCATCGAGGCGTCGCCGACGACGATCACCTTGTAGTCAGGCCCGTATTTGTGGATCAGGTCGAAGGTCGGGATCGTCTCGGCCAGCCGGCGCCGATTGTCCTTCCAGACGCGCTCGTAGAGGCAATTGTGGAAATAGAAATACTCGAGCTGGCGGAACTCGGCGCGCGCGGCCGAGAACAGCTCCTCGACGCCGCGGATATGGTCGTCCATCGAGCCGCCGACATCGAAGAACATCAACAGCTTCACCGCGTTGCGCCGCTCGGGCCGCGTTTTGACGTCGAGATAGCCGTGCTCGGCGGTGGCGTGGATGGTGCCGGGAAGGTCGAACTCCTCCTCCGCGCCCTCGCGCACCCAACGGCGCAGCCGCTTCAGTGCCACCTTGATGTTGCGGGTGCCGAGCTCGACGGTGTCGTCGAAATTCCTGAACTCGCGCTTGTCCCAGACCTTCACCGCCCGGCGATGCCGGCTTTCGTGCTGGCCAATGCGCACGCCTTCGGGGTTGTAGCCATAGGCGCCGAAAGGCGAGGTGCCGCCGGTGCCGATCCATTTCGAGCCGCCCTGGTGGCGGCCCTTCTGTTCCTCGAGGCGTTGCTTCAAGGTTTCCATCAGCTTGTCGAAGCCGCCCAAAGCCTCGACGAGCTTCTTCTCCTCCTCGGTCAGATGCCTTTCGGCCAGCCGGCGCAGCCACTCTTCCGGGATGTTGGCGACGTCGACGGCGTCTGGACCGCCAAGCGCCTCGACGCCCTTGAAGACATGCGCGAAGACCTGGTCGAAACGGTCGATATGGCGCTCGTCCTTCACCAGGGCCGAGCGCGCGAGGTAGTAGAAAGCCTCGACGTCATAATCGACCAGCCCGGCTTCCAGCCCTTCCAGCAGCGACAGATATTCCCTCAGCGAAACGGGAACCCGCGCGGCCTTCAGTTCGAGGAAGAAGGGGATGAACATCGGCTATCTCTAACCAATGACCACGGCGGACTCACCTGAGATGCTGTCGATTTCGCCTGATCTCAGCAGATCAGCCAATGTACGTGGGCTGGGGACGGGCAGGCGCTTCGCAATACGAATCTCAGTCCATTCCCGGGTCGCGAGCGCTGCATCGGCAACCGCTTCGTCGGGGCTCGCGCCACCGCCATGGCAACCCGGAAGATCGGGTATCCGAACCCCCCAGACGTCATCGGCACCGTCCAAAATTCCTACATAGCAGGTCATTCAGCTCGTTCCGGGTTTTCAAATTGCCTTATAGCAGATCGTACTCGATGAAGCCCGTTCGCCGCGCCACATGATCGTAGAGCCGACGCGCCGTGGCGTTGGTCTCGTGCGTCATCCAGTAGACGTTTTTCACCCCAATCTTGCCGGCCTCGTCTTGCACCGCTTTGATGAGCGCGGCGCCCACGCCCTTGCCGCGCACTTCGGGGTCGGCGAACAGGTCCTGCAGATAACAGTTGTTTTTCTCGGACCAGCCTGAGCGGTGATAGAGATAATGGGTGAGGCCGACAGCCTTGCCGTCGAGCGTGGCAATGAAACCCTTCGGCTCGAACTCGCCGTCCGTGAACAGGCGCTTCCAGGTGATCGCGTAGACCTCTTCCGGCAGCTTCGTCTCATAAAAAGTCAGATAGTCGGTCCACAGCCGGCGCCAGTCCGCGTGGTCGGACTGCGCGAGTGGGCGGATGGTGATCTCGGACATTTTTTTCCTCCAACATTTTGACCCGAAGCTGCGGCAGCGGCCGCTCGCCGGCAACGGTCCACGGACGGGAAAGCGCTATTGCTGCCGGCTTACTGCTGCCGTCTCGCCATGAAGGCCAGGCGCTCGAACAAATGCACGTCCTGCTCGTTCTTCAACAGCGCGCCGTGCAGCTTCGGCAGCATGTTCTTCGGATCGGCGCGCAGATCCTCGGGCGCGATGTCGTCGGCGACCAGCAGGCGGATCCAGTCGAGCGCCTCGGAGGTAGACGGCTTCTTCTTCAGGCCCGGCACCTCGCGGATCTCGTAGAACTGCGTGAGTGCCGCCCGCACCAGGTTCTGCTTGATGCCGGGGTAATGCACTTCGACGATGCGGTGCAGCGTATCGATGTCGGGGAAGCGGATGTAGTGGAAGAAGCAGCGGCGCAGGAAGGCGTCCGGCAGTTCCTTCTCATTGTTCGAGGTGATGATGACGATCGGGCGGAATTCGGCGCGGATCGTCTCGCCGGTCTCGTAGACGAAGAACTCCATCCGGTCGAGTTCCTGCAGGAGGTCGTTGGGGAACTCGATGTCGGCCTTGTCGATCTCGTCGATCAAAAGCACGACTTTCCTTTGCGCCGCGAAGGCATCCCACAGCTTGCCGCGCTTGATGTAGTTGGCGATATCGTTGAAGCGCTCGTCGCCGAGCTGGCTGTCGCGCAGCCGCGAGACGGCGTCATATTCGTAGAGGCCCTGCTGCGCCTTGGTGGTGGACTTGACGTTCCATTCGATGAACTCGAGCCCGAGCGCAGATGCCACCTGGCGGGCGAGCTCGGTCTTGCCGGTGCCGGGCTCGCCCTTGACCAGCAAGGGCCGTTCCAGCGCGATCGCGGCGTTGACCGCGACCATCAGATCCTTGTCGGCGACATAGGCCGCGGTGCCTTCGAAACGCATTTTTTCTCCTGGCCATTTCGCGGCGACCGTAAGGAGGCGATTTCCGCAGCGCAATAGCCGGTCATCGCGGAGTGCTCCGCCGGCACCATTATGAGGTGGCAAATAATGGGCTGACAGCCATCCGTTCTTCTGGCGTTCGGCAGGGCAGCGGCCTATATTGGGATCGGCGGTCTGCGCTTCCCGGCAGGAGAAACTTATCCCCGGGGCCTTATCGATCCTTAGGGAGCTGTCCCTGGGAAGACCCGTGGGTTTTCTCACACGGCGCCCACCTACTTTGTAGGCACCCGGGATCGACCTCTCCACCGGTTGTGTGGATCGTCACTCTCCCGATTTTGGGAGACTTGCGCTAGAAAACGTCGCTCCTGCAACGCTGTAGAGCCTTGGCCTTTTCTAGCGTCCGCACATGACATCATCCAAAGACCTGAAGAAACAGCTTCGCAAGGAAGCGCTGGCGCGCCGCGACGCGCTCGACGAATTCTGGCGGGTGGAAATCGCGCTCGAAATGGCCGAGACCGCGAAGGAAAAAATCGATTTCGAGCCCGGAAGGGTCGTCTCCGGCTTCTGGCCGATGCGCTCGGAGGTCGATGTGCGGCCGCTGATGTTCGCGCTGCGCGAGAAGGGCGCCAGGCTCTGCCTGCCGGCGATTATCGACAAGACCACGATCGTCTTCCGCGAGCTGGTGCGCGGCGCCCCGATGGTCGAGATGGGGTTCGGTACCGTCGGGCCGCATGAAGAGGCGGAAGTGCTCGACCCCACGCTGATGCTGGTGCCGCTCGCCGCCTTCGACGCCCGCGGTCACCGCATAGGCTATGGCGCCGGCTATTACGACCGCGCCATCGCCAGGCTGGCCGACAGGGGCATCGTGCCCAGGCTGATCGGCATCGCCTTCGATTGCCAGGAAGTGCCGCTGGTGCCGAACGAAGACCACGACGTCATCATTCGGGAAATACTGACCGAGAGCGGGTTGCGCCGCTTCGATATCGCTTAAAGCGCGTCGCGCCGAAACGAATTCAGGCGCGCTTTAGGTTTTGTCGGTCGTCCCAAAAGCGCTGCGCTTTTTTGGGCGACATGCATTGAACTGTCGCGACCTGCTTAACGCGTTTCCGACAAACGTCGGCTATATTCCTGAAAAATAGTCCAGCTCGACGGGGATCGTGGTGTTTATTCTTGCGCGCTATTTGCTGATGCCGTTCGCGTTGATCTCGGCGATACTATTTTTGATGGCATTGCACATCATAGGAACTGCCCTGCACCGCCAGTCCGCTTGGCAGCGGACGGTCGCCACCGTAACGGATGTCAGTCCTTACAGCGAAACGCAGGCGAACGGCCTCAAAACGGACGGCATCAATGTCGCCTTGGCTTACGTCGCCAACGATGCGCCGATGACATGGTCGGGCAAGGACATCGGCCTCTACAAGGCAGCCAAGGGCGACCAGATGGAATTCTACTACGATCCCGCCGATCCATCGAACCTTGATACGGCCGCGATGAAAGGATGGCGCGGCGGCCTGCTGCTGCTTGCCGTCACCGGCGGGTTCACCGCTTTCTATCTCTGGCTCTTCTGGTTGCGAGGACGGAACACGCCGCCGGCCTTGCCGATGATCCCCTCGGCTAGCCGCGTGTCGGGCGCGAGCGCAAGGCCGACCGAACGGCAACGCGCCACTTTCGGCCGGCGTTAGGACTTCCGTGCCGCTTGCCTAGCGTCCACAGCTCTGGATAGAAGTGGCTATGAGACTCCTCTTCCTCGGCGACATGGTTGGCAAGACGGGACGCACGGCGGTTTGGGAACAGCTGCCAGGGCTGATTTCCGACTTCAAGCTCGATTTCGTCATCGTCAATGGCGAGAACGCCGCCGGCGGCTTCGGCATCACCGAAGAAATCTTTCGCGAGACGCTCGCGGCGGGCGCGGATGTCGTCACCACCGGCAACCATGTCTGGGACCAGCGCGACGCGCTGATCTTCGCGCCGCGCGAGGAGCGCTTCCTGCGGCCTTCGAATTTTCCCAAGGGCACGCCCGGGCGCGGCTCGGGCGTCTACATCGCCCGCAATGGCGCCCGCGTGCTGGTCGCCAACATCATGGGCCGCGTCTTCATGCACCCGGAGCTCGACGACCCTTTCCAGGCCGGTGAGCGTGAGCTTGCCGCCTGTCCGCTCGGCGAGCAGGCCGATGCGGCCATCGTCGATTTCCACGCAGAGGCGACCTCGGAGAAAATGTGCTTCGCGCATTTCGTCGACGGCCGCGCCAGCCTCGTGGTCGGTACGCATACGCACCAGCCGACCGCCGACCA
This sequence comes from Mesorhizobium sp. B4-1-1, assembly GCF_006439375.1. Lineage (NCBI taxonomy): Bacteria > Pseudomonadati > Pseudomonadota > Alphaproteobacteria > Hyphomicrobiales > Phyllobacteriaceae > Mesorhizobium > Mesorhizobium sp. B4-1-1. Next base: position 43,205 of record NZ_VFTH01000017.1, read on the forward strand.
TCAGATCTTGAATGGCGGCACCGCCTATATTTCGGACGCCGGCATGTGCGGCGACTATGACTCCTCGCTCGGCATGGACAAGGAAGAGCCGCTCAACCGGTTCCTGTCGAAAGTGCCGAAAGGCCGGTTCGAGGCGGCCAACGGGCCGGCGACATTGTGCGGCGTCGGCGTCGATATTTCCGACCGCACCGGGCTTGCCGAGAAGATCGCGCCGTTTCGTCGCGGGCCTCGGCTCGAAGAAACGGCACCGTCTTTCTGGTCGTGACATTGATATAGGTGCGCAGAGTACCTAATTGCCGGCAGCACTGCTCTAGATCGTAGAGGGGACGACCTCCATGCAGCTTGTCGAATTTCTGGCGCCGCATTTTCACTTTGTTTCCGATCCGACCGCATGGGTCGCGCTTTTGACCCTTGTGGTGCTCGAGGTCGTGCTCGGCATCGACAATCTGATCTTCATCTCGATCCTGACCAACAAATTGCCGGAAGCGCAGCGCGCCCGCGCGCGCCGGCTCGGCATCTCGGCGGCGCTGGTCATGCGCCTGATCCTGCTCGCCACGATCTCGGTCATCGTGCAACTGACGGCGCCGGTGTTCACCGCTTTCGGCCACGGCTTTTCCTGGCGCGACCTGATCCTGATCGCCGGCGGCCTGTTCCTGGTCTGGAAGGCGACCAAGGAGATCCATCACACGGTCGACCCGCAGGACCATCAGGACACGATGGTGGGCACGCTGCAGATGAGCCTTGCCCGCGCCATCTTCCAGATCCTGCTGCTCGACCTCGTCTTCTCGATCGATTCCATCATCACCGCCGTCGGCATGACCGACGAGATCGCCATCATGTATATCGCGGTGATCGTGGCGGTGAGCGTGATGATGCTGGCGGCGACGCCGCTCGCCAATTTCATCGCCAAGAACCCCTCTATCGTCATGCTGGCGCTGGGCTTCCTGCTGATGATCGGCATGACGCTGATCGCCGACGGCATGGGCTATCATGTGCCCAAGGGCTACATCTACGCCGCCATGGGTTTTTCAGCCCTGGTCGAGGGCCTCAACATGCTGGCACGGCATCGCAAGAAGCAGGGTTCGGGCGACGGGCATTGAGGCTTGACTCTTACATATTTGTACGTACATACTTGTATGCTAAGGGAGCGCGATGCGGTTCGAGTGGGATCCCGAGAAAGCGTGGCGCAACCTTGCCAAACATGGCGTCGCCTTTGACCTCGCGAAGAAGGTTTTTGACGATCCGCTCCATCTGATTGTGCCCGATCGTTTTGAAGATGGGGAACAGCGTTGGCATGCGATCGGTATGGTTGGAATTCAGGTGATCTTGCTCGTTGTTCACACGTACCCGACAGTGGCAGACGAAGAACATGTTAGAATTGTCGGTGCTCGCAAGGCCACCCCACATGAAAGGAGGCGCTATGAGCAGGAAGGACCTTAGCCAGGATCAGCATGATCAACTGGCCAAGCTGGCTGATCTGCCTGACGATCAGATCGATACTTTCGATATTCCGGAAGCGCCAATGGAGAACTGGGCACACGCTCGCCGAGGAGATCTCTACCGGCCCCTCAAACAACCTGTCACCATTCGCCTTGATGCTGACGTGCTCGCCTGGTTCAGAGAGCACGTCGAGAAGGATGGTGGTTATCAAACGGAAATCAACCGGGTGCTCCGGCGTTATGTGACGGAGCAGGAGAGGCGTCGGTCCTAGCTTTCTATTTGGCCGAAATGCTCTTGGGGTGACGGTCGCCGATCAGGCCGAGCGTCAGGCCCTGTTCCAGCCATGCCTTGGCGCCGGCGAGCACCAGAGAGAAGCCGCCGGTCGAGTCGACCGCCTGCTTGACCTGCTCGTCGGCAGAGCCGGCGAAGCCGAAATTGCGGACTTCGAGGAAGGTCGCCTCATCGGGCATTTTGGTGAAGGTCCAGACGACGGTGGTCGGCGGATCGCTCCATTGCATGACGATCTTCTCGTCGGGGACGATCTCGCTGACCTCGACCCTGGCCGAGACCCCATACATGCGCCACTCCCACTCGACCGTCTTGCCTTCGTCCAGTCGGCCGCTCGAATGCGTGAACCAGAATTTCGTGGTGATCGCCGGATCGATGATTGCTTCGAAGACATCGGCGACCGGCCGCCGGATCAGCATGGCGGTTTCGGCGGTGGGGGCGCGCTTCAATTCCACGGTACCCTCCTCGATGTCAGGGCAAGTTGATCTGCCAGGAGACGCCGAACCGGTCGTTGAGCCAGGCGAAACGCTGGCTGAAGCCGTAATCGCCCGGTGGCATCAGAAATCCACCATCCTTGGAAAGAACGCCGACGATCCGATCCAGTTCCTGCCCGGAAGAACAGTCGACAAAGAGCGAGAAGGATGGCGTGAAGGTGAAGGCGTGATGCACGGGGCTGTTGTAGATCCTGACCTCGACGCCGCCGATGGACGCGCGCGCCAGCTTGAGCGTTCCTTCCGCCCCGTCCTCGTCCGAGCCGTAGCGCGTGACGTCGAGGACACGGCTATCGGGGATGGTCTCGCAATAGAGGGTCATGGCCTCCTCGCCGTTTCCCTCGAACATCAGGAATGGTGTTGCTTTCGTCATCGGGGCGACCTCCTCCTGCTGGATATCGGGACTTAACGCAGGCTCAGATGTAGGTCTCGTTGGCCGGCTCGCCCTTCATCTCGCTGCGGTAGTAGCCGTCGCGCAGATTGATGCCGTATTCGAGATAGGCCTTCATGCAGGCGAGCATCTGCGACCAGCCTTCGCAATTGAGATAGGATTTCTTCAGGCCGACTTCGCCTTCGTGCCAGCCTTGCTCGGCGATGGTGACGAAAGTGCCGCCGTCCTCAAGCGGCTCGAAATTCATCTCGATGCGGGTCTTGTAGGCGGGCTTGCCGTCGGCATCGGTGGCGTCCCAGCGCAGCACGATGCGCTTGTCCTTGGTCACTTCGTCGACCTCCACCGGCACCATCTTCCACCAGGTGACGGTGGTGCCGGCGACAAGCGGAGCGGAGGCCCCGCCAATGGTGGTGAAATAACCGCTGAGCTTTGTCGGGTTGACGACGGCGTCGAAGACCTCGGCGACCGGTTTGCCGATGCGCCCGGAAATCCTGAATCCAAGGGACATATCCACAGCTCCTTCCTTGCTCGCCCGAACAGTATGTTATAGAAACATAACATGTCAAGCCAAACCGTGGACGATCATGTTTTCAAGGCCTTGGCGCATTCGCGCCGGCGCGAATTGCTGGATCGGCTGAAGGACCAGCCGCAGACCACCGGCGCGCTATGCGAGGCTTTTCCGGACATGGACCGCTGCACGGTCATGATGCACCTGAAAGTCCTGGAGGAGGCCGGCCTGATCGTTGCCAAGCGTGAGGGGCGCGAGCGCTGGAATCATCTCAATGCGCTGCCGATCAAGCAGATCCACGACCGCTGGATCAGCCGGTATGCCGGTCACGCCATCAGCATTCTCGACCGGTTGAAGTCCGATCTGGAGGGGTGAGTGGGCCGGTTCAACGTCGGAGTGACGGCGCGGCTGGACGAATTGAGCCGATTTATCTATAAGCCGGCCATTCCGACAAAGAGCGCCGCGTGCCTTCGCAGGCATGTCCGGGACGTTCTGAAAGATTGAATTCGAGCATTTTGCCGAGGACGAGGTGATGACACCCCGCTTCGAGATGCTCTAGCCGAACACGACAGGGGTGCCATGGCTGGCCATTCGCAGTTCAAGAACATCATGCACCGCAAGGGGCGCCAGGACGCGGTGCGGTCGAAAATGTTTTCCAAGCTGGCGCGTGAAATCACCGTCGCCGCCAAGAGCGGGACGCCCGATGTATCGATGAATCCGCGGCTTCGCCTCGCCGTGCAGAACGCCAAGGCGGTGTCGATGCCGAAGGACAACATCCAGCGCGCCATCAACAAGGCGTCGATGGGCGATGCCGAAAACTACGAGTCGGTGCGTTATGAAGGTTACGGTCCCGGCGGCGTCGCGCTGATCGTCGAGGCGCTGACCGACAACCGCAACCGCTCGGCCTCCAATGTGCGCGCCGCCTTCACCAAGGCCGGCGGAGCGCTCGGCGAAACCGGTTCGGTGTCGTTCATGTGGAACCGCGTTGGCGAGATCTACTATCCGGCCTCGGCCGGCAGCGCCGACAAGGTCATGGAAGCGGCGATCGAAGCCGGCGCCGACGACGTCGAATCGGACGAGGAAGGCCACACCATCTATTGCGCCTTCGAAAATCTCGGCGACGTGTCCAAGGCGCTGGAAGCCTCGCTCGGCGAAGCGGAATCGGTGAAGCCGATCTGGCAGCCGCAGAACAATGTCCCGGTCGACGAAGAGCGGGCGCAGTCGCTGATGAAGCTGGTCGCCACGCTCGAGGACGACGACGACGTGCAGAGCGTCTACGCCAATTTCGAGGTCGACGACGAGACGATGGCCAAGCTCAGCGCGGCCTGAGCGGCAGCGCCATGAGCGAAGCTCGATCCGATGTGAGCGGAACTCAATCCGGCATGAATGAGAAGCCGCTGCCCGTCATCCGCATCACCTACTGCACGCAGTGCCAGTGGCTGCTGCGTGCCGGCTGGATGGCGCAGGAGCTCTTGTCCACCTTCGGCACCGATCTCGGCGAGGTGACTTTGGTCCCGGGTACCGGCGGCATCTTCACCATCTCCTGCAACGATGTGCTTGTCTGGGATCGCAAACGCGACGGCGGTTTTCCGGATGCGGCGAAGCTCAAGCAACTGGTGCGCGATGTCATCGATCCCAACCGCGACCTCGGCCACGCCGATCGCAAGGATCGTAAAAAAGACCCCGCCTGATGAACTGACCCCCGAAAGTTGGACGCAACCTTCGGGAGTTTTGTATTCGCGGGCTGCCGTCTTCAGATCAACGCCATGATGAAGCAGGCCATCGCCACGATCGCGGTGACGGTGCGGACATGGTTCCACATCACCCATTGGCTCAGATGGTTCGCCCATACCGCGGCGCCGTTGGCGCTTTCCGGATCGACGGCGGCCAACGCGTCGTTGAGCGGCACGTTGAAGACCATGGTCACGATCGGATTGCCCACGAAATAGAGCGCTGCGCCGGCAAGCAGCCAGTAGGAGCCAGACTGGCTCCAGCCGAAGAAAACGCTGGCAATCAACACCAGGCAGATGAGGCCGGTGCCGAACAGCGCCGTCATGAAGGTCGGGGTAATCACCGTGATGTTGATCGAATTCATCGCGGCGATGCCGCTCGGGACGGGCAGCCGGGCAAGCGCCGCCATGACGAAATTGGAAAAGGCGAAGAACACGCCGCCGACAACGCCGGAACCGACTGCTGCGATGAAGGTGAGGGTGGGAAGAAGTTTCATCATCTCGGTTGCTCCAGATGCCAGCTTCTGTTCGATTTAATAATGCGAGCAATCCTCACATTTGCAAAACGTGATAAACCCTCTTATTTTGTGAGTCAAGCCGGTTTTTGAAGAACCGCCCGGAGGGAGCCATGGACGAAAAAGTCGCCGCAAAGGCCGATCTGGCCGCCATTGCCTCACCGCGGCGAGCGCCTATGCAGCAGCGCAGCCGCGAGCGGGTCGAGCGCATGCTTGCCGCCGCCTCGGCGCTGATTGCCGAGCAAGGCAGCGATGCCATGCGCATGGGCGAGGTGGCGGAAAGGGCTGGGGTGTCGATCGGCTCGCTCTACCAGTTCTTCCCGGACAAGCGGGCGATCGTCTGGGCGCTTGCCGAGCGCTACACCGCCGAAAGCCAGGCCTGCATTGCGGCGGCGCTCAAGGATGTCAGCGATGCCGAGGGAATGAAACGGGCGTTTTCGGAGCTGGTGGACATCTATTACGGACTGTTCCTGGCCGAACCGGTGATGCGCGACATCTGGTCGGGTACGCAGGCCGACAAGGCGCTGCGCGAACTGGAACTCGCAGACAGCCGGGCCAATGCCGAATTTTTGGTCGCGGTGCTGAAGCGGCTGCGTCCCCATGCCGATCCAGTGGAGCTGGAAACGACGGCGTTCCTCATCTGGCAGATGGGCGAGGCCGCGGTGCGGCTGGCGATCTCCGTCGATCGCGAGGAGGGCGACAGGCTTGTCGCGGCCTATAAGCGCATGGCGCTTAGGGAGTTTGTGGGGGAGTAGGTACAACCCAGGCGCTTTCCCACAGCGTCGGCGATTGGCGAAATCGCCGGCGAGAGCGCCCCTCTCCCCGTCACTATATGGGAGGGGATGCCGGCAGGCAGGTGAGGGGCGGCGCCGACCTATGACATTGGCGTCGTCGAAAAAGCGCACTGTCATCGAATTCTGAATTTCTCGCACCTTGGCCGGCCAATCGCCGGGGCTGGCGCTGCCCCTCATCCGCCCTTCGGGCACCTTCTCCCCGTAGAACGGGGAGAAGGAAGAAATGCGGCCAATAAAAAACCCGCCTCGAAGGCGGGTTTTCAAAGTCTGCCGATGTATCCGGCTTAGAGGCCGAAGCCTTCGAAACGCTTCTTGAACTTCGACAGGCGGCCGCCGCGGTCGAGCAGGGTCTGCTGGCCGCCGGTCCAGGCCGGGTGCGTGGTCGGGTCGATGTCGAGGTTCATCGTGTCGCCTTCCTTGCCCCAGGTCGAGCGGGTCTGGTATTCGGTGCCATCGGTCATGACGACCTTGATGGTGTGGTAGTCGGGATGGATATCGGCCTTCATTGTCGTGTTTCCTGGCTGCCGGCGCGGGTGACGGGCCTACAGGCCTGCGTCGATGCGCCCCTTTTTAAAACTCGAAGCCGCAGCTAATGAAAAGCCACGGCTTCTAAAACGGTCGGCGAGCCTATACATCAGCCGAAATTGAATCACAAGGCCGCGGCAGGCGCATATTGAATGTGGCGCCGTCAAGCGGCCAGAGGAAACGCTTATGGCGGAAATCGGTGGCAGCGCAAGCGAGCGCAGACGCTCGGTCCGGCCGCTCCGCAGCCTTTTTCCCTATATCACCCGCTATAGGAAGCTTGCCATCGGCGCTATCATCTCGCTGATCGTGGCGGCGGTGACGACGCTGGCTTTGCCGATGGCCGTGCGGCGTATGATCGATCACGGTTTCCAGGCATCGGGCTCCACCTTCATCGCGGAGTATTTCGCGGCACTGGTTCTGATGGCGGCTTTGCTGGCGGCCGCTTCGGCCAGCCGGTACTATTTCGTCATCACGCTCGGCGAACGTGTCGTGGCCGACATACGCCGCGACGTTTTCTCTCATGTCACGACGCTGTCGCCGGCGTTTTTCGATCGTTCGCATTCGGGCGAGATCGTATCGCGGCTCGCCGCCGACACCACGCAGGTGAAGTCGGCGGTCGGCGCCACCGCTTCGGTCGCGCTGCGCAACGTCATCCTCGGCCTTGGCGCGGTGGCGATGATGGTCGTCACCAGCCCGAAACTCTCCGGCCTGGTGATCGCGGCCATTCCGGTGATCGTGCTGCCGCTGGTCGCCTTCGGCCGCTCGGTGCGGCGCAAGTCCCGGCAAGCGCAGGACACGCTCGCCGAAGCCACCGCCTATGCCAGCGAGCAGATCGGCGCGGTGCGCACGCTGCAGGCCTTCACCAACGAGAAGCTGGTCACCGGCCGCTTCGCCGCTGCCGTCGACGCTGCCTTCGAGGCGGCGCGGGCCTCGGTGTTCGCGCGTTCCTTCCTCACCTTCTTCGCCATTTTCATGATCTTCACCTCCGTGGTCGCGGTGTTGTGGTTCGGCTCGCGCGATGTGCTTGCCGGCACGCTGTCGGCCGGCACGCTCGGCCAGTTCCTGCTCTATTCGGTGTTTGCCGCCGGCGCGCTCGGCGCGTTGTCGGAGGTGTGGAGCGAGCTGTCGCAGGCGGCGGGTGCCGCAGAGCGGCTGACCGAGATCCTGGCCGAGACGCCGGCGATCCAGCGGCCTGCCGACCCCGTTCCGTTGCCGGCCACGGCCAAGGGCGCGATCAGCTTCGACGACGTCTCCTTCTCTTATCCGGCGCGGCCGGACCGCGCCGCCGTGCATGGCCTGAGCTTCCAGGTGAAGCCCGGCGAGACGGTGGCGATCGTCGGGCCTTCGGGCGCCGGAAAAAGCACCGTCTTCTCCCTGATCCTGCGCTTCTACGATCCCGAGAGCGGTCGCGTCGTCCTCGACGGCGTCGACGTGCGCGAGGCCGATCCGGCGGCTGTCCGCCAACGCATCGCGATCGTGCCGCAGGAGGTCACCATCTTCGCCGCGAGCGTGCGCGACAATATCGGCTTCGGCAGGCAGGGCGCCAGCGACGCCGAGATCGAGGCCGCGGCGAAGGCGGCGCTTGCCGACGAATTCATCGCCAGGCTCGACAAGGACTATGACAGCCAGGTCGGCGAGCGCGGCGTGACGCTGTCCGGCGGCCAGCGCCAGCGCGTGGCGATTGCGCGCGCCATCCTGCGCGACGCGCCGATCCTTTTGCTCGACGAGGCGACCTCGGCGCTCGACGCCGAAAGCGAAACGCTGGTGCAAAGGGCGCTGGAGCGGCTGATGCGTGGCCGCACCACCGTCGTCATCGCCCACCGGCTGGCGACCGTGCTCAAGGCCGACCGCATCCTGGTCATGGAAGGAGGGCGCATTGTCGAGGAAGGCACCCACCAGAGCCTGGTCGCCAAGGGCGGCACCTATGCGCGGCTCGCCAAGCTGCAATTCGAGACCGGAGCCGGCGCCTTCAAGGGCGCGGCGGAGTAGAAATATGTCAGTCTGCTTGCCAGTCGGCGAGTAGAGTGATGCGGCCCAAGTGTTTTGTTTTGGCAAAATGCCGCCGGTCGGCTGTCACCAACGTTGCAGCGCGATTGATGGCGATTGCATGGTAAACGCAATCGTTGAGCGTCGGATAGCCGCCAGCCGGACTGAGTTGTGTCGCCATCTCCTGTGTTTTGGCCAGTTCGTCCATATCCGGCTCCAGAAGCTCGAAACCGCCTTCGCGCAGTCCGGCGATGAGCTTTGCGACCATGACAAAGGATTGCTCATAATGAAGCGCAGCCGATAACGCCTCGTAAAGCAGGATGCCAGGAGCGGCCATGGCGCGGCCATCCGCAATGTTCTTCACGAACAGATTTCGCGCCTGTTCGCTGTCATCCTCATATCGAAAGAGTTTGATGAAGATCGACGCATCGACGATGATCACTTTTTACGGCCTTCGAGGATATCCACCGGCCGGCCGTCCATTTCCAGACGAATTCTGTGCAGCACGTCAGTGGAGTCTTTGCCGCCGGTCGAGGTCGACTTGAATTCCCGGATCATTTTCAGAGCGCGTTCTTTCGCGGCGTCCTTCAATGCCTTCGCTATCGCCTCTTCGACAAAGCGGGATCTCTTGCTTTTCGGAATCTGGCTTTCAAGCGTCTCCTTGATCGTGCTGTCGATCGAAAACGTTGCGCGTTCCTTGGGACCTGAAGCGTTCATCTGCGCACCTCTTGGTCATAACATATAGTAGTACGAAATGGTACGCAAACGGGCGGCCACTGCCGGCGTCGGTCTATGAGGCCCCGTAACGCCGGCGCAGATGCTCGGTGAAGTAAGCTGCGTTCAGCTTCTCGCCCGTGGCACGCTCGAGCAGTTCGGGGGTAGACCACCGCGAGCCTTGCGACCAGATCCGGTCGCGCCGCCAGCCATTGATGGCGCTGAAATCGCCTTTTGCCAGGTCCTGGTCGGCGGTCGGATGATCTTTGACCAGGGCCGCCCATTGCTGCGCCGCCATCATGGCGCCCAGCGTGTAGGAAGGGAAATAGCCGAAGGCGGCGCCCGGCCAATGCACGTCCTGCATCGGCCCGTCGGCGGGATTGTCGATGGTCGAGAGGCCGAGATAGTCGCGCATCTTGGCGTCCCAGGCCTCCGGCAGGTCGGCGGCCTCCAGCCGGCCGGTCACGAGTTCCTGCTCGAGCTCGTAGCGCAGGATGACATGCATCGGATAGGTGACCTCGTCGGCATCGACGCGGATCAGGCCGCGCTCGACATGGTGGACATGCGGCAGGATGTCGTCGAGCGACCAGGCTTCGCCGAGGTGTCTTTCGACCACCGGCAAAGCCCAGCGCCAGAACGCCGGGTTGCGGCCGATCTGCTTTTCGACGAACAGGCTCTGGCTCTCATGCACGGCCATGCCGCGCGCCTTGCCGAGCGGCCAATGCGACCAGGCTTTCGGCAGGTTCTGCTCGTAAAGCGCGTGGCCGGTCTCGTGCAGCACGCCCATCAGCGCCGACAGGAAGTCGGAGGTCTTGTAGCGGGTGGTGATGCGCACGTCGGTCGGCACGCCGCCGCAGAAGGGATGATGCGACACCGACAGCGAGCCATGGGTGAGGTCGAAGCCGACGGCCGCCATCATGGCAAGGCCGAGTTCGCGCTGGCGGTCGACGGCATAGGTGCCCGATAGCGGCTTCAACGGATGTTTTGCCAGCCGCGCTTCCTGCATGACCAGCGCACGCGGCAGGAAATCCTTGAGAAAGGCCTTCAGCTCGGCAAACACCGGCGTGATGTCGGCGGAACGGTTGCCGGGGTCATACTGTTCCATCAGCGCGTCATAGGGGGCAAGGCCGAGCGCATCGGCGCGCAGCGCCGCTTCCTCGCGCACCAGAGCCACGACGCCTTCCAGCGCCGGCAGGAAGCCGGCCCAGTCGTTCTTGGCGCGCAGGTCGCGCCAGAGCTGCTCGGAACGCATGCGCGCCACCGTCTGGCGCTCGACGAATTCGACAGGCAGGCAGGTGAGGTTGGTGTATTGGCGGCGCAACTCCCTGACCGCCGCCTGCTGCTCTTCGCTCAGTGACTCGGCTTCGGCGGCCGCGATCCAGTCACCGATCTCCGCCGCGGTCGCCTGGGCGTGCAGCATGCCGGCAAGCGAGGACATCGCCTCGGCGCGCTTCTCGCCGCCGCCGACCGCCATATGCGTCGCCTCGTCGGCGCCGAGAATGGCTAAAGCATGCTCCAGCGCTTCGAGCTTGTGGCCGAGTTGGTCGAGTTTCTGGAAGGACATGATGGATACCCAGATTCAATTTGGCTGGCGCGAAAAGATACCAAGGCGTCGAGCTTGGCAACCCTGATCGGCCGGGATGGAATCGGCCGTCTTGCCTTGTAAGGCGACTGCGTGATCAATGCCGGAAACAAACTGCTGGAGGGGACAATGATCGGCAATATCCTCGTCGGGCTGGTGGCGCTGATGCACTGCTATATCGTCTACCTTGAGATGGTGTTGTGGGACACGCCGCGCGGCCACAAGGCGTTCAGGCTGACGCCGGAATTCGCCAGCGCCTCGAAGGTGCTTGCCGCCAATCAGGGGCTCTATAACGGCTTTCTCGCCGCGGGCCTGATCTGGGGGCTCTATCTCGGCGCCGGCGGATTCCAGATCAAGATGTTCTTCCTGCTTTGCGTCGCTATTGCCGGCCTCTACGGCGCGGCGACCGTCGGCCGCAAGATACTCTTCATTCAGACGGTGCCGGCGGTGCTCGCCAGCGTCGCGCTTTGGCTCGGCCTTTAGAGCGTTTCACCGTTTCACGGAGACGCCGAACCGCCCTATCTCTTTGTTTTCACGCAATTCCGGGCGGAAGGGTACGGCGAAGTTGCCGAGCCTAAACGCTTCGCACTTTTCCTGGGATTGCTCTGATCGAAGCAGGACGCGATCCAAAAAGGACGCCCTCGGGGCCAGGTTCCGCGGGCGCCAGTTGGTCCCTTTCCGTGTGCCGTCCGTCGCCCTGAAATGGCGAACCGCTTCAGCCGTTCGGGTAATTGCCGTCGTCGGAGCCGTCGCCCACCATGAAGCCGCTGCCGGTGTCGTTCATCAGTCTCTGGTCGACATTGTCGAGGCGGCGCAGCATCTCATGATATTGCGCGGACGGTATCCTGCCGTGATCCGAGGCCGCGACATGCTCCGCGGCCTGGCCGATATGTGCGGCGCGCATGTGCAGTCGGTGCGCCTCCGAAGCCGAAATGTTGTTTGCCTGCCGGGCATCGGTGATGCCCTGATCCACGCCCTGGACCTGATCGATCAGGCTGGTCACACGCGGGCCGATGAAATCGGCTGGAGGGGTCGCGTCGAGAAGCCCCTTGTGGTGCCCGGCCGCATAGGCGCCGGCGAGCGGGGCCGCGATCAGAACCGCAGCGAGGGTTGCAGTCTTGAGAGATGTTGAAGCGCGCATGGCGGCGCATCCTTCTACCAGGAAGGGAGCGGCCGCGCCGCGTCGCCTTCCGACCTTCCGGGCCGTCCGGTTCCGTCGCGTCGCGATGGGAGCCATCGCCGGCGGGACCCCGGCCCTGCGCGGCAAGTTAGATGCGTCGATTCGCGATGTGTAATTAAAAAAAGATAATGTTTTCAGGCCTTGCCGCCGGAACTTGGCGTTCTAAGTATTCAGCCGACAAACAACTTCCCGTGACTTTGCGTGATCCTAAAGCGCGTCGCGATCTTCAGATACGCTCCGTGCGCTTTAGGGCTTTGATCCTACGCATGTCCTTGTCCCGAAACCGGTTCCCACTTTCGAGAGACATGCTTCAAATCACCGTTCGGTGAGCTTCAGCTCAATACGACGGTTCTTGCTGCGCGCGTCATCGGTGTCGGCTGGATCGAGCGGCTGGAATTCGCCGAAGCCGGCGGCCACCAGCCGGTTGGCCGGCACGCCGTTCTCGATCAGGAACTTCACGACGGACGTCGCGCGCGCGGTCGACAATTCCCAGTTGTCGCGATAGCGGCCGGTGCCGGACAGCGGCTTGTTGTCGGTGTGGCCGTCGACGCGCAGCACCCAGCTGATCTCGAGCGGGATTTCCTTCTGCAATTCGATGATGGCGTCGGCGAGCTTCTTCATCTCGACCTTGCCGGCGTCGTTGATCACGTCGGAGCCGGTCGGAAACAGCACCTCCGACTGGAAGACGAAGCGGTCGCCGACGATACGGATGTTCTCGCGGTCGGCGAGGATCTCGCGCAGCCGACCGAAGAAGTCGGAACGGTAACGGTTGAGCTCCTGGACGCGCTGCGCCAGCGCGACATTCAGGCGGCGGCCGAGATCGGCGATCTTGGTGTTGGAATCGCGGTCGCGCTGCTCGGAGACGTTGAGCGCGTCTTCGAGCGCGCCGATCTGCTTGCGCAGGGCCGCAATCTGCTGGTTGAGGATCTCGACCTGGCTCAGCGCCTGCTGGCTTATCTGGCGCTGGTTGCCGAGTTCGCCGGATAGCTGGTCGGCGCGCCTGCTGGCCGCGTCGCCGGCGCCGGCGCCCTGCGCCAGCAACTGTTCGAGGCGGCTCTTTTCGGCCTGCGCCGCCGACAGCGACGCCTGCAGGTTGGCGAGCGAATCCTCCTTGTCCTGGCTGTTCGTGCGTTCCAGCGCGAGCAACTGGGTCAGCTCGTTGATCTGCGAGTTGAGGCGGTTCAGTACCGCGTCCTTGCCGGAGATCTCCCGGCTGAGCAGGAATTGCGCCAGCACGAAGACAGTGAGCAGGAACATGATCGCCAGCAGCAGCGTCGACAAGGCGTCGACGAAGCCCGGCCAGTAGTCGATGCGGCGGTCGGCGCGCCGTCTTGCCAGCGCCACGTCAGTGGACCCCTTGCTTCTTCAGCGCGTCGGCGATCTTTTCCAGTGTGTTGCGCATGGCCTTCTGCTCATCGGACTGTGCCTCGACCCAGTCGCGCATGATCTGCTGCTCGGAGCGCATGTTCTTCACCAACCCCGAGATACCGTCGGCAAGATTGGCCATGGCGGTGGCGACGCGTGGATTGGAGCCTCCGCCATTCTCCTGCAGGCTGCGCAGCCGTTCCGACAGCAGCCGGATATCCTCGGAGGATTCGGCGGCCTTTGACGTGTCGGACACGACGATGTCCGACGACAGATCAGTGACCGAGGAGAGCCAGTTCTCGAGTTCGGTGTAGAAGCGGGTCTGGGCGCGGCCGGCCTGCAGGTCGAGAAAGCCGAGCACAAGCGAGCCGGAAAGGCCGAACAGCGAGGACGAAAACGCGGTGCCCATGCCGGCAAGCGGCGCCGACAGGCCCTGCTTCAGCGCGTCGAGCACGGCGGCGGCATCGCCGGTGCCCGGGTCCAGCGCCTCGATCGTCTCGCGGATCGAGGCGATGGTGTTGAGCAGGCCCCAGAAGGTGCCGAGCAGGCCTAGGAACACCAGCAGGCCGACCAGGTAGCGCGAGGTGTCTCGGCTTTCGTCGAGGCGGGTGGCGATGGAATCCAGCATCGTGCGCATCGATGAGGTCGAGAAGGCCACCGAGGACGAACGGCCGATCATCGCCTTCATCGGCGCCAAAAGAACCGGCTCGGTGGTCTCGGAGCCGGCGCGGAAGGAATTGACCCAGCGCACCTCGCGGAACAGCCGCCCGACCTGCACGAACGCAAGCAGGATACCGACCGCCAGCACGCCGACGATCAGTCCGTTGAGGCCCGGATTGCTGGAGAAGGCGGTCGAGATCTGGCGGGTGAGGATGGCGGCGATGAAAGCGACGATGATCAGGAAGATCACCATGGTGAGCAGGAAGACCTGCGGACTCGACAGCTTGTGCGGATCATAGACCAGGACGTCCGATCGCCTGCCGAAGGATCTGAGAAAAGCCATCCGTGCCCCGTTTCCGATGCCACCGCCGCAGAATTGCCGCGACTCTAAACGGAATTGTGACCAAATTGAATGGCGCTTGGCAATATGGCCCGATAGGCCGGCGCCACAGGCCTAGAACCGGTTGACCACCAGGCAGTCGACCATGGCGGCCAGATGCAGGCCGGCGCCGGTGACGACGAAGCCGTGCCAGACGGCATTGTGGAAGCGCAGGCCTTTCCAGGCGAAGAAGACGACGCCGCAGGAATAGACGATGCCGCCGGCGACGAGCAGCGCGACCGAGGTCGTCGGCAGTGTCTCGACCAGCGGTCCGGCGAGCACCACGCCGCTCCAGCCGATGGCGAGATAGAAGACGATGGCCAGCCGGTCGTAGCGCCCGGGCAGGAACATCTTGATGGCGATGCCGGCCGCTGCTGCGCTCCACACGACGACGATCATGGGTAGCGCCAGCGGCGTGTTGTGGAGCTGGGCGAGGAAGGGCGTGTAGGTGGCCGCGATCAGGAGATAGATCGCTGCGTGATCGAAGCGGCGCAGGATCCATTTCGCCGGCCACGAGACCGGCCACAGATTGTAAGTCAGCGATACGGACAGCACGGTGAGCAGCGACACTACGTAGAAGACGGCTGCGGTATATTCGCCTGGACCGGAATGAAAAGCGGCAAGCGCCAGGAAAGTCGAGCCGGCCGCGATCGCCAGCACGATGCCCACCGCATGCACGATGCCGTCGGCGATTATCTCGGCGCGCGAATAATGCCAGCGCCCCACAAAGGGGATGTCAAGCTGGGTATCTGGCCGCACATCGTTCATAAAATGGTCCTGCTATCCCTTGATCTGGGCAGTCTCGGACCAGTATTTCAAGCTTCAGTTGCGGTTTTGCGACTGCGGAGCGGCGCGTCCTTTCGACGCGCAAAGGACACTGCAGCACTTTGATTTGCACACGATCCTTCCCGAAAATCGATTCCGACTTTCGCAGTAAGGGCGCTTCGCGCGCCGCCTCTCAGCGCGACGACAGCGGCTTCTTCACGGTCTTGAGAAGCGCGCGCTGGATGACCTCATTGCCGGCGACGACCTCGCCGCTGTCCAGCATGTCCTGTCCGCCATCCATATCGGAGACGAAGCCGCCGGCTTCACGCACCAGAAGGATGCCCGCGGCGATGTCCCAGGACGACAGGCCGGTTTCCCAGAAGCCGTCCATGCGGCCGGCCGCGACATAGGCGAGATCGAGCGCGGCGGAGCCAAGGCGGCGCACGCCGGAGACTTCGGCCATGACGTTGCGCAACTCGATCAGGAAATTGCCGTGCTGGCCGCGGCCGAGATGCGGCACGCCGCAGCCGATTACCGCGTCGGTCAGCTTGGAGCGTCCGGCAACGCGCAGCCGACGGTCGTTCATGAAGGCGCCGCCGCCGCGCTCGGCCGTGTAGAGTTCGTCCATCGCCGGATTGTAGACAACGCCGGCGACGATCTGGCCCTGGCGCTCGAGCGCGATCGACACCGAGAAGACCGGAATGCCGTGCAGGAAGTTGGTGGTGCCGTCGAGCGGGTCGACGATCCAGCGATGCTGGGCGTCCTCGCCTTCGACGGCGCCGCGCTCCTCCATCAGGAAGGCGTAACCCGGCCGCGCCTTGGAAAGCTCGGCGAAGACGATCTCTTCGGCCTTGCGGTCGGCCTGGCTGACATAGTCGCCCGGGCCTTTCATCGAGACCTGCAGGTTCTGCACCTCGCCGAAGTCGCGCGACAGCGAGCGGCCGGCTTTCATCGCGGCCTGGACCATGACGTTGAGGAGAGCGGAACGCGCCATTTTTTCTTCCTGCTTTTTTGCCGTTAATCCGCGCGGCGCATGTAGGTGATTTCGTTGGTGTCGACGATGATGCGCTCGCCGGCCGAGATGAAGGGCGGCACCAGCACGCGGATGCCATTCTCCAGCACCGCCGGCTTGTAGGAGGAGGCGGCCGTCTGGCCCCTAACCACCGGGTCGGCCTCGGTGATGGTCAGCGTTACCTGGTCGGGCAGCGAAATGCCGATCGGCCGCTCCTCGTAAAGCTGCACCGTCACCATCATGCCGTCCTGCAGGAAGGCGGCGCGCTCGCCAACGAAGTCCTTGGCCAGCTCGAGCTGCTCGTAGCTTTCGGTATCCATGAATACCAGGGCGTCGCCCTGCTCGTAGAGGAACGAAAAATCCTTCAGGTCGAGCCGGATCTGCTCGACGGTCTCGGCCGAGCGGAAGCGCTCGTTGAGCTTGGTGCCGTTGATCAGGTTCTTCAGCTCGACCTGATTGTAGGCACCGCCCTTGCCGGGCTTGACGGTGTTGGTCTTGACCGCCACCCACAGCCCGCCATCGTGCTCGATGACGTAGCCGGGACGGATTTCGTTGCCACTGATCTTGGCCATGATGAACTGATCCGGAATGAGATTTTTCTGGCGCGGGTCGCGCTTTGGCGCCTCCAAGACCACAAATTGCACGCAGTAGCAAGGGAGGGAGGCAAGGGAGGGGACCCAAGCGAGCCAGGAAATGGCGTCCGTAGCGCCATGCGTCAACGCAGGCGATTTGCCTTCTGCAGCGCCTGCTTGGTCTGGTCGTCGTCGAGGCCCTGCAGGAAATCGTCCATCCGCGGGTCGATCAGGCCGGCGCGGCGGGCGACGATGTACCAGGCGCCGGCAAGGATCAGGTCCGGGTCGGTGCCGATGCCGCCCATATAGAGCTTGGCGAGGCGGTTCTGGGCGGCGACGTTGCCGCCCTCCGCCGCCCGCTTCATCCAGGCAAAGCCCGATTTCAGGTCGCGCCCGCCGCCGCGGCCCTCGATCATCCAGGCGGCGAGGTCGATCTGCGCGGTGTCGTAGTTCTGCCTCGCGGCTTGCGTCAGCAGAAGACGCGCCTGGGTGTCGTCGTGCGGCTTGCCGCCGACGCCGTTGGCGTAGAGCTGCGCCATTGCATATTGCGCATCGGCAAGGCCGGTGGCGGCGGCACGCTCGTAGTAGACGGCGGCCTTCACCAGGCCGGCATCGCCGGGATCCTGCTGGACGAGCAACTGGGCGAAATTGAACTGCGCAAGCCGGTTGCCGGCCTCGGCCGAGGCCTGCATCAGCGCGAAGGCGCCCTTTTCGTCCTTCTTCACATAACGGCCGTCGAGCAGCATCAGCGCATATTGGAACTGTGCCTCCGGCACGCCCTGTTCGGCGGCCAGCGCATACCATTTGCCGGCCTCGGCCGGATTGAGCGGCACGCCCAGTCCGCGCGACAGGATTTCGGCCACCAGCGTCTCGGCCGCCGGATCGCCGTTCTTGGCGCGGTCCATGGCGAGGTTGTAGGCGGTCTTGTAAAGCCCGCGCTGGAAGGCGCCGTAGGCGGCGTCCGGCTGCTTGGCGCCGAAGCGGTCGGGATTGACGGCGTCGGCCGATGGCGGCGTCATGGTGGCCGGTTGCGGCAAGGTGTTTTGGATCGGCTTGTCGATGTGCGTGACGGTGCCGAACCTGCTCGCATCCGGCTCGCCGGCATCCGGCGTTGCCGCGTTCGGTGTGGCCGTATTCGGTGTGCCGGAGTCCGGAGTGCCGGCATCCGGCCGCTGCTGTGGCAGCGGGATGGTCTCAGCCGCCATCGCGGCCTGCGCCAACAAGCCGGCCAGGACAACCAGAGAAAGGACACGCAGGCGCATGTCAGTCCTCGAAACGCGGCGCGGTTTCATCGAGCAGCGCGTTGGCGGCGGCAATCGCCGCCCGCGGGTCGCGCCCGTCGGCAAAGACGGCGCTGGACAGCGCCACAAATTCCGCGCCAGTCGCGGCCACCGTCTCGACGGAAGCAAGCTCGGAGCCGGCCATGACGATGCAGGGGATCGAAATCATCTCCGCCCACCATTTGCCGAGGGTGAGGTTGCGGTGGTGCGGCTCCGGCTTGTTGTCATAGCCGAAACGGCCGAAGAACATATAGTCGGGCCGCTCCTCGCCGAGCTCCAGCGCCTCGTCGCGCGTCTTGGCGCCACCGACGCCGACCATCATCTTGCCGGCCAGACGCTCGATCGTCTCGGCGAGTTCCCCCGACTTCACTTCGACATGGATGCCGTCGGCCTGGACGCGCCCGGCGATGCGGCTGTCGCCGGCGATGATGACAGCGACGCCGGCACTTTGAGCGATCGGCACGATCCTTTCGGCAAAGGCCTGGAAGGAGGCATCGTCCATGCCGTTGTCGGGCAGGATCAGCGAGGCGACGTCGCCGCCCTCGAACGCCGCCCAGATCTGCTCCGCCGGCACGAGCGGCGGCGCGATCAGCACGATGCGGCAGCGGTTGGGCGGAGTTAAATCGTTCATTGGCCTTCGATCCCGGTTTCGCCTATGCCGGGCGAAGATGGTTGCATTGCGGCATAGAGCAAAGGGGGCGGCTTGAACAGCAGCCGTGCGGCGCCAGGGCCAAAATGCTTAACCACCGCTGTGGCTTGCGTCGCCCATTCGGGTTCCGAGGATGGCGTTGGAAGCCGCGGGGAGGTCCGCTAGATATGCAGGCAAAAAGCAGGACAGGCACATGGCGCAAAACATCTACGACCGTCCGGATTTCTTCGACGGCTATAGTCGTCTTGGCCGCTCGGTCGAGGGCCTGGACGGCGCGCCCGAATGGCCGGCGCTGCGCGCCATGTTGCCCGACGTCCACGGCTTGAGCATCGTCGATCTCGGTTGCGGGTTCGGCTGGTTCTGCCGCTGGGCGCGCTCGCATGGCGCGAGCGAAGTCCTCGGCCTCGACCTGTCGGAAAAGATGCTTGCACGGGCACGCGCCGCCGGCTCCGACGATGCCGTCACCTATCGGCGCGCCGACCTCGACGAGCTCAGTCTGCCAAAAGCCCGTTTCGACCTCGCCTACAGCTCGCTTGCCTTGCATTATGTCGGCGATGCCGCGGGCTTGTTCGCGACCGTCCACCAGGCCCTGGTTCCCGGCGGAACCTTCGTCTTCTCGACGGAACATCCGATTTACATGGCGCCGACCAACCCGGGCTGGTCCGTCGATGCCGCGGGCAGGAAGACATGGCCGATCGACCGGTATCTGGTCGAGGGACCGCGCACCACAGACTGGTTCACCAAGGGCGTGGTCAAGCACCACCGCACCATCGGCACCACGCTCAATTTGCTGATCCAGGCCGGATTCAGCATCGGGCATGTCGAGGAATTTTGCCCGTCGGAGGAGCAGATCGCCGCCCGGCCGGAACTGGCCGAGGAACTCGAGCGGCCGATGTTCCTGCTGGTCCAGGCACGGCGGTGATGAACTCAGCCTGAAGCTAACGCCTCGCGCACGCGGCCACGTTCGCCAGCGCCGAATGTCGGGATCAGGCGCAAGTTCGGCGCATTCCTTGGCGACTCCCGCACGCCCCCGGCACTAAGCTGTCCTTGCTGCCTCAAGGAGGTTTCGCATGCGCGGCCATTGCTTATGTGGCGCTGTTGCCTTTGAAGTCGATGGGTCGGCACAGGCCTGCGTGGTTTGTCATTGTGAAAGTTGTCGGCGGCAATGTTCTGCGCCGATGACCGCCTATATTGGCGTCCTGGACGGCCAATGGCGATGGCTGGGCAAGCCACCGAAGGTATTCAACTCTTCTCCCGGCGTGGAAAGAACATTTTGCGATCACTGTGGCTCGCCGCTTTCCTTCCGCTCAAAGAACATGTCTGGTGTCATGCATTTTTTTGCGGCTGCGATGGCGGAGCCGGAAAAATTTGTGCCTACGCTACATGTCGCTTTCGAGGAAAAGCTCCCCTGGTTGAAACTCGCCGACGGCCTGCCGTCGCGTTTTGGGCCTGACTATACGAAAGGCTAGAGGGGCAGGCGCTTCCGTGAAACGCTGAGCCGCTCTACAGCTCCAGCTTGTAGCCGATATGGCTGGCCTTGAAGCCAAGGCGCTCATAGAAGCGATGCGCGTCGAGCCGGCTCTTGTTGGTCGTCAGCTGGACGACGCGGCAGCCGCGCTCGCGGCATTTGTCGATCGCCCATTCGAAGAGGCGCTGTCCCAAGCCCTCGCCGCGCCGCTCCGCCGCGATGCGCACCGCCTCGATCAGGCCGCGCCGGGAACCGCGCAGCGACAGCCCGGCGATAAAGGTGATCTGCAGCGTGCCGATCACGTCGTCGCCGTCGGTCATCACCGCGAGGAACTGGTTCGGATCGCCGTCTATCGCGGCGAAGGCGTCCAGGTAGGCCCGCGACAGCGGCAGGCCGGCGTCTTCGCGGGCCTGGCCGAGCGCGTCGTCGGCAAGCATCGCGACGATCGCAGCAATGTCCGCTTCGCGTGCCTTGCGAATGCTGATGGCGTTCATTTCCATACCTCGAGACAGCGAGCCGGCCGAATGACGAACCTTGGCCGTGCGGCAGGTCGTCGATATCGGGCCGGCAATAGCGGATGCAGGCAATAATGACTATCCGGGCCGCGCTGTTCTGCGCTATGGCTGAACTCCCGCCTTCTCCAACCTTCCCTTGCCGATGTCAGGCCTGCTCAGCGACCCGTGGTTCTATGCCGCCGCCATTCCGGCGGTGATCCTTGTCGGCCTGTCGAAAGGCGGCTTCGGCGGCGCCGTTGGTTTCGTCGGCGTGCCGCTGATGGCGCTGACCATCCCGCCGGTCCAGGCGGCCGCCATCCTGCTGCCGATCCTGTGCTTGATGGATGTCGTTTCCGTGTGGACCTGGTGGGGCGTCTACGACCGCAAGATGCTGGTCGACATGATGCCTGGCGCCGTCATCGGCATCGGGCTCGGCTGGCTGACAGCGGCTTTGGTCACCGAGGAGATGGTGCGGCTGATCGTCGGCGCGGTCGCGCTGGTGTTCGTGCTGCGCTGGATCTACCTGCAGTTCCGCCATGGCGCCGACCATGCGGCGGAACCGAACCGCATTGCCGCCGCCTTCTGGGGCACGGTCGCCGGCTTCACCAGCTTCGTCGCCCATGTCGGCGGCCCGCCCTTCCAGGTCTATGCGCTGCCGATCCGGCTCGATCCGAAAGTGCTGTCGGGCACGGCGGCGATCTTTTTTGCCGCCACCAACGCGCTGAAGCTCATCCCCTATTTCGCGCTCGGCCAGTTCGACACCACCAACCTTACAGCGTCGGCGGTGCTGATGCCCCTGGCGCCGCTTTCCACCATCGCCGGGGCATGGCTGGTGCGCCGCATGCGGGCGGAGATCTTCTACCCGTTCACCTACGCGACCGTCGCGGTGGTCGCCGTCAAGTTGCTGTGGGATGGTATCGCCGGCTTGTGGTGAGGTGGCTATCAGGCCACCTCACCACAAGCATTCAGGCGGCGCTCGGCACCATCTGGCGGCTACCGCCGAAGGCGAGCGCGGCGCCCAGCGCAACCACCATGACCATGCCGGCAAGAATGCCGATGTCGTGCAGGGTGGGCTTCAGCACCATGTCGGCGATGATCACCAGCATCACCGCATAATCGAGGCGCGCCCAGTTCATCATGCGCTGGCCGATGGCAAGAACGGCCGGCGTCACGCCCTGTTCGGCGATCATGGCGCCCATGCGCTCGCCGGTCGGCTTGAAGACGAGCATGCCGATCGAGAAGGTCGTGGCATAGCCGACGAGGCCGATGACGATCCACAGGTCGGCAAAGCCGACCCAGAAGCCGCACATGATGAGGCCGAAGACCAGCGTCAGCATCGACATCGGCGCGAAGAACCTGCCGCCGAGCTGTCCGCTGGCGCGCATAGCCTGCAGCTTGTCCTCGATGTTGCCGGCACGCTCGGCCAGCACGCCGAGCAGGAACAGCACGAAGCCGCCGCCGACCCACAAAACGGCCGAAACGATGTGAAGGAATTTGACGATCGAATACCAATCCATGATCTGCTCCCGGATATCCCGCATGATTTTGAGCGGCGCGGATTTGTGCGCCGCTTCAGAGGAGCGGGCTTTTGCGTGGCGCGTGTTTCGGAACGATGCCGCGGCGGCAGCCTACATGTTTCGAAGGCCGCGATGACTGCATCCGAAATCCGGTTTCCGGGCGATCCCGGGCGGCGAGGCCGGCTGTCCTGTTCCGGCACGGGAAAGCGCGTTCGCTTAAAAAATCGTCGCCGCGTTAAGGGTTCATTAAGCTTTACGGGCGTTTACTATGCGCATCCAGTTTTGCTGGATTCTTACCGAGTGGTTGGAGCCACTTTGTTTGACGCCTCCCTGTTAAACTCCTGAGAGCCGCCTTATCCGCGGCTCTTTTTTTGTCCGCGGGCGGCAAGCCGGTGCCATCCGCTTGCGGATGGCTGGAACGAGGCCGGCGTTAACCGTTTGTTAAACATGCGCTTGCCTTCATGGGCATCGAAGCGCATTTTCAAGCCTCAGTCATTTAGGGTGTGGGCCACGTCGGCAAGGATTGCCGAATCGGCCGACGGCAGTGCAGGGGCGTATCGATGAACGAGCCTTCGAAGGGCAGCGCGAAAACCATCAAATTGGCGGAGCGCCGGGTTTTCTCCCAATCCTTCAAGCCGCTCTACCAGGAAGGCATGGGGCTGGTCGAGCAGGCCGCCGAATATCTCGATGGCAAGGGCAGGCTCGAAGCCAAGAAATTGTCGCGCACGGCGGCGACGCTCTATGCGGCCGAGTCGATGCGGCTGACCACAAGGCTCATGCAGGTCGCCTCCTGGTTGCTTTTGCAGCGGGCGGCGAATTCCGGCGAGATGACGCGCGACCAGGTGGCCTCGGAGAAATCCAAGGTGCGGCTCGACACCGCCTCCGCGCATGACGAGGCGCTTGGCTGGAACGAACTGCCCAAGGATTTTCTGGACCTCGTGACGCGCTCGTTGCGCCTGCAGGCGCTGGTGCGGCGCATGGACGAGGAAATCTATGGCGGCGTCATCAACGACACGCATGTCCCCAGCCGGCGGGCCAACCCGGTTTCCGACCAGATCAGTCTCTTGAATACGGCTTTCGCGCGCGGCTGAAACCGCGTTTGCAACAAACGCCGCGACAGCGGCCCGCGGGAAGCGGGAACCACGTCGTTCAATCGAGGCGCGATCTGGCGAGCCGCGATCGTGGCCGCAAGTCGAGCGCCTGCGACCCCGACTGCTCTTCGATACTGCGGCAACCGTCGTTGCATCGAAGGCCATGCCGGCCTTCGCGAGAAATATTGCCCTTGTCTTGAAGCGATGGGCCCCTAGTTGGAGCCGTTCGCCGCAGCCGGGTCGACCCGAGCCGGTTTTGCAAGAAAATCACCGTCACTGTGACCAAAGCAGATTGCGAGGCTTGATCCGTGCATTCGCCATTGGACCGCATCCCGGTATCGATCATCATCCCCAATTACAACTACGGACAGTTTCTTGGACGCGCCATCGACAGCGCGTTGGAGCAGGACCACCAAAATGTCGAGGTCGTGGTCGTCGACGACGCCTCGACGGACGCGTCGGTGGCCGTCATCGAATCCTACGGCGACAAGATCCGCTCGTGCCTCAGGCGCAGGAATGGCGGACATGCCGCTGCGTTCAATACGGGGTTCGAGGCGAGCACCGGGGAGATCGTTCTTTTCCTCGACGCCGACGATTATCTCTATCCGAACGCCGTCTCCGAGGTCCTGGACGAGTGGGACGCGGATGTCGCCCAGGCGCAATTCAGATTGCATCTCGTCGATGAGGACCAACATATCAAGGATGTCTTTCCGCCCCCGGAACAGCCGTTCGACTCGGGCGACGTCGTCCCGGAATTGTTGCGCAAGGGGCGCTACCGTACGACGGTGACGAGCGGGCTGGCGTTCGACCGTGAGGCGCTGGACCCGATAATGCCCATGCCCGAAAGCGATTTCCGGCAAGGCGCCGATGGCTATCTCGCAACGCTCGCGCCACTGCACGGGGACGTGAAATCCATCGACACCTGCCTTGGCGCCTACCGCATCCACGGTTCCAACCATTCGGTCTTTGCCGAAAAGCTTGCCGAGCGGGCGCGCTGGCGCGTGGCGCATGACTTCCGGCGCCTTGAAGCCTTGTCCGACCGAGCGGCCGAGATCGGTCTGACCGTACCGCCGGATGCCGGCCTTCGCGATCCGGTTCATCTGGAAGAGCGACTGGCCTCGCTTTGCGTCGACGAGCCCCGGCATCCGGTCACGACCGACTCCCGGCTGGGGCTGGCAAAAGCGGGCGCCGCCGCCAGTCTGGAAATGGACGCATCCTGGCGGCGGCGGGCCGCGCTGGCAGCCTGGTTCCTCTGCATCGGGCTCCTGCCGCGGCGCATGGGAAATGCAGTCCTGGCATGGAAGCTGGTCGCGTCGTCGAGGCCGGCATTTCTCACGCGGCTGTCGAAAACCATCCGTCGCGTGACGAACTAAAGGCTTTGTTTTCATGCATGTCGCTATCGCAAAACCACTGCGCACTTTGCGCGACACGCATTAGGTCCGGCATTTCGGGCCTGCCAGCCCGTGAACGGCAGCTTGATGGGATTTCGAATGCGTTCTTAGGATCGCGATTGTTTCTGGTTTGTTCACATTTTGCTGGCATCGCTTGCCGCCACGGCTAGACTTAGCGCATGGGGGAAGCGATTCGCATCATCGGCATCGATCCGGGGCTGAGGCGCACCGGTTGGGGTATTATCGACAGCGTGGGCAATTCGCTGCGCTTCGTCGCGTCCGGCACGGTGAGGTCCGACGAAAAGGAGTCGTTGGCGACAAGGCTCTGCCAGCTGCATGACGGTTTGGCCGAGGTCCTGCACCAAGCCATGCCGCATGAGGCAGCGGTCGAGCAGACTTTCGTCAACAAGGATGCCACGGCGACGCTGAAGCTCGGCCAGGCGCGCGGTATTGCCATGCTGGTGCCGGCGCGTGCCGGGCTGGTGGTCGCCGAATATGCCCCCAATGCCGTCAAGAAGGCGGTTATCGGCGTCGGCCACGGCGAGAAGAAGCAAATCCATATGATGGTCAAGGTGCTGATGCCGAAGGCGATCTTCGATACCGACGATGCTGCCGACGCTTTGGCCATCGCCATCTGCCATGCGCATCACCGCCAAAGCGTCGCCTACCGGATGGCAGCGCTGGCGTGAGGGGACAATCATGATCGGCAAGCTGAAAGGCACGCTGGACGAGATCGACGAGGACTCCTGCCTGGTCGACGTGCACGGCGTAGGCTATGTCGCGCATTGCTCGGCGCGCACGCTGGCGTCGCTGCCATCGCCCGGCGAGGCGGTGGTGCTGTTCATCGAGACCTATGTGCGCGAGGACATGATCCGGCTCTACGGCTTCCAGTCG
Organism: Mesorhizobium sp. B4-1-1; assembly: GCF_006439375.1. NCBI lineage: Bacteria > Pseudomonadati > Pseudomonadota > Alphaproteobacteria > Hyphomicrobiales > Phyllobacteriaceae > Mesorhizobium > Mesorhizobium sp. B4-1-1. The sequence goes on from NZ_VFTH01000017.1 coordinate 68,886, forward strand.
GCGCTGGAGCGCGAGTGGTTCCGGCTTTTGATGAACAATGTGCAGGGCGTCGGCGCCAAGGTGGCGCTGGCGGTGCTGTCGACGCTGGCGCCGGCCGAACTCGCCAATGCGATCGCGCTGCGCGACATCGCCATGGTTTCCCGCGCCCCCGGCGTCGGCAAGAAAGTGGCGGAACGCATCGTCACCGAATTGCGCACCAAGGCGCCGGCCTATGCGGGCGCGGCTAGCGGCACGATCGGCCTCAAGCAGGAACTCGGCGAAGGTGTCGCGGCGGCACCGATCACCGACGCTGTCTCGGCGCTGGTCAATCTCGGCTATTCGCGCGATATCGCTGCGAACGCGGTCGCGGCAGCGCTGAAATCGGCCGGCGAGGGCGCGGATGCGTCCAAGCTGATCCGCTTCGGCCTTAAGGAACTGGCGCGGTGAGGCGGCGCTTGTTCCATTGTCGGTCCTATGCAAGGAAGGCGGCATGAGCCTTTCGCCCCGCCTCATTGCCCCCGACAAGCGCGGTGAGGATGCCGACCAGACCTTGCGGCCGCAGTCGCTCGAAGAGTTCGTCGGCCAGGCGGCGGTGCGCGCCAATCTCAAGGTCTTCATCGATGCCGCCAAGGGCCGCGGCGAGGCGCTCGACCATGTGCTGTTCGTCGGTCCGCCGGGGCTCGGCAAGACGACCCTGGCGCAGATCATGGCGCGCGAGCTCGGCGTCAATTTCCGCTCGACCTCCGGCCCGGTCATCGCCAAGGCCGGCGATCTGGCGGCGCTGCTCACCAATCTCGAGGAGCGCGACGTGCTCTTCATCGACGAGATCCACCGGCTCAATCCGGCGGTCGAGGAAATCCTCTATCCGGCCATGGAGGATTTCCAGCTCGACCTGATCATCGGCGAGGGGCCGGCGGCGCGCTCGGTCAAGATCGACCTTGCCCGTTTCACGCTGGTCGCGGCGACGACCCGGCTTGGGCTCCTGACCAATCCGCTGCGCGATCGTTTCGGCATTCCCGTCCGGCTCAATTTCTATACGGTCGAGGAGCTGGAGCAGATCGTGCGGCGCGGCGCCCGCATCCTGTCGATGCCGCTTGGCGACGATGGCGCGCTGGAGATCGCGCGTCGCGCGCGCGGCACGCCGCGCATCGCCGGCCGGCTGCTGCGCCGGGTGCGCGATTTCGCCAGCGTCGCCGGGGACGGCCATGTCGACAGGAAGATCGCCGACGAGGCGCTGACAAGGCTGGAGGTCGACGCGCTCGGCCTCGACGCGCTCGACCGCCGCTATCTGTCGATGATCGCGCGCAATTTCGGCGGCGGACCGGTCGGTATCGAGACGATCGCCGCCGGGCTCTCCGAGCCGCGAGACGCCATCGAGGACATCATCGAGCCCTATCTGATCCAGCAGGGCTTCATCCAGCGCACGCCGCGCGGCCGCGTTCTGACCGCCAACGCCTGGCGCCATCTCGGGCTCGACCCGCCGAAGGATATCGCCCAGCAGCAGATCAGCCTGTTCCAGGAAGAGTAACGCATATTTGTTCGCCGTTTGGCCGCGTAACGGCCCGTCTGTGCAGAATCTGCTCGCCTCCGCCTAGCTGAGGGCGCAATTGCCGCCTTTAAGGCAGCTTCCCGATAGAATCCCAAGGGGCTTGGGCCGATCCATGATCACCAGACGTGGTTTCCTGCGCCTTGTCGGCGGCTCGGCCTTCAGCCTGGTGTCGCTTGGCGCTTATGCCGTCGGTATCGAGCCGATGCTGCTCACCCATGTGAAGCGCTACGCGCTGACGCCGCCGCACTGGCCGGCCGGACTCAAGTTGCGTGTCGTGGCGCTGGCCGACATCCACGCCTGCCGGCCCTGGATGACGCCGGAACGGATCGCAGCACTTGCCGAGGAAGCCAATGCGCTGCAGCCGGACGTCATCGTCATGCTTGGCGACTATCCCGCCGGGACCCGGCTGGTGACCGGCTGGGTAAACGCGTCGGAATGGGCGCCCGCGCTGGCAGGGCTCAAGGCGCCGCTCGGCGTGTGGTCTATCCTCGGCAATCACGACTGGTGGGAGGATCGCTCGGCGCAAGCGGCCGGGGCGGGGCCGACCATTTCCCGCAAGGCGCTGGAGGCCGTCGGCATTCCGGTGTTGGAGAACGACGTCGTACGCCTGGAAAAGGACGGACAGGGCTTCTGGATAGCCGGCCTGGCCGACCAGATCGCCCTGTTGCCGGACAAGGCCAGGGGCCGCAGCGGGCTCACCGGTCTCGACGACCTTCCCGGCACGCTGGCCAAGGTTGGCGACGCTGCTCCGGTCATCCTGCTCGCGCATGAGCCGGATATTTTTCCGAAAGTGCCCTGGCGGGTTTCGCTCACCTTGTCCGGTCACACGCATGGCGGACAGGTGCGGCTGTTCGGCTATTCGCCGGTGGTGCCTTCCGCCTATGGCAACCGCTACGCTTATGGCCACGTGGTCGAGAACGACCGCAACCTGATTGTCTCCGGTGGACTGGGCTTCAGCATCGCGCCGATACGTTTCGGGGTGCGGCCGGAGATTCTGCAGATCGATCTGGGATAGTCCGCTTTCCGCGCGTTTTACCGAAGCGACCTGATCACGTCCATCACGTCGGGTTCCGCCTTTTCGCCGTCGAAGGCATCGACGATGCCGAAGGCGCCGCCATAGCTCCACACCGACCATGAAAAGCCATGCGCCTCGGCGCGGGCGATCATGTCGCGCACATAGGCCGCGCGGTAGGCGGCCGGCATGACGAAGCCGTTACCGTATTCCTGGCGGATCATGCCGAATTCGCCGAGCGTGATATCCTGCGGCTTGACGCCGTTTGCCTTCGCCCAGGCGTCGACCGTCGCGAACGGCGCATCCATCAGGCCAAGCAGCTTTTCAGGACTGTCCATCGTCGCCGCCTGTTCGTCGAGATAGGCGAGCAGGCCGTTCCGTCGCGGCCAGGGCGCCTCGGCCTTGATCCGGTCGCGGATCGTGTCCAGCGTCATGTCCAACTGCGCCTTCGGAACGGCTGTCAGCGGGTAGGGCAGGCCGGTGACATAGGGGATGAAGTCGCCGGCCCAGCTTGCGCCCTGATGCGTCAGAAGAAACGGATCGTAGGAGTGGAAGGTCCAGATGACGTTGTCATCGGCGATCGTCCCGGGATCGATTTTGGCCAGCGACTCCGCGTTCGAATAGCAGCCGCCGCTCAGCACCAGCGTGAGCCTGGTGGCGGAGGCGCGCGCGGCGGCGAACAAGCGCTTCTGCAGGTCGGGCCAAGGATTGGTGCCGCTCGCGTCGCAATCGACCAGCGGCTCGTTCATCAACTCCAGCGCGACAAGCTTCGGATCCTCCTTGGAGAGCGTCCGCGCCATCTTGCGCACCAGCTCGGTATAGGCATCGAAGACGGCCGGATCGTGCATCACCTCGCTCATGCCGATCTTGCGATTGCCGCCGGCGGGGATCAGATGCAGGTCGACGATCACCTTGAGCCCGGCGCGGTTGACCATGCGCGCCGAGTCCAGCACGCTGCCATAGAGGTCGTCGCGAAGGGCCGCGGTCTGGTCCGAGAGAAAGGGCGCGGGATCGACCGGCATGCGCAGGAAGTCGAAGCCTGCATCCTTGAGTGCCTTGAGGTCGTCCTCGTTGAGGAATTTGCGCCACTCCGGATAGGGCAGGATGGCCTGGCGGTCGCCCCATTTGTCCTCGGCCGGCCAGGTCACCCACTGGTCGAGATTGAGGCCGCGTTTCATCGAGAACGTCGCCGCTCCGGCGGGCAACGCCAAAGCGGCAAACGCAAGCAGCGCCACCATCAAGGTCTTGATCATCGTGCCCAACAATGCCATCCCGTTCCCGCGCGAAAACAGTACGTGTCGCCCAAAAATGTGCAGCGGTTTTTGGGAGAACGGCACGCACGGAAAAAATACCTAAAGCCCGAGGGCTTTAGGTGCCTGTTCGGGCCTGAAAAGGAAAGCGCGATGGACGATCATGGTGAATCGGCGGCGCTGAGCGCCGGGCTTTCCGGCGCGCTGACCGAATTCGGCCATCGGCTGATGGCCCGGGTCTACTATGCCGACACCGATTTCTCCGGCGTCGTCTATCATGCGCGCTATCTCGAATTCCTCGAACGCGGCCGCTCCGACTATCTGCGGCTGACCGGCGTCCATCACACCGAACTCCTGGACGGCAAGCATGGCGAGCGGATCGCCTGGGTGGTGCGGCGCATGGAGATCGACTTCCGCTCGCCGGCGCGCATGGACGATATCCTGACCATCGACACACGCACCGACGACATTTCCGGCGCCCGCATCTTCATGGGCCAGCAATTGAAGCGCGGCGGCGATGTGCTGGTCGAGGCCAAGGTCGAAGCGGCGATCGTCGGCGAAAGCGGCCGGCCAAAGCGTTTCCCGAAGGAATGGATCGCGGCTTTCATGCCGAAGGCAAAAGCCTGAAGCTTCCACACATGGTCCCATCCGGAAGGCCTTGACCAGACGACCCCGGTCTCCGGCCGGACCAGCCACGCGCGGCAATGCGCCGCGGCTTACGTCCTAACCCATCCTTAACCATAACGGTTCATGAAGGAATTGGCGAAGATTGGCGCAATCCGTGCGCCTTCCTTTCACCAATATTTGCCTCGAAAAGGCCGCGAAACGGTGCACTCGGGGCTTATCCCGCAAGCTTCACGCTTCGCGCGATCGGACCAAAGGGATGCCATGGGCCAGCCGCCAGCGATGCCCGGATAATCTTAAGGACTTAAGTCATGGAAAACATCGCACTCGCCGATCCGGCAGCGCATCTATCGATCTGGGCGCTGTTCATGCAGGCCGGCTGGGTGGTCAAGCTGGTCATGATCGGCCTGCTCTGCGCCTCGATCTGGACCTGGGCCATCATCATCGACAAGCTCGTCGCCTATAGCCGGATGAAGTTGGCACTGAACCGCTTCGAGCAGATCTTCTGGTCCGGGCAATCGCTTGAAGAACTCTATCGGACGCTGGCCGACCGCAAGACCACCGGCATGGGCGCGATCTTCGTCGCCGCCATGCGCGAATGGAAGAAGAGTTTCGAAAAGGGCGCGAAATCGGCGCTGGCGCTGCAGACCCGCATCGACAAGGCGATGGACCTGGCGCTGACGCGCGAAATGGAGAAGCTGGAGGGCCGCCTCGGCTTCCTCGCCACCACCGGCTCGGCCGCACCCTTCATCGGGCTGTTCGGCACCGTCATCGGCATCATGACGTCGTTCCAGGCGATCGCCGCCTCGAAGAACACCAGCCTCTCGGTGGTGGCGCCGGGTATCGCCGAGGCTCTGCTGGCGACCGCGATCGGCCTGCTCGCGGCCATTCCCGCGGTCATCGCCTACAACAAGCTGTCATCGGACGCGAACAAACTCGGCGTGCGCATGGAAGGGTTCGCGGACGAGTTCTCCGCCATACTCTCGCGCCAAATCGATGAAAAAGTAGCGCAGAAGACCTGAGGAACGATCATGGGGATGTCTGCAGGCGCAGGTGGCATGGGGCGAGGCGGACGCGGCCATAGGCGGCGTGGCCGTCACCATGCCCTGATATCCGAAATCAACGTCACGCCGATGGTCGACGTGATGCTGGTGCTGTTGATCATCTTCATGGTCGCGGCGCCGCTGCTCACCGTCGGGGTTCCGATCGACCTGCCGGACACGCAGGCCAAGGCGATGAATGTCGACACGCAGCCGATCACCGTTTCGATCGACGCCGCGGGCAAGATTTTCCTGCAGGAGACCGAGATTCCGATCGAGGAACTGGTAGCCAAGCTGCAGGCGATTTCCAAGACCGGCTATGACGAGCGCATCTTCATCCGCGGCGACAAGTCGACCGACTATGGCACGGCGATGAAGGTCATGGCCCGCATTTCGGCGGCCGGCTACAAGAATATCGGCCTGGTCTCGCTGCAGGAACAGGATCAGTAGACGCCAAATGCGGACCGGCCTCACCTCTTCGGTGATATTGCATGCGGTGGCGCTGGCCTTCGGGCTGTTCACGCTGTCGTCGCCGCCGGCCATGCCTGCCAGCGACGTGGAGTCGGTGGCGGTCGACATCGTGCCGATGGAAGCCGTGGCACAGACGCTGCAGGGCGACAAGAAGGCGGTCATGCATGACAAGCCGGCGCCGCTGCCGACCAAGCGTCCCGATGTCGTGCCCGACGCCCAGAAGGTCGGCGAGAACACCGTCGATACCGACAAGCCGGTGACGGACCAAGCCAAGCCCAAGCCGGTCGAGAAGACAGCGGCGCCGCCGCCCGCGCCGACGCCGACCGAGAAGCCCGCGGTCGAGGACGTGCCGAAGCCGCAGGAGAAGCCGAAGCCGACCCCGGCGACCGAGGTAGCCCCGACGCCGGCGCCGAAGGAAGAAGTCAAGCCCGAGCCGGTCAAGCAGACGGAGCCGAAGCCGACGCCGGCCAAGGAACCGACGCCCGCGCCGCAGCCGGACAAGACCGCGGCCATCCAAAAGGAAGAGGTCAAGCCCGACGCCGTCGCAGAGGCGATCTCGCAGGATCAGCCGACGGAAGAGGCAAAGCTTCCGGATTCGGCGCCGGCGCCGGAAGCGCGGCCGAAGCCGCAGCCGGCCCAGGCCGAGAGCGCCAAGGCGCCGGATCGCAAGGATGCGGAAAAGCCGGTCAAGGAAGCGTCTTCCAGGAAGAAATCAGACGAGAAGCAGTTCAACGCCGACGAGATTACGGCCCTGCTCGATAAGCAGAAGCCGTCCGGCGGCGGCGCCAAGCGCTCGACCCAGCAGGCCTCGCTCGGCGGCGAAAAGGACCAGGGCCAGAAGCTCTCCAAGTCGGAGCAGGGGGCATTGGAGGATCAACTCGGTGGTTGCTGGACCCTTCCGGTGGGCCTCGAAGGTTCCGAGAACTTCACCGTGGTGATCCGTTTCAGCCTGAATGCCTCCGGCAAGCTGGAGGGCCGCCCGACCGTTGAGAAATCCAGCGGCAACCCTCAGTTCGACGCCAGCGCGGTTCGCGCCGTGCAGAAATGCGATGTCGCCGGACTGCAGGTTCCCGCCGGGAAGCAAGACATATGGTCCGACGTTCGCGTCAACTTCGACCCGAGAGCGATGCTCGGTCTTTAGCCTGAGCGTCCGAGAAATCAGCAAGAGAAGCGAGAAGACATGCAATCCATCCTCAAGTCGCTCCTGATGGTCGCCGCGATGGCGATGGGCATAAATGCTGCCGTCACCTTGCCTGCCCGAGCAACCCTCGAGCTCAACGTCAACAAAGGCAATGTCGAGCCGATGCCGATCGCCATCCCTGACTTTCAGGGAGGGCTTGGACCGCAGATATCGGAGATCGTCGCAGCCGACCTGAAGCGGTCAGGACTGTTCGCGCCGATCGACAAGGCCGCCTTTGTCGAAAAGATCACGAATCCGGATGCCCAGCCCCGTTTCGAGGACTGGAAGGTCATCAATGCGCAGGCGCTGGTGACTGGCAGCGTGAGCAAGGAGGCGGATGGCCGCATTCGCGCCCAGTACCGGCTGTGGGATATTTTCGGCAACCAGCAGTTGGCCGGCGAGCAGTTTTTCGCCAACGACGCCAACCAACGCCGTGTCGCGCACATCATCGCCGATGCGATCTATGAGAAGATCACCGGCGAAAAAGGGTATTTCGATACCCGCGTCGTCTTCGTCGATGAATCCGGCGCCAAGAACGCCCGCAAGAAGCGGCTTGCCATCATGGACCAGGACGGCGCCAATGTGCGGTACCTGTCGGACGGCCGCGCGATCGTTCTGACGCCGCGCTTCTCGCCGAACCGGCAGGAAATCACCTACATGTCCTATGAAAGCGGGCAGCCGAAGGTCTATCTGCTGCAGATCGAAACCGGACAGCGCGAGCTGGTGGGCAACTTCCCCGGCATGACGTTCGCGCCGCGCTTTTCGCCTGACGGCCAGAAGGTGATCATGAGCCTGCTGCGCGATGACGGCAATTCCAACATCTTCGCCATGGATCTGAGGAGCCGTTCGACGACGCGGCTCACCGATTCGACCGCGATCGACACTTCTCCTTCCTATTCGCCGGACGGCTCGCAGATCGTCTTCACCTCCGACCGCGGCGGCGGCAGCGGCCGTTCGCAGATTTACGTCATGGGCGCGGACGGCTCCAATCCGCACCGCATCTCCTTCGGCGACGGCGTCTATTCGACGCCCGTCTGGTCGCCGCGCGGCGACCTCATCGCCTTCACCAAGCAGAGCGGCGGCGAATTCCAGATCGGCGTCATGAAGACCGACGGCTCGGGCGAGCGCATCCTGTCCTCCGGCTTCCAGCAGGAGGGTCCGACCTGGGCGCCGAATGGTCGCGTGCTGATGTTCTTCCGCGACACCGCCGGCGGTCCCAAGCTGGTCTCGGTCGATCTCACCGGCCGCAACGAACAGCAGATTCCGACAGCGAACTATGCTTCGGACCCGGCGTGGTCACCGTTGCTGGAGTGAGGGGCGGGGAACTGGAGAACTGAAGAAGCAGGAACGCTACGTTGGACGCGCCAGCGAAGTCGAGACATGGATCTCCTACGCCTTCGACCTCGGGCACATTTCGAAGGCCCAGTTTGACGAGTGGCTGCGATCCTACAACCAGATCTACGGAATGCTGGTGAATCTCAGAGGGTCGCTGAAGTGACCTGTTTCTCCAGTTCTTCAATTCTCCAGTTTCCCAATTCCCTCTTTTTTCATGTTTTGGCCGCATTTCCGCCTAGGGTCCGCGCGCAATGTCGCCCCTTGGAAAGCGTGGGGCCAAGCAGTCGCGGACGGCGGCTCGAAACCAAACATTAACCGTGTTTCTTGAATGCCGGTTAACCCAAACGTGGTTACTGGGTGATCAACGAAATCACTCGAATGCGAAGGAGAGGCGGCATGGGCCGTATCGCAGCACTTACCCGAAACCCGGCCATGATCGCGCTGGTGGCGGCTCTCGCCATTACCGGTTGCGCCTCGAAGAAGACCCCGAACAGCGCAGCCGATCTCGGCCTCAACGGTGCCGGCGCCGCTACGCCGGGTTCGGCGCAGGACTTCACCGTCAACATCGGCGACCGCATCTTCTTCGATACCGATTCCTCGTCGATCCGCGCCGATGCGCAGACCACGCTGGCCCGCCAGGCGCAGTGGCTCAACCAGTACCGCCAGTACGCGATCGTCATCGAAGGCCATGCCGACGAGCGCGGCACGCGTGAGTACAATCTGGCGCTGGGCGCCCGCCGCGCCGCCGCCACGCGCGACTTCCTCGTCTCCAAGGGCGTCTCCGCCGGCCGCTTGAAGACGATCTCCTACGGCAAGGAGCGTCCGGTCGCGGTCTGCGACGACATCTCCTGCTGGTCGCAGAACCGCCGCGCCGTCACCACGCTTTCCGGCGCCGGCTCCTGATCGATTTTCGCCAAGGGCGCCAGGCGTCCCAGGCGACAAAAATACAACATCCCAAAATGAAAGGCGGCCTCAGGGCCGCCTTTTTCATTTGCAACGGATTGAAACAAAATTTGGCCGAAGTCTCGCGTCCTGCTATGAGCGCGAGGGCGCTTTCTCCCACTGTTTGATTTGGAAAGGCGCATCAGGCCAACACCCACCGCGAGAGACAGAATGCATTTCAGAACGGTCCTGAGCGGCACGCTTGCGCTGCTGCTCGTATCAAGCCTCCCAAGCCTTGCCGCCTCGGCCGACAGTGCCGGGCGGGCCTCTGACAGCGGGTTCACCTTCCGTCTGCCGACGCTCGGCATCTTCGGCGACAAGAAGAAGCCGGAACAGGCGCAGGTCGCGCAGCAGGATGGCGGCGCTGGCATGACTGGTCTGGAGGACCAGCTTCGCCAGATGAACGGCAAGATCGAGGAGCTCAATTTCCAGATCCTGCAGATGCAGGAACAGATGCGCAAGCAGCAGGAAGACAATGAGTTCCGTTTCCAGCAGCTCGAAGGCGGTTCGCAAGGAGGCGCCAAGCCGGCCGGGCAGAAGAAATCGGAAGCCACGCCCCAGGACGGGGACAGCAACACTAATCTCGGCGATGCCGGCACCGGTCAATCCGGCACCGGCGACGCCGGAACCGACAACAGCGTCGCCCAGGCTCCGGCGACGCGGGCGCCGGCCGACACCGGCGCGCAAAACGGCGGCAAAAGCGTTGGCGACGTCATCGTGGAATCGCAGACCGGCGATCCCGGCAAGCTGATCACCGGCGCGCCGCCGAAGAATTTCGGCACCATCACCGTCGACAAGAACGGCAATGTCGTCAATGCCGAGACCGGTTCGCAGGCCGGCGCGCCGGCGGAAGCCCCGGCGGCCACCGCAAGCGCTCCCTCCGCCGAGACGCCGGCCAAGAAGAACAAGGCCGGCGACACGCAAGTTGCCGCCCTGCCGTCGACCAACGATCCCGACGAGCTCTACCGCAACTCCTACCAGTTCATCCTGTCGGGCGATTACCCGACCGCCGAGCAGGGTTTTCGCGATCATATTTCGCGCTTCCCCAAGGACGCCAAGGCGGCGGATGCGCATTACTGGCTGGGCGAGTCGCTGCTCGGCCAGCAGAAATACCGTGACGCGGCCGAGATATTCCTCGCCGCCAGCAAGGAATACCCGAAGGCCAAGAAGGCGCCCGACATGCTGCTCAAGCTCGGCGTTTCGCTGGTCGGCCTGAAGCAGAACGACGTGGCCTGCGCCACCTTCAGCGAGATCGGCAAGCGCTACCCCGACGTTTCCGGCGCGCTCAAGGAACGCATCAAGCAGGAAAAGGCGCTGGCGGCGTGCTGACGCCCGATACCAAAACTCACCTTTCAGACCACCTTTTCTCCGACCTAGACTTTTCGACCGGCGCCGTTGCAGCCGTGTCCGGCGGCAGCGACTCGACCGCCCTGCTTATTCTCCTCAAGGATTACTTCGATCGGACCGCATCGGGCGCCAGGCTGCTCGCGGTGACCGTCGATCATGGCCTAAGGCCAGGCTCGGCCGTCGAGGCGCGGCAGGTTGCCCGTTTCTGCGCCGAGCGCGGCATCGCCCATCGCATTCTTCCCTGGCGCGGCGACAAGCCCGTGACCGGTCTGCCGGCCGCCGCGCGCGAGGCGCGCTACAGGCTGCTTGCCGAAGCGGCCGGCGCCGAAGGCATCAAGCTGATCCTGACCGGCCATACCGCCGACGACCAGGCCGAGACGGTGCTGATGCGGCAGGCGCGCGACGACGAAGGCCGGGGCCTCGCCGGCATGGCGCCCGCCACGCTGCACGACTGGCGGACATGGATCGTCCGGCCGCTGCTAGGCACTAGGCGCGCGGTGTTGCGCGCCATGCTGCGGGCTCGCGACATCGGCTGGATCGAGGACCCTACCAATGTCGATATCCGGTTCGAGCGGCCGCGCGTGCGGGCAAAGCTCGGGCAGGATGATGGCGAACGGCGGATCGCGGAAGCGTTGGCACGGTCGCAGCAGGCGTCGCTCGAGCGCCACGACATCGGCCGCCGCGCCGCCGTGCTCATCGACGCGTTTGCCGACAGGCCGGTTCCGGGTCTCATCCGCCTCGACCGCGAGTTTACCGAGCATGAGGATGGCCAAGCCGCCATCTATGCGCTGCGCATCCTTTTGGCCGCTGTCGGCGGCATGGCGTTCCTCGCCGACGAGGCGCGCTGCGCTGCGCTGCTTTCCCGCCTGCGGTCGGCTCCGCTTTGCGCCACATTGTCGCGGACGATGGTCGACGCGCGCCGAGTCGGCATTTTCCTGCGCCGCGAGAACCGCAACCTGCCCGCTGTCCTGCCGCCGTCGGATAACCAGCTTTGGGACAACCGGCGACGCATCACTTTGAAAGACGGGCCGGGCGGCTTGGTGATCGCGCCGCTGGGTTCCGCCGCTGCCAGGAAAGCGCCTTTGAGCGAGGATATCCCACCAAGCCTTTCGCGCGCCGCGCTTGCCGCGGAGCCCGCGCTGTGGTCCGGCGACGAACGCCTTGATTTCATTGGCGGCGATGCCGGCCCGCGGGCGATCTCGATGGTCCCAGTGGTAGCCCCTTTCGCGCGCTTCCTGCCATCCTTCGATCTCGCGCCCGCCGCCGCCGCCGCCGCCCTTGTCGGCGCGCTGCCGCCGCCGGCGCCGCCATTGCACGGCCATGATGGCGGCCGAGGGTGGGCGAAAGCTTAACCGATACGTGCTGTTCTGCTTGGCAAGGGGAGGCGCTCTCCCTATGTTAGGCCCAAGCTTCTCCATCATCGCGGGTCCGTACGCGGGACCCCAACGGGACAATAGATGAATCCGAACTATCGCAACCTCGCGCTCTGGGCGATCATAGCGGTCCTGCTCATCGCCCTGTTCAATCTTTTCCAGACGCCCCAGACGCGCGGTGCCACGACGGATATCGCCTATTCGCAGTTCCTGCAGGATGTCGCGTCCGGCCGGGTCAAGAGCGTGACCATCGCCGGCGCCCGCATCCTCGGCAACTACACGGACAACGCCAATGGCTTCCAGACCTACTCGCCCGGCGACCCGTCGCTGGTCTCCAGGCTGCAGGACAAGAACGTCACCATCACCGCCAAGCCCGAAACCGACGGGTCCAATTCGCTGTTCGGCTATCTGATCTCGTGGCTGCCGATGATCCTGATCCTCGGCGTATGGATATTCTTCATGCGCCAGATGCAATCAGGCTCCGGCCGCGCCATGGGCTTCGGCAAGTCGAAGGCCAAGCTTTTGACCGAGGCGCATGGCCGCGTCACCTTCCAGGACGTCGCCGGCGTCGACGAGGCCAAGGAGGATCTCGAAGAGATCGTCGAATTCCTGCGCGATCCGCAGAAATTCCAGCGCCTCGGCGGCAAGATCCCGCGCGGCGTGCTCCTGGTCGGCCCGCCCGGCACCGGCAAGACGCTGCTCGCCCGCTCCGTCGCCGGCGAAGCCAACGTGCCGTTCTTCACCATTTCCGGCTCGGACTTCGTCGAGATGTTCGTCGGCGTCGGCGCATCCCGTGTGCGCGACATGTTCGACCAGGCCAAGAAGAACGCGCCCTGCATCATCTTCATCGACGAAATCGATGCCGTTGGCCGCCATCGCGGCGCCGGCCTCGGCGGCGGCAATGACGAGCGCGAGCAGACGCTGAATCAGCTGCTGGTCGAGATGGACGGTTTCGAATCCAACGAAAGCATCATCCTTATCGCCGCCACCAACCGGCCCGACGTGCTCGACCCGGCGCTGCTGAGGCCCGGCCGTTTCGACCGCCAGGTCGTGGTGCCGAACCCCGACATCGTCGGACGCGAGAAGATCCTCAAGGTGCATGTCCGCAACGTGCCGCTGGCGCCCAATGTCGACCTCAAGGTGGTTGCGCGCGGCACGCCGGGCTTTTCCGGCGCCGATCTGATGAACCTCGTCAACGAATCCGCGCTGATGGCGGCGCGCCGCAACAAGCGGCTCGTCACCATGGCCGAGTTCGAGGACGCCAAGGACAAGATCATGATGGGCGCCGAGCGCCGCTCGTCGGCCATGACGCAGGCCGAGAAGGAGCTCACCGCCTATCACGAGGCCGGCCACGCGATCCTGGCGCTCAACGTGCCGTCCGCCGATCCGCTGCACAAGGCGACGATCATCCCGCGCGGCCGCGCGCTCGGCATGGTCATGCAGTTGCCGGAAGGCGACCGCTATTCGATGAGCTACAAATACATGGTCTCGCGGCTCGCCATCATGATGGGCGGCCGCGTCGCCGAGGAGTTCAAGTTCGGCAAGGAGAACATCACCTCCGGCGCCTCCTCCGACATCGAGCAGGCGACCAAGCTGGCACGCGCCATGGTCACGCGCTGGGGCTTCTCCGACAAGCTCGGCCACGTCGCCTATGGCGACAACCAGGAAGAGGTCTTCCTCGGCCACTCGGTGGCGCGCACGCAGAACATCTCGGAAGAGACCGCCCAGATCATCGACGCCGAGGTGCGCCGGCTGATCGACGACGCCTACTCGACCGCGAAGACCATCCTGACCAAGAAGAAGAAGGAATGGATCGCGCTCGCCGAAGGGCTGCTCGAATACGAGACGCTGTCGGGCGACGAGATCAAGCAGCTGATCGCCGGCAACAAGCCCGCCCGCGACCTCGGCGACGACACCCCGCCCAGCCGCGGCTCGGCCGTGCCGAAGGCCGGCACCGGCGGCCGCCGCAAGAAGGGCCCCGAGCCTGAAGGCGGCATGGAACCGCAGCCGCAGGGCTGAGGTTCGGTAGACGATACAGACAAACGCCGCGGATCAAACCGCGGCGTTTTCGTTTTGGGAGCGCCAAAGGTTTAGCCGGCGCGCTGGTGATTGGCGAAATCCGGCGCGACAGCCAATCTCCATTCCTTGTGGGGGAGATGCCCGGCAGGGCAGAGAGGGGCGCTGTCCCGCTGGCCTCTCTTCGTCATCCTCGGGTCCGACCGCATCGAAGCAAAATTCTCAGCCGCTGCAACGCCTTAAAGCGCGTCACACTGCTGCACACTTTTGCGCGACACGCATTAGCGTCACGGCATGGATTCCAGGGTCTGCGCGCTTCGCTCCGCTCTTGCTCCACCCTGGAATGACGACCCGCCAAGTAGCGATCCTTCGCCCCTCTGCCGGACATCTCCCCCACAAAGGGGGAGATTGGAAGCGTAGCCGACGGCGAGCCTCCTTGTAACGTGGGTATGACCTTTGTGAGCCACCCAACAAAAAAGCCCGCGCATCTTGCGATGCGCGGGCCTTTCTCTGGAAGAGACTAAGCGATCAGCTCTTCAGCTTGGCATTGCACAGGCTGTAGAAGCCGCCGCCCTTCTGGATCCACTTCAGGCCGTTCAGCGTGTTGGCATCCTTGTTGGCGTAGTACTGCTCGAGGCAGGTGTGCATGCGGCCCTTGGCCGGGGTCTCGGTGGCGAATTTCGGCGAAATCGCCTTCGGGAAGCTGACGCCCTTCGGCGCAGCGACGGACGGCTTCGCCGGCTCGTTGGTGTAGGTGGCTTCCGTCGGAGCCGGCACGGTGTCGTCATCGTCGGCGCCGGCGCCGCACTCGGCCTTGCGGAAGTCGTTCCACTTCATGCCCTTGAGCGTATTCGCCGTTTTCGCAGCCTGGTACTTGGTGCTGCATTCGGCCATGCTCAGGCCCTTGCCGCCGTCGGCAGCCGCGGTCGAGGTCTTGGCGGGCGCGGTTGCCGCCGCCGCGGATGCGCCCGGGCCGCACTCGGCCTTGCGGAAGTCGTTCCATTTCATGCCGTTCAGCGTGCCGGCGGATTTCGCAGCCTGGTATTTGGCGCTGCATTCCTTGGAGCTCAGGCCCTTGGCGGCGTCGTCGGTAGCGGCGGCGGCCGCCTTCGTCGTCTTGGCGGGCTTGGTGTCGGCGGCCTTCGTATCGGTCGCCGCCTTGGCGCCTGTCGCCGCCTTGGTGTCGGTGGCGGCGGAAGCGTCGCTGCCGCACTGCGCCTTGCGGTACTGGTTCCAGGTCTGGCCAGCGAGCGTTCCCGCATCCTTGGCCGCGTTATACTTGGTGCTGCACTCGGCCATGGTCAGCGCGTTGGCCGGCGCCGCCAGGAACAAGGTTGCGACGGCGATACCCGTCAAAGCTGCAAGTCTATGAATAAGCATGGCGTTTTCTCCCTTGCTGCCGCCAATAAGTGTCCCTATGCCAAATCAATAACGCTCAATGTCCGGTTGCGCCAGATGCTTCCGGCATGGGCGCCGTCACAAAGTGTGTTGCTCCCGATAAGGTGATGAATTGCTTGCCGGTCCGCCGCCAGACAAGCTTTGCCGGTGGATGGGGCGCCGAAGAGCCTCGCACGGGCAGGTGTAGCGCCGCCAAGTCAAAGGTGGTGATAGGCTGCCGAATCACTTGCGCCGCCCGCGACAATGTTTTTCTAAGGATTGGTAATATATAATCACGAAATTTGATGATCGGATGCGGCCCAATTGTGGCAATACGGGCGGCTGAAAAACCGACGGGGACTGTAAGGCACATGGCAGGTCAGTATTTCGGCACCGACGGTATCCGCGGACGCGCCAACAAATTTCCGATGACGGCCGAGGTCGCCATGCGCGTCGGCATGGCCGCCGGGCTCTCCTTCCAGCGCGGCAATCATCGTCACCGCGTCGTGCTCGGCAAGGACACGCGGCTTTCCGGCTACATGATCGAGAACGCGATGGTGGCGGGCCTGTGCGCCGCCGGCATGGACGTCTTCCTGCTCGGTCCCATACCGACGCCCGCGGTCGCGATGCTGGTGCGCTCGCTGCGCGCCGACATCGGGGTGATGATCTCAGCCTCGCACAACCCCTATTTCGACAACGGCATCAAGCTCTTCGGTCCCGACGGGTACAAGCTCTCCGACGAGATCGAGGAGCGCATCGAAGGCATGCTCGACAAGGACATCGAGCTGGCGCTCGCCGATTCCGACGGGCTCGGCCGCGCCAAGCGCGTCGACGGCGTGCATGACCGCTATATCGAATTCGCCAAGCGCACGCTGCCGCGCTCGATGTCGCTTTCGGGCCTGAGGATCGTCGTCGACTGCGCGAACGGCGCAGCCTACAAGGTGGCGCCCGAGGCGCTGTGGGAACTCGGCGCCGAGGTGGTGGCGATCAATGTCGAGCCGAACGGCTTCAACATCAACAAGGAATGCGGCTCGACCCATCCGGCCGGCCTGCAGAAGAAGGTGCACGAGGTGCGCGCCGACATCGGCATCGCGCTCGACGGCGACGCCGACCGCGTCGTCATCGTCGACGAGAACGGCGCGATCGTCGACGGCGACCAGATCATGGCGCTGATCGCCGAATCCTGGCACCAGAGCGGAAGGCTGGCCGGCGGCGGCGTCGTCTCCACCGTGATGTCCAATCTCGGCCTGGAGCGCTTCCTCGGCGACATGAAGCTGCAGCTGCACCGGACCAAGGTCGGCGACCGCTACGTGGTCGAGCATATGCGCGCGCACGGCTTGAATGTCGGCGGCGAGCAGTCCGGCCACATCGTGCTTTCCGATTTCTCGACCACCGGCGACGGCCTCGTCTCGGCGCTGCAGGTGCTGGCCTGCATCAAGCGGCAGAACCGCCCGGTCAGCGAACTGTCGAAGAAGTTCGAGCCGGTGCCGCAGCTCCTGAAGAATGTCCGCATCTCGGGCGGCAAGCCGCTGGAGGAAGCGCCGGTCAAGGCGGCGATCGAGGAAGGGCGCAACCGGCTCGGCACGTCCGGCCGCCTCGTCATCCGGCCCTCGGGCACCGAGCCGCTCATCCGCGTCATGGCCGAGGGCGACGATCCGCAGCTGGTCGAAGCGGTCGTCAACGACATTGTCGGCATCCTGCAGGAAACCCGCAGCGCCGCCTGAAGCCGGCCGCCGGGGTCTCACATGGTCTTCAAGCCCGCCGCCAGGCGGGCTTTTTCGTCGCCGGGTGGAGCCATCCGGACAACGGCGTTCCCCCTAAAATTGTATAGATTCGTGGTTAATCGGTACGGTTAAACGGCTTTTAACCTTTCCAATTCATTATCCATACCCGAGGTCAATCATCTTCGGGCGATGTCGTCCCGAGGCTTCTCAGGGGTGACAGAATGTTCAAGACAGCAAGAATGGCATTGCTTGCCGCGCTGTTCGCGGGGATAGCCGGACCGCTCTTCGCGGCCGACCTCCCCGAACCGCAAATCGAAGAGGCGCCGCCGCCGGTCGTGGAAGCCCAGCCCGTCGATGTCGGCGGCTGGTACATCCGCGGCGACCTCGACTACCACTGGTCGCGCTTCGGTGGCGCCGACTACATCACCTACGGTCCGCCGCCCGGCTCGAACAGCTTTGACAGTGGCAAGCTGAAGGGCGCCTTCTCTGCCGGCGCTGGTGTCGGTTATCAGGTCAACCAGTACTTCCGCACGGATCTGACCGCCGACTGGCTGAGCAAATCCAATTTCAATGGATCGACGATCGGAACCTGCGGCGGTGGCGTTGCCTGTATCTCGACCGACACTTCGGCTTATTCGGCGCTCCTGCTGCTGGCCAACGCCTATGTCGATATCGGCACATGGCACGGTGTCACTCCTTATGTCGGCGCTGGTATCGGCGGTGCCTGGATGAAATGGGACACGCTGCACAACAGCGATGACGATGGTGACTTCTTCCATCGTGGCGGCAAGGGCTGGCGCTTTGCCTACGCCCTCATGGCCGGCGCTTCGTACTGCCTGACGGACCACGTGAAGCTGGATGTCGGCTATCGCTACAGCCATATCAATGGCGGCCGGATGTTCGAATATGCGGCGGGTGCCGGCGGAACCACCGGTGCCGGTCCAGGTTTCGACCGTGGCATCAACGTGCATGAAGTTCGCGGTGGCCTCCGCTACCAGTTCGGCCAGTCCGACTGCGCTCCGCCGCCAGAGCCCTACCAGCCGGAACCGATCTACACCAAGTAATCGTCTTCATTATCCCGAAATTCGTCAGCCGCCCGGCGCCAGCCGGGCGGCTTTCGCTTTCCTACGACCGCTAAAATCCGATCGAAATCAATTCGGTAACCGGCTGTTATCCTTAACCCGCACTTAACCACTATGGTTAACAATGGCTCCTTGAAACGGCGCCTGCGTTCGCGGCTGGCGCCAATTTCGGGAGCCGGGGACCATGATATCCAGATCGCGTATCGCGTCAGCGCTTGCCGCAACCATCCTGTTGCCGATGACGCCGGCGCTGGCGGCGGACTACGATCCGCCGGTCTATGCCGACCAGGCGCCGGACTACCAGCCGGTCGAGGTCGGCTCGGGCTGGTATCTGCGCGGCGATGTCTCCTATCTGGCGAACAAAAGCTTCGAGAAACAGGATTTCGCCTTCACACCGGCGAGCTTCAGTAACGACGAGACGCCGGTCTTCGCCAGCGTCGGCTTCGGCTATCACTTCAACGACTATCTGCGCGCCGATCTCAATCTGGGCTACCTGCCGGGTAACAAGGTGAGCGTCGGCTATGATGATTCAGCGACGGCGGCGGAACCCACCATCGCTTCCGCACACCTCAAGAACTACGCCTTCACGGGGCTGCTCAACGGCTATGTCGATTTGGGCACCTATGTCGGGGTCACGCCTTATGTCGGCGCCGGCGTCGGTTTCATCCGGTCCAAAAGCAAACTGTCGGCTTCCTACACTACTGAGAACGGTGACGACACGGACGATTTCGTCCTGAAGAACAACAGAACCCAATATGCCTTCGCCTATACGCTGAATGCCGGTCTTGCATACCAGGTGAGCAAGAACCTCCTGGTCGATCTCGGATACCAGTATTTCTCCGCACCCGACGCCGAATACGTGACCGCCGAGAGCCTGACCTCCTATCCGGTCCGCAAGGGGATCAGCAATCACCAGGTCAAGCTCGGCTTGCGCTACGACCTCTGGTAGGCGAAGTGGGTTACGAAATACCACGGTGGGTTCCAACGGCTCGCCGGTTTCATTTCGGTGCGCGCAGAGGTTGGAGCGAATATCCCGTCAGCGACAAAAACTTTGCTCTTGACGCCGAAGCTCTGAGCGCATATCGCCGTCCGTGGGCCACCCCTCCCCAACGAGGGGCCACTATCTGGAAGGATAGACCACGATGACGACGCTTACCAAGCCCGGACTCCGTCCGGCAAACCCCAATTTCTCTTCAGGTCCTTGTGCAAAACGCCCCGGCTGGTCGGTCGAGGCGCTCAAAGCTGCCGCGCTCGGGCGCTCTCACCGCGCCAAGATCGGCAAAAGCAAGCTCGAGCAGGCAATCGAGCTGACGCGCGAAATCCTCAAGGTTCCCGCGGACTACCGCATCGGCATCGTGCCGGCGTCGGATACCGGCGCGGTCGAGATGGCGCTGTGGTCGCTGCTCGGCGAGCGCGGCGTCGACATGGTCGCCTGGGAAAGTTTCGGCTCCGGCTGGGTGACCGATGTCGTCAAGCAGCTGAAGCTCGCCGACATGCGCAAGTTCGAGGCCGGCTACGGCCAACTGCCCGACCTGACCCAGGTCGACTTCGACCGCGACGTCGTCTTCACCTGGAACGGCACCACCTCGGGCGTGCGCGTGCCGAATGGCGATTTCATTCCTACGAACCGCAAGGGCCTGACCATTTGCGACGCGACGTCGGCCGCCTTCGCGCAGCGGCTCGATTTCGAAAAGCTCGATGTGGTCACCTTTTCCTGGCAGAAGGTGCTGGGCGGCGAGGGCGCGCATGGCATGCTGATCCTCAGCCCGCGCGCCGTCGCCCGGCTGGAGACCTACAAGCCGGCCTGGCCGCTGCCGAAGATCTTCCGCCTGACCTCGGGCGGCAAGCTGATCGAAGGCATCTTCAAGGGCGAGACCATCAACACGCCGTCGATGCTGTGCGTCGAGGATTATCTCGACGCGCTCCACTGGGCGAAGTCGATCGGCGGGCTCGAGGCGCTGATCGCCCGCGCGGACGCCAATGCCGCGGTGCTCGACCGGTTCGCCGACAAGTCGGCGTGGCTCGGCCACCTCGCCGTCGATCCGGCGACGCGCTCGAACACGTCCGTGTGCCTTTCGTTCACCGACGCGCAAGTGGCGGCGCTCGGTGCGGACGGGCAGGCGGCCTTCGCCAAGGGCATCGTGTCTTCGCTCGACAAGGAGGGTGTCGCCTACGACATCGGCTCCTACCGCGACGCGCCGCCCGGTTTGCGCATCTGGTGCGGCGCCACTGTCGAGACCGCCGATCTCGAAGCGTTGCTGCCCTGGCTCGACTGGGCCTTCGCCACGCAGAAGGCGTCGCTCAAGGCAGCGGCCTGAAATCCGTGGCGGCCTGTGGCCGCCACCATTTTCCGACACATCCAATCCCCTTCAAGGAGGCCGTGATGGCGCCCCGCGTTCTCGTTTCGGATAAACTTTCCACCACCGCCGTGCAGATCTTCAAGGATCGCGGCATCGACGTCGACTACCTGCCCGACCTCGGCAAGGACAAGGAAAAGCTGATCGAGGTGATTGGCCAGTATGACGGCCTCGCCATCCGCTCGGCGACCAAGGTCACCGAAAAACTGATCAATGCCGCCGGCAGGCTCAAGGTCGTCGGACGCGCCGGCATCGGCGTCGACAATGTCGACATCCCGGCCGCCAGCCGCAAGGGCATCATCGTGATGAACACGCCCTTCGGCAATTCGATCACCACGGCCGAGCATGCAGTGGCGATGATCTTCGCGCTGGCGCGACAGATACCAGAAGCCAATGCCTCGACCCATTCCGGCAAGTGGGAAAAGAACCGCTTCATGGGTGTCGAGATCACCAGCAAGACGCTGGGCGTGATCGGCTGCGGCAATATCGGCTCGATCGTCGCCACGCGCGGCGTCGGCCTGAAGATGCATGTGATCGCCTTCGACCCGTTCCTGTCGGACAGCCGCGCCGAGGAGCTCGGCGTCCAGAAGGTCGAGCTCGACGAGCTCTTCGCCCGCGCCGACTTCATCACCTTGCACACGCCGCTGACCGACAAGACGCGCAACATCATCGATGCGGCTGCGATCGCCAAGATGAGAGACGGCGTGCGCATCATCAATTGCGCCCGCGGCGGGCTGGTCGTCGAGGCGGACCTGGTCGCGGCGCTGAAGAGCGGCAAGGTGGCGGGCGCCGGCATCGACGTGTTCGAGGTCGAGCCGGCCGAGCAGAACGCGCTGTTCGGCATGGATAATGTCGTGGCGACCCCGCATCTCGGCGCCTCGACCACCGAGGCGCAGGAAAATGTCGCGCTGCAGGTCGCCGAGCAGATGAGCGACTATCTGATCAAGGGCGCGGTCTCCAACGCCATCAACATGCCTTCGATCAGCGCCGAGGAAGCGCCACGGCTGAAGCCTTTCGTCAAGCTCGCCGAAGTGCTCGGCGCCTTTGTCGGCCAGGTCACCGAGGATCCGATCAAGGAGGTCGAGATCCTGTTCGACGGCTCGACCGCGACGATGAACACGCGCGCGCTGGTGAGCGCCGCCCTTGCCGGCCTCATCCGGCCGCAGGTCTCCGACGTCAACATGGTGTCGGCGCCGATCATGGTGAAGGAGCGCGGCATCATCGTTGCCGAGGTCAAGCGCGACAAGTCGGGCGTGTTCGACGGCTATATCAAGCTCACCGTCAAGACCGAGCATATGACGCGCTCGATCGCCGGCACCTGCTTTTCCGACGGCAAGCCGCGCTTCATCCAGATCAAGGGCATCAATCTCGACGCCGAGGTCGGCCAGCACATGCTCTACACCACCAATGCCGACGCGCCCGGCATCATCGGCCTGCTCGGCACGGTGTGCGGCGAGAACGGCGTCAACATCGCCAACTTCCAGCTCGGCCGCAACCGGCCGGGCGGCGATGCGATCGCGCTGCTTTATCTCGACGCGCCCTTCCCGGAAAAAGTGCTGGAGCAGGTGCGCGCGCACAAGTCGATCGATTCGGCGAAGCGGCTTCGCTTCGATGTCGGCGGCGAGTAGCCGATCATCCATCGTCCGACATGAAATGCCTCGCCTGCAGCAGGCGGGGCATCAATGACATGGCCGTCACCCGACGGCTGCTTGGCGCATGATTTGAGACATCATCCCGTCTGCAGCGCTGCTCGGCTGCCGCTGTATTCGGCAAGCCCAATGCCGCCCAGGACAAGCGCCAGCGCGAAAGCCTGATAGGCCTGAAACTGCTCGCCGACGATCAGCACCGAAAGCAGCGTGCCGAAGATCGGCACCAGGTTGATGAACAGGCCGGCGCGGTTGGCGCCGATCAATTCGTTGCCCTTGATGTAGAGGACCTGCGAGACGACCGAAGCGCCAAGCGCCGTGTAGAGCGTGAGTGCCCATCCACGCGCATCCGGCACGATGACGCGGCCAGATGCGACCTCCCAGACGAAGAAGGGCAGGGAGATCAGCAGCGCGGCGATCGACAGCGCCAGCATGAAACTCTGCCAGCGGATTGCCGGCTTGAGGCGCAGCCCCACCGAATAGAGGCTGTAGCAAAGCACCGCGACAAGCATGATGGCGTCGCCGAAGTTGAGATCGAGCTTCAAGAGCTGGCCGAGGTCGCCATGGCTGGCGGTCAGCGCGACGCCGACGATGGTGAGGACGACGCCGACGACCTGCAGAGGCTGCACGCGCAGCCTGAACAGCACGAAATTGGCAAGGATGATGACGATCGGAATGGCGGCCTGCTCGATCGAGACGTTGATGGCGGTCGTGTAGTTGAGGGCCGTGTAGAAGATGACGTTGAAGATGGTGAAGCCGCAGGCGCCGAGGCCGGCAAGCAACTTCCAGTGCCTGCGCACTTCAGGCCAATCCTCACGCAGCGTCCGCCAGCCGATGGGCAGCAGGATCAGCACCGCCATCACCCAGCGCAGGAACACCAGCGTCATCGGCGAGACATGGCCGACGGCAAGCTTGCCCGCCACCGAATTGCCGCCCCACAGGAGCATGGTCGACAGAAGGAACAGATAGGCGGCTCGGTGCATGGAGGTTCCGGCCTCGGTGTTCGAGGGGTTCAGCCCGGCCTAGAGTGGAGGCGGCAGCAAGTAAATGATGCGAAAGCCGGAATTTGTTGTGCCTGGATCAGGTTGACGTCTCGCCGGCGGCGTCATCTTGATCCAATTCCTGTATGAGGCATGGTCACTTGCGAAAGCCGGTTCCCGCTTTTTGGGTCCGCTGACCTTCGGTTCGGGGTCGTGCGCCAAGGATGGTTTCGGCGGCAAAGAAAGGGTCGCGCCCGCCTGCGCTAGACGCTATAGAGGCCTGTCGTTTCAGGCTGCCCGCGCGGCATTTCAAGGGAAAAGAACATGGCCAATGTGGTGGTCGTCGGCTCGCAATGGGGCGACGAAGGCAAGGGCAAGATCGTCGACTGGCTGTCGGAACGGGCCGATGTGGTCGTGCGCTTCCAGGGCGGCCACAATGCCGGCCATACGCTGGTCGTCGACGGCAAGGTCTACAAGCTGTCGCTGCTGCCCTCGGGCGTGGTGCGGGAAGGCAAGCTTTCGATCATCGGCAATGGCGTGGTGTTCGATCCGCATGCCTTCGTCGCCGAAGCCAAAAAGCTCAAGGAGCAGGGCGTGGAGGTCACGCCGGAGCGCCTGAAAATAGCCGAAAACACCGCGCTTATCCTGTCGCTGCACCGGGAACTGGACGGATTCCGCGAAGACGCCGCCTCAAATTCCGGAACCAAGATAGGCACGACCCGCCGCGGCATCGGCCCCGCCTATGAGGACAAGGTGGGACGGCGCGCGGTGCGGGTGATGGATTTGGCGGATTTGGAAACGCTCCCCTTGAAGGTCGACAGGCTGCTGACGCACCACAACGCGCTGCGCCGCGGGCTCGGCCATGCGGAAGCAACGCATGAGGCGATCATGCAGGAGCTGACCTCGGTGGCCGCCGAGATCCTGCCCTACATGGATCGCGTCTGGAAGGTGCTCGACGACAAGCGTCGCGCCGGCGAGCGCATCCTGTTCGAGGGCGCGCAGGGCACGCTGCTCGACATCGACCACGGCACCTATCCCTTCGTCACCTCGTCCAACACCGTGGCCGGGCAGGCCGCCGCCGGCTCGGGCGTGGGCCCCGGCGTCATCGGCTATGTGCTCGGCATCACCAAGGCCTACACGACGCGCGTCGGCGAGGGACCGTTCCCGACGGAGCAGAAGAACGAGATCGGCGAGTTCCTCGGCACGCGCGGCCATGAGTTCGGCGTGGTCACCGGCCGCAAGCGCCGCTGCGGCTGGTTCGACGCCGTGCTGGTGCGCCAGGCCGTCGCAGTCAACGGCATCAAGGGTATCGCTCTCACCAAGCTCGACGTGCTCGACGGGCTGGACGAGATCAAGGTCTGCACGGGCTACAGGCTCGATGGCGAGACGATCGATTACCTGCCGGCCAGCCAGGGCGCGCAAGCGCGGGTCGAGCCCATCTACGAGACACTCGAAGGCTGGAAGGGAACCACCGCCGGCGCCAGAAGCTGGAACGATTTGCCGGCGCAAGCCGTCAAATATGTCCGCTATATCGAGGAGCTGATCGGCGCCCCGGTGGCGCTGCTCTCCACCAGCCCCGAGCGGGACGACACAATACTTGTGACCGATCCGTTTCAAGACTAGTTTCACAGCCCTTCCCGGCGCTACGGCTGATTTGCGGCCGGCGGGAAAAGAATGCAGGTCACCTGACGCATGGCAGATTTCGTTAGTGTTCTGAAAAAGCAGATCGAGAAGAAGGTCGATCCTTCGTTCGAGGTGCGCAAACAGATATACGACGGTGCCCGCGCGGTGCTGGCGAAGAAGCTCGCGGAGTATTCCCCGCCGCTTGCGCCCGATGTCGTCAGCAAGCAGAAGCGCTCGCTGGAAGATGCCATCTCCAGCGTTGAGCGCGAATATGCCAAACCCGTTCCGGCCGAGGATCCGCTGGCGGAGCTGGAGCATATTTTCTCCTCCATCGACCGCAACAAGAACCAGCCGAGCCATTCCCGCCAGCCGGCGGCGCCTGAGCCTGCCAAGCCGGATCCGTTCAAATCCGAACCGTTCAGGCCGGCGCCCGCGCCCGCCAGGACGGAACCAAGCTGGCAAAGCGCGCCGAAGGCGGAGCCCGCGCGGCAAAACCCCGTAAAAGCCGAGCCGGCGTGGCAGAACACGGCGAGGACGGAGCCGAACTGGCAGACCGCGCCAAAGGCCGAACCAGCCTGGCAGAAGGCGCCGCCGCCGATGCCGTCGCCGCGCGAGGACGATGTAGGCCCGGCGGGCATGGACGGTGCCGATGACGGCGGCGACGTCTTTGCCAATGACGAGCAGCCGGCGGCCGATACCTTCCAGCGCCTGCGGCCACAGCGGCAGGAACGCAAGCGCAGCTATGGCGGCTTGATCGCCGCTCTCATCGCGCTGTTGGTGCTCGCCGGCGGCGGCTACGGCATATGGCTGAACAAGAATGCATTCGGCTCGCTCTTCGGCCTTGGCGGCGGCAGCAAGACGGTTTCGACCGAGCCGCTGGTCAAGCCGGCTCCGGCCAAGCCGGCGACGGAGACGGCGGCCGCGCCGGCTGCGCCCAGCGCCAGCGAGCCGGCGGACACCGCCAAGTTCACGCAACGCCTGACGCCCGAGGGCAAGGAGACCGATCCCGGTCCGGCCGGCGGACAGGCCACGATCGGCGAAGGCGAATCCGTCGCGGCGCTGACCTCGCGGCCGCCGGCTGCGCCGGTGACGACACCGCCTGTTCCGGCCACGCAAACGCCCGAGGCGCCTGCCGCGACGCCGGCTCCGACCGACGCCGCCAATCCGACACCGCCAGCGGCCGGAACAACACCGCCCGCGGCTGATGCGGCAACGCAGCCCGCGGCTGGCACCACGCCACCGGCGGCTGGAGCAACGCCGCCGGCCGCAGGCACGGCGCCACCCGCGCCAGCGCCGACGACCGCCGAGGCGACCGTGCCGGTAGGACAGAAGGCGATCTTCTATGAGGAGCGCACCAGCACGCAGCAGGGCACGGCCGAGCCCGGCAGCATCGTCTGGTCGCTGGTGCAGGAATCGCCCGGCGGCGATCTGCCGCCCGAACCGGCGATCCGCGCCGAGGCGACGATCCCCGGCAAGAATATCCAGTTGCGCATGACGATCCGGCGCAATACCGACCAGACGCTGCCGGCCAGCCACATCGTCGAGATGATCTTCCTGACGCCGGAAGGATTTGACGGCGGCGGGGTCGACAACATCCTGCGCATCGCCATGAAGAGCTCCGAACAGGACGCCGGCAGCCCGCTGATCGGCATTCCGGCCAAGATCGCCGACGGTTTCTTCCTCGTCGCGCTCAACGACACCAAGGCGGACGAGGACGCCAACCTGACGCTGCTTCGGGGCCAGGACTGGATCGACGTGCCGGTGGTCTACAAGACCGGACGCCGCGCGCTGCTCACCATGGAAAAGGGCATTCCGGGCGAGAAAGTGTTCGACGAGGCGCTGAAGGCCTGGGCGGCGAAGACGTCGGGGTGAGCGGTGGCGGCGACGCAATGGCGTCGCTGCTCAAAATCCCTGAAAAAGCATGTCGAGAGCGGCGACGATCTCGTCACGATGCCTGGCAAGGTTTCCTTCTGCCGCCCGCAATTCGGAAGCGGTCACAGCCGAAATGAACTGAGTGACCATAACGTGTTCGTTGCCGTCGATCCTGAAGATCGGGTTCAGCCTGCGTGCCGGCAGCGGTGCGATGTTGGGGGGCAGAAGGGGAACGACGACATTAGTATCGAGGTGTTCCAGTATGTCGGACTGAACGTCGAGGAGATAACCGTCGCTTCCCGTGCTCCGGTAGAAATCGTAGCGGGCCATCAAAACAGCCGGTACTTGGCTAAAGGCAGACCGTTACGCTTGACGTATTCGTTAGAGCTTTCGAGCGCTTCCTTGTTCTCCTCCTGCCAGCGACGGGTCTTCTCGGCAGAAATTGCCTTGGCGATTCCTTGCTCGGCAGCGCGGGACATATTGATACCCAATGCCTTGGCCTCGTCGATCAATCTCGAATCGATCGAGGTGTTTACCGATTTGCGCTGCGGTTTCGCAGTTGATTGGAGCACGGCAGCCTCCCTGTTCTATGCGCATAAGATAAGCGCATAGAAAGGTGCGGGCAAGCCTACCCCTCCATCTCTTCGCGCAGCATCTCCAGTTCCAGCCACTCTTCCTCGAGTGCCGCCAACGTCGTGCGCTCCTTGTCCAACGCGGCAATGGTCTTCTGGAACGAGGCCGGGTCGCGCTCGTAGAAGGACGGGTCGGCGATGTTGTTCTCCAGCCGCGAGATTGAGGCCGTCACCGCCTCGATCTTCTTGGGCAGCGAGTCCAGCGCGAATTTCTGCTTGAACGAGAGCTTTTTGGCGGGGCCTTTGGATGCTGCCTGTTCGGCCTTCGATCCAGGCTCGCTCGCCTCGGCCTTCGGCCTCGCCTTGCGGTCTTCCAGCTTCGAGCCGCCGCGCTGCGCCAGCATGTCGGAATAGCCGCCGGCATATTCGATCCAGCGGCCGTTGCCCTCCGGCGCGATCACGCTGGTGACGGTGCGGTCGAGGAAGTCGCGGTCGTGGCTGACCAGGATCACGGTTCCGGCAAAACCGGCGACCAGTTCCTGCAGCAGTTCGAGCGTCTCCATGTCGAGATCGTTGGTCGGCTCATCGAGCACCAGGAGGTTCGCCGGCCGCGCCAGCACGCGGGCCAGAAGCAGGCGCGCGCGCTCGCCGCCGGAAAGCTCGCGCACCGGCGTGCGCGCCTGCTCCGGCTTGAACAGGAAATCCTTCATGTAGGAGACGACATGGCGCTGCTCGCCATTGACAACAAGGTTCTCACCGCGCCCGTCGGTGAGGTAATGCGCCAGCGTCTCCTGCGGGTCGACGGCCTCGCGCTTTTGGTCGAGCGTCGCGATCTCCAGATTGACGCCGAGCCGCACGGTGCCGGCATCCGGCGCCAGCTCGCCGGTCAGCATCTTCAACAATGTCGTCTTGCCGGCGCCGTTCGGGCCAACCAGGCCGACGCGGTCGCCACGCTGGATGCGGGTCGAGAAACCCTTGACCACGGTGAGCTCGCCGAAGCTCTTGTCGATGCCCTTGGCCTCGATCACCAGCTTGCCGGATTCGGCGGCGTCGCTGGCCACCATGGTGGCAATGCCCTCGGCGCCTCGATGGCCGCGGTGGCGCTGGCGCATGGCCTGCAACTCGCCGAGGCGGCGCATGTTGCGCTTTCGCCGGGCGGTCACGCCATAGCGCAGCCAGTGCTCCTCGCGCACGATCTGGCGGCCGAGCTTGTGCTGCTCGCGCTCTTCCTCTTCCAGCACCTGGTCGCGCCATTCCTCGAAATGGGCAAAGCCCTTGTCCAGTCGTCGCGTCTGGCCGCGGTCGAGCCAGACGGTGGCGCGCGTGACGCGCTCGAGAAAGCGGCGGTCGTGCGAGATCAGGATCACCGCCGACGAGGTGCGGGCGAGTTCCTCTTCCAGCCATTCGATGACCGACAGGTCGAGATGGTTGGTCGGCTCGTCGAGCAGGAGGATATCGGGCTCCGGCGCCATGACGCGGGCAAGCGCGGCGCGGCGCGCCTCGCCACCGGAAAGATCGTTCGGACGCTCCTCGCCGGTCAGGCCGAGATGCTCCATCAGATAGGTGGCGCGATGCGGATCGTCGGCCGGGCCGAGGCCGGCCTCGACATAGGCGCGCACGTCGGCGAAGCCGTCCATGTCAGGCATCTGCGGCAGATAGCGGACGGTCGCCGAAGGCTGGCGAAACACCTCGCCGTCCTGCGGCTCGATCATGCCGGCGGCGATCTTGAGCAGCGTCGACTTGCCGGAGCCGTTGCGGCCGACCAGCGCGATCTTCTCGCCTGCGGATGCGCTGAGCGCCGCGCCGTCGAGCAGCGGGGTGCCGCCGAAGGTCAGTTTAATGCCGTCGAGATTGAGGAGTGGCGGCGCCATGTCTGGAATGTCAGCTTTCTGGAAGAGGATAGGGGTGGGCCAGAAGCAGCGCCCGGCCGCGCTCCAGCGCGATGCCGAACTGCCCTTTGACCTCGTTTGATATAGTGAGCGAGGAGCCGAACGCCACCTCGACGCGGTCGAGCGGCCATTTCGCGCCGGTCACCGTCAGGCCGGCGAGCTCGGAGAAGCCGAGCACCGAAAACAAGGTGCCGTCGTCATAGTCGAAGCTGGCCTTGCCAGGCAGGATGGGAACGCCTTCCTGCGCGCCGCTGGTCAGCAGCACGGTGGTGCCAGCCTCGGCCAGCCGCACGGCCAGCGCCAGATGCAGGAAGGCATGATCGGCGCGCTTGCCGCCGAAGGCGCCGGCCAGCACCAGGCTGGTGGCGCCGCGCTGGAGCGCTTCCGCTATGGCGAGTTCGCCATCGGTCATGTCCTTCTCGGCCGGGAAGATTTTTCGCGGAACGGTGGCGAGATCATCCGACAGATTGGCAGGCACCGAGTCGAAATCGCCGACCCACAGCTCCGGCACCAGTCCAAGCATGCGGGCATGGCCGATGCCGGCATCGGCGGCGATGACGCGCGAACCTTCGATCTGGCGTTCGAGCCGAGGTGTGCGGACAAGCTCGCCGCCAAGCAGGATGGTGAATGTGCCCATGGCCGTGGCCCTTACCAGCCCTCCAAGCGAAACGGAAGCCGGACGGCCCGCGCTTCGCTTGCGCGCCTGTTGCCGCGAACATTAGCTGCCCGGCAAACTTCCGCTTGCGCGCCGCTTCGGCGGGGCCTATCTGTCGAAACGCTCTAACGGGGTGCCGGACGTGATCCGGCTGAGAGGCGATCAAGCCAACCCGCTGAACCTGATCCGGTTTGTACCGGCGGAGGGATTAGACGTTTCGGACGATCCGACGCCTCAATTCCTTTAACGCGAACGAAGGAGGCGCCGATGCGCGCAATGCTGTCCAATCTCATTCTCGCAACCGGTCTTGTCTCGCTTCTGGCGGGCGTCGCGCCTGCAGAGGCAAAGGACAAGCTCACCGTCTATACCTATGAGAGCTTCACCGCCGACTGGGGTCCCGGCCCGGCCGTCAAGAAGGAGTTCGAGGCCGAATGCGGCTGCGATCTCGAATTCGTCTCGGTTGCGGACGGCGTCGCCCTGCTCAACCGCGTCAAGCTCGAAGGCGCCGGCATCAAGGCCGATATCGTGCTCGGCCTCGACACCAACCTGACGGCGGATGCCAAGGCGAGCGGCCTGTTTGCGCCGCATGGGGAAGTCGCCGGCATCAATGTGCCTGGCGGCTGGAAGGACGACACGTTCGTGCCGTTCGATTACGGCTATTTCGCTGTCGTCTACGATACCGAAAAGCTGAAGACACCGCCGAAAAGCCTCAAGGACCTGGTCGAGGGCGCCGGCACGGACAAGATCGTCATCCAGGATCCGCGCACCTCGACGCCCGGCCTCGGCCTGCTTTTGTGGGTGAAGTCCGTGTATGGCGACAAGGCGCCGGAGGCCTGGGCCAAGCTCAAGCCGAAGGTGCTGACGGTGACGCCGGGCTGGAGCGAGGCCTATGGCCTGTTCACCAAGGGCGAGGCGCCGATGGTGCTCTCCTACACCACCTCGCCGGCCTATCACATGGTGGCCGAGAACACCGAGCGCTACCAGGCAGCCTCCTTCGAAGAGGGCGAGTACCTGCAGATCGAGGTTGCCGGCATCACCACCACCGGCGCGAAGAACCCGCTGGCGCAGAAGTTCATCGCCTTCATGACCGGACCGAAATTCCAGGACGTCATTCCGGAGACCAACTGGATGTTCCCCGCCGGCAAGACCGACAAGCCGCTCAACCCGGCCTTCGACAAGCTGGTCAAGCCGACCAAGACCTTGCTGTTCAGCCCGCAGGAAGTGGCTGCCAACCGCAAGGCGTGGGTGGATGAGTGGCTGGCGGTGATGAGCAAGTAGGGCTGCGATGCTTGCGCCAAGGCCCTCCTCTCTGTCTTGCCCGACATCTCCCCCTCAAGGGGGGAGATTGGCTGTCACGCCAACTTTCGCCAATCTCCAACGCTGCAGGACTAAGCGGGGCGTCGAAGCTGCTAATCTCCCCCCTAGAGGGGGAGATGGCCGGCAGGCCAGAGCGGGGCGCGAAGCGACCCGGCGCTCGTTAGCTCGAACTCAAATGGCGCAGCGTGCACTCGGCGCGTGACTCCCGCATCACCGCCGGCGTCGTCGCGCTGGCGGCGATCGCCGTGCTCATTGGCGGCGCCTTCGCCGGCCTCGTCCTCGAGGGCGCGCAGGATCTCTCCGGCGCTGCCGCCGCCTTCGACAGTTATCTCTCGCGCGTCGCCCGCTTCACGCTGTGGCAGGCGCTGCTGTCGACGCTGCTGTCGGTCGCGCCGGCGCTGCTGGTCGCGCGCGCTTTGTCGAGACATCCGACCTTTCCCGGGCGTCGCTTGATCCTGCAATTGTTCACCGTGCCGCTGGCCTTGCCGGCGATCGTCGCCGCGCTCGGCATATTGGCGCTCTATGGTCGCGCCGGGTACTTTGCCGGCGCTTTCGCCAGGCTTGGCGGCGGGGATTGGCCGGGGATCTACGGCCTCTCCGGCATCCTTGTCGCGCATGTGTTCTTCAACTTGCCCCTGGCCACGCGCCTCTTCCTTGAGGCGCTGGGCACGGTTCCCGCCGACCAGTGGCGGCTGGCGAGTCAGCTCGGCATGGGCGCGCGGCCGGCTTTCCGGCTGATCGAATGGCCGGTGCTGCGCGCGGCCCTGCCGGGGATCGCCGGGCTGGTCTTCATGCTCTGCATAACCTCCTTCACCATCGTGCTGACGCTGGGCGGCGGTCCGGCCGCGACGACGCTGGAGGTCGCCATCTACCAAGCGCTGCGCTTCGATTTCGATCCCGCGCGCGCCGTGGTGCTGACGCTGCTGCAGATCGCGCTCACCTTCGTCGTGGTCGTCGCGCTCACGCGGCTCGGCGCCAACACGGTCGGCGATGCCAATCTGCCGGTGGCGCCACGCCGCTACCTTTCGGCGGGACGGACCGAAAGCGTGCTGAACGCCGGCCTCATCGCGCTTGCCCTGCTGTTCGTCGCCGGGCCGATGCTGGCGACCGTGCTTTCAGGCCTTCAGGCCGATCTCGGCCGGTTGGCGGGCGAGGAGGCGGTGCGCCGCGCGACGCTCACCAGCGCGGGCCTCGCCCTGCTTGCGGCGCTGCTCAGCGTGACGTTGTCGCTGGCGCTGATCGGGGCTCGGCGCGCGCTGGCCCTGCGGCGCCGGGCAGGCGGCGCCATGGGCCTGCTCGAACATGCCGCCGATACCGGAGCCGGCTTCGTGCTGGTCGTGCCGCCGATCGTGCTTGGCGCCGGCTGGTTCCTGGCGCTGCGCCACGTCACCGATGTCTTCGCCGTCGCGCCGGCCATGGTCGTCGCCGTCAACGCGGTGATGGCGATGCCCTTCGCCATTCGCGCCATTCGCCCGGCCTATGACGCGGCGAGCGAGCGCCACGAGCGGCTTTGCCTGGCGCTCGGCATATCCGGCTGGGCCCGCCTCAGCCTGATCGACTGGCCGTCGCTCAGGCGGCCCCTGGCCACCGGCTTCGCCTTCGCCATGGCGCTGTCGCTCGGCGATCTCGGCGTGATCGCGCTGTTCGGCAGCGATTCCGTGCAGACCTTGCCCTATCTGCTTTTGGCGCGCATGGGCAGCTACCGGACAGCCGACGCAGCGGGACTTGCCTTGCTGCTCGGCCTCGTCTGCCTGATGCTGGTGGTCGCCGCCGACTGGCTGGGGCGGGAAGGAAAGTCATGACGACGACAATCGACGGCGCCGCCGTGCAAAAGGGCCTCACCGTCGCGCTGGATGGCCTTTCGTTCAGCTATGGCGCATCCTCCTTCAGTTTCGACGCCGAATTCGCGGCCGGCAGGATCACCGCCATCATGGGGCCGAGCGGCTCCGGCAAGTCGACGCTGCTCAATCTGATAGCCGGCTTCGAAACGCCCGATGCGGGCAAGGTGCTGATCGGCGGCGCCGATCTCGGCAACACGCCGCCTTCGGCGCGGCCGGTGTCGATGGTGTTCCAGGAAAACAATTTGTTCGCGCATCTTTCGGTCGAAGCCAATGTCGGGCTTGGCCGCTCGCCGTCGCTCAAACTCGACGATGCCGATCGCGCCGACGTCGCCGAGGCGCTGGCGCGGGTCGGTCTTGCGGGCAAGGAAAGACGGCTGCCGCGCGAGCTTTCCGGCGGCGAGCGGCAACGCGTGGCGCTGGCGCGGGTGCTGCTGCGCGATCGGCCCGTCTTGCTGCTCGACGAACCTTTCGCGTCGCTCGGCCCGGCGCTGCGCGACGACATGCTCGACCTTATGGCCGGCATCCATGCCGAGCGCGAAATGACGGTGCTGTTCGTCACACATCAGCCGGAAGATGCGCGCCGCATCGGCCAGGACGTGGCTTTTCTCGATGAAGGTACGATCGCGGCGACCGGGCCGGCGGATGATTTCTTCGATCGGTCTGGACCGGACGCCTTCCGGCGCTATATCGGCGATCGAGGCGGCACCGTTGCCGGATCACAACATATTGCCCGGAAGCGGACATAATTTATGGCCAAACCGGCAATGGGCGATCCGGCGTTTGCTTGCCTTGTCCGGGGGAGTGTGGCTAGGTCCGGCCATGCTGGTCCGGCTGGGCCGCGATTTGCCGAAAGAGTTCGAAAGGAAGCCGATCTGTCGACCGGCGCTGAGAAGGTTTGGATGAGGCCGCTGGCACGATTTCTTGCGCTGGCGAGCGTTGCCGTGCTGGCCAGCTGCCAGATGTTCACGCCGCCGGACGTGCAGGAAAGCGGCTTCCAGCCTTCCGACAAGCCGATCACCGTCGACAACGTGGTCGCCAATGCCAAGCTCGCCGAAATGGCGAAGGCGCAGCATCCGCGGATTCTCGCCACCTATGGCGGTGAATATTCCGACCCCAGGCTCGAACGCATGGTGGCCAAGGTCGTCGGCAATCTGACGGTGGTGTCGGCGAACCCTACCCAGACCTATCGCATCACCATCCTCAACTCGCCCAACGTCAACGCCTTCGCGCTGCCGGGCGGCTATCTCTATGTGACGCGCGGCTTGCTGGCGCTGGCCAACGATTCGTCCGAGCTTGCCGCCGTCATCGCGCATGAGATGGGCCACGTCACCGCGAATCACGGCCTGCAGAGGCAGCAGCTCGAAGCCGAGGAAGGCTTGGCGACCAAGGTGGTCTCCGATGTGCTCGGCGACAGCCCGACGGCCAAGGCGGCGCTCATCCGCGGCAAGCTCAGGCTTGCGCAATTCTCGCGCAACCAGGAACTGCAGGCCGACGCCATCGGCATCAAGTCGATCGGCGAGGCGGGCTACGATCCCTATGCGGCGGGTCGCTTCCTCCAGTCGATGTCGGCCTATACGGATTTCCGCTCGGTCAGCGGCGCCACCGACGCCAGCCTCGACTTCCTGGCGACGCACCCCAACACGCCGCAGCGCATCGAGCTGGCGCAGCGCCTTGCGCGCAATTTCGGCCCGCCCGGCGTCGGCACGCGCGACCGCGACGCATTTCTGGCCGGCATCGACGGCCTGCTTTACGGCGACACGCCGGAAGAAGGCTATGTGCGCGGCCTGACCTTCATGCATCCCAAACTCGGGGTGTCCTTCACCGTGCCGGACGGTTTCGTCATCGACAATTCGGCGGCCGCCGTCACCGCGACCGGGCCGGGCGACATCGCCATCCGTTTCGACGGCGTGGCGATCGACAAGTCGGTATCGCTCCCCGATTACATCCGCAGCGGCTGGGTGGCGGGGCTGGAAGACGCCAGCGTGCGCCAGGAGACGATCAACGGCAACGATGCGGCGACGGCGCATGCCAGCGCGCAAGGCTGGCAGTTCGACATCGCGGTGATCCGCGCCGGCGGCCAAGTCTACAGGCTGCTGACGGCCGCGCCCTCGGCCAGCGCCGCGCTGGACCCGGTGGCGCGCTCGGTCAGCGGGTCCTTCCGCGTGCTGAGCCCTGCCGAGAAGGCGGCGCTTAAGCCGCTGCATATCAGGGTCGTCACCGTCCAGGCCGGCCAGACCATGGGCTCGCTCGCCGCGCAGATGGTCGGCGTCGACCGCAAGCTCGACCTGTTCCGCGTGCTCAACGCCATGTCGCCGGGCGCGACAGTGTCGTCGGGCGACAAGGTCAAGATCGTCACCGACAGGTAGAGGGACTCGCGGATTCGGACCAACCAGGCGCCGCCCGGCTATTTTTACAATCGCCCGGGCTGGGAGATGTTGTCCTTCACAAGCCGTCACTACCGGTGTTGCCGCCGTCACCTTCGCCGTCGCCGGTATTGCCACCGCCGGTGGGGGCAGCGTGGCTACTGCCACCAGTCCAGAATGTCCTCCCGGTTTCCGTTGGGGTCGGCTTGACCTTTGGCGGTGTGACGGTCTTCGGTTTTGACACGGGCACGCGGACCACTTTTATCTTCGTGATAACCTTCGGGGCCTTGCACGCCATGACCACGGGGGTGGTGCGCGCGGGGTGCGCGGAAAGACCGAGAATGCCCATCGAATAGACGTCTTGCCGCTCCATGCCGGCTTGGAGGAAAGCCAAGGCGCGGGCCGGGTCGGCGGGCAGGCCGTTGCGGCCTTCCTCGAAGATCACGGCGAGCTCCTTCATGGCGTCGACATGCCCCATCGCCGCTGCCTGGAGCAGCAGGTCGAGGCCTTTGCCGGTGTCGCGCTCAACGCCGAGGCCATTGAACAAAGCGCGTCCCCAGGCGGCCAAGGCGTAGGGGTCTCCCTTGTCCGACGCCTTCGAATAGAGGTCGTTCGCCTTCGATGTATCGACAGCCGTCCCTGTTCCGGATGAGGCGATGGTGCCGAGCGCGAATAGGGCGCGGATATGTCCCTTGTCCGCGGCTTCCTGGATCGCTTGCCTGGCCTCGTCGATCCTGCCCGCCGCCAGCAGCGCTCGCCCCAGTTCGTAACGGAAGCGCGCAATGTCGGGGTAGGACTTCACCGCCGCCTCGCAGGTCTCGAGAGCCCCGCCGCCGATCTCATTCGGCAACCGTCCCGGGACAATGCCCTGCAGGTCGAGCGGCTCGCCAGCGGCCTGGTCGCAAGGGTCGACGCCCGGCGACAGTTTTATCGTCGCCCGCTTCGCGGCGTTGCCCAGGCGGATCTCGAAGCCGACTTCGACGGGAGCGGCCGAGCCGATCTGCGGCTCGTAGCGCAGATTGTCGACCTCGGCGGCCATCAGGCTCGATTGCGGCGACAGGACGCGATCGGGCAACGACAGCGTTCCGGTCGCCGGGTAGCTCGCAAGCTTGAGGCTGATCGAGGCATCCTTGGCCGGAAGATCCAGTTTCAGCGGAACCGGGCCGACGCCGACCGGGACGCGGATATCGCGACTTCCAATCGCCTCGGCGGCATCGGCGACCTGGATTCCGCGCTCCGCCACCTGCTCGTTCTGCTGCGCGTCGAGAGGCGGCGGCGCTGGTTGCTCCGCCCCGCGCATCAGCACGACATCGTCGAGCAGCGAGGAGTTCTCCCACGGAACCTGCTTGCCGTTGGTGGCCTTGACCACGTCGCGGCGCACGGCCGCCATGACCGAGCGTATCTCCTGGTCCGGCGCCAGCGCGCGGCGGGAGAAGGACGACGAGAACGGGCTGAGATCGCCGGACCCGTCATAGGCGACCGCCCCCGGCTCGGTGGCAAAGGCAATCAGCGTATTCTGCGAACCTGTTACCTGCGCAAGTCCGCTGCCGCCGGCGACGATCAACTGGTCGCGCAGCCAATAGTCCTTGCGCGGGAAGGGATTGTTGCGACAGGCGTCGAGGATGATCATCTGGATCTTCGATCTCGAGCGCAGTTGCCGCAATATGTCGTCGACCTTGATGGCCTGGACCTCCATGTCGGCCGCATCTTTCAGCGACGCATCCACCGGAATTAGGAAATTCTCCCCGCCGATCTGAAAGCCGTGTCCCGAATAGTAGACGACCGCGAGATCGGCGCCGTCGGCCGCCGCCAGATAGTGGCGGAACCGCTCTTCGAACTGAAGCCTGGTCAGATCCTTGGCGGCGAACACCTCGAAGCCGGCCAGCCGGAACGTGTCCGACACGTCGTCCGCGTCCTTGTCGGGATTCTTGAGCGCCGGGATCTCGCGATATTCGGAATTGCCAATGACGAGGGCAACCCTTCGATCGGCGTGCGCTTCGAATGTCGTGAGGCCAATAAGGAACAGGATTGCAAGGTGCACGCAGCATCGCAGCATGGCAGATCCCCCATATGTCATGGTCTGGAGGCGTCAAAAAGCCCGATTGCGGCGCTACAGTCTGTTAAAGAGTTCACAATCAATATGCATCATCGAGGAAAAATTGCCTCGACGACGATGTATTCTTATTTAATAAATTTCCTATCTTTGATTTTCGATTACATTAGCTTCAGGCGGCTTCCGCCAAAAATTCCGGATTCTGCTTCACAAGGGCCAGCTTCAGCTTCTCCATGGCGCGGGCCTCGATCTGGCGGACGCGCTCCTTGGAGATGCCCAGCTGTTCGCCGAGCGCTTCCAGCGTGGCGCCGTCGTCGCTCAGCCTGCGCTCCTCGATGATGCGAAGCTCGCGGGCGTTGAGCGCGCCAAGTGCGCTCTTCAGCCAGACAGCCCGGCGCTGGACATCGATCCGGTCGCCGACGATCTCGTCGGGGAGCGGGTCTTCGGAGACCAGGAAATCCATCCGCTCGGCGGCGCCGTTCTCGTCGGCCAGAGGCGCATTGAGCGAGCTGTCGGGCGAGGACAGGCGTGAATCCATCATCGCCACGTCGGCTTCCGGAACGCCAAGCGCGGCCGAAACCTCGCGGTAGAGCGAGGCATTGGAGAGCGGCTCGGCGCCGTTGGCGAGGCGGGCGCGCAGACGCCGCAGGTTGAAGAACAGCGCCTTCTGCGCCGAACTGGTGCCGCCGCGCACGATCGACCAATTGCGCAGGATGTAATCCTGCATGGAGGCGCGAATCCACCAGGTGGCATAGGTCGAGAAGCGCACTTCGCGCGCGGGCTCGAAACGGGCGGCAGCCTCGAGCAGGCCGACATGGCCCTCCTGGATAAGGTCGCCGAGCGGCAGGCCGTAGTGGCGGAACTTCGAGGCCATCGAGATGACCAGGCGCATGTGGGCGACGGTGATCCTGTGCAACGCGTGCTGGTCGTTCTCTTCCTTCCAGCGCAAGGCGAGAACATGCTCCTCGTCGCGCTCGAGATAAGGAGCCTTCATTGCCGCCCGGACCAGCGTCCGTCCTGCTGTGTCCTCGATCATGCCGGCTCCTTTTGGCGGTGAGTGAGCTTACAGCGGTTGAAAAGACGCCGCCGCGCCCTACAACAGCGATGCAACGTATCAGGCGCATCGATGGTTCCGCCGTCCGAGCGGGCAAATATTGCCAGCGGGAACATTTTGTCATCGGCCCGAAAGAGTCGCTTGGCGGGTTGTCAGGCAATTTTGAGAATCAGATTTCTGGCAGAGCTGATTTTTGAAATCTGGTTCCTTATTTCCCAGCCTTCTATCTGTCAGTTTCCGGCTCTCACAATCGCGCCGGGACACCGGTCAAAACGGGATCACAGAAAAATGAAATGGCTCAAATCGCTCCTTGTCGCCGGAACGTTGCAGGTTCTGGCGGTCACGGCCGGGCATGCCGGCGCCAATCTCGACCAGATCAAGCAGGCGGGCGTCATCAAGGTCGGCACCGAAGGCACCTACGCGCCCTTCACCTATCATGACGAATCCAACGCCTTGGTCGGCTTCGATGTCGAGATCGCCAGGGCCATCGCCGACAAGCTCGGCGTCAAGGTCGAGTTCCTCGAAGGCAAGTGGGACGGGCTGATCGCCGGCCTCGACGCCAACCGCTACGACGCCGTCATCAACGAGGTCGGCATCACCGATGCGCGCAAGGCCAAGTACGACTTCTCCGATCCCTACATCGCCTCGAAGGCGGTGCTGATCGTGCGCGGCGACAACACCGACATCAAGACCTTCGCCGACCTCAAGGGCAAGAAGTCGGCGCAGTCGCTGACCTCCAACTTCGGCAAGCTCGCCGAGTCCAACGGCGCCGAGCTCGTCGGCACCGACGGCTTCGACCAGTCGATCCAGCTTCTGCTCACCGGCCGCGCCGACGCCACCATCAACGACAGCCTGTCCTTCCTCGATTTCAAGAAGCACAAGCCGGACGCGAATGTGAAGATCGCCGCGCAGGAAGAGAATGCCGACTATTCCGGCGTCATCGTGCGCAAGGGCGATCCGGAGCTGGTCGCGGCCATCAACAAGGCGCTGGCCGACATCAAGGCCGACGGCACCTACCAGAAGATCGCCGACAAATATTTCGGCCAGGACGTTTCGAAGTAAGGCAATCGTCCTCTTGTTCGGAAACCGGCGGGCCGTCAAAGACGGCCCGTTATTTTTTGCACGATATTCATGCGCCGCCGTCTTTGACGGCCCGCCGGTTTTTGCATGATAGTCAGTCCATACGGGGGAACGCGCCGCCGTATCTGGAAGGGAGAAGCGCTCCGTGCCGCACTGGCTGCAATTGATGCTGGAATCGTTGCCGACGCTGTTGTGGGCGGCGCTGATCTTCACCGTGCCGCTGACGCTCCTGTCCTTCGCGCTCGGGCTCATCGCCGGACTGGCGACCGCGCTGATCCGGCTGTTCGGTCCAAAGCCGCTGGTTGTGCTGGTTCGCTTCTATGTCTGGATCTTTCGTGGCACGCCGCTGCTCGTTCAGTTGTTCCTGATCTTCTACGGCCTGCCGTCGGTCGGCATCCTGCTCGATGCCTTTCCCGCCGCGCTTATCGGCTTCACGCTGAACATCGGCGCCTATACGTCGGAGATCATCCGCGCCGTCATCGGCTCGGTGCCGAAAGGCCAATGGGAGGCATCCTACTCGATCGGCATGACCTGGAGCCAGGCGATGCGGCGCACCATCCTGCCGCAGGCCGGCCGCGTCGCGGTGCCGCCGCTTTCCAACACCTTCATCTCGCTGGTCAAGGATACCTCGCTGGCGGCGGCGATCACGGTGCCCGAGATGTTCCAGGCGGCGCAGCGAATCGTCGCCACCACCTACGAGCCGCTGATCCTCTATGTCGAGGCGGCGGCGCTCTATCTCGCATTGAGCTCGGTGCTGTCGGCGCTGCAGGCGCGGCTGGAGGTGCGGCTCAACCGCTATGGCGGGTTCCTGGAGGCCAACGCATGATCGGCCTCACCAACATCGAAAAGCGCTTCGGCGACAATCTGGTGCTGAAAGGCGTCACCGTCAGCCTGGACGAGGGCAGCGTGACGGCGCTGGTAGGCCCTTCGGGCGGCGGCAAAAGCACGCTCTTACGCTGCATCAACCTGTTGGAGATCCCGACGTCCGGCGCTTTGCGCATCGGCGAGGAGAGGCTGGAATTCCGTCCGGGCATCAAGGTGCCGGCCAAGGACATCCAGCGCATTCGCCTGCAGACCGGCATGGTGTTCCAGAATTTCCAGCTCTTCCCGCATCGCACCGCAATCGAGAATGTCATGGAAGGGCTGGTGACGGTGCTGAAATGGCCGGAGCCAAGGGCGCGCGAGCGGGCCATGGCCCTGCTCGAAAAGGTCGGCATGGCGCACAAGGCCGATGCCTGGCCGGCGACGCTGTCGGGCGGCCAGCAGCAGCGCGTGGCGATCGCCCGGGCGCTGGCGCCGTCGCCGCGGGTGCTGCTTTGCGACGAGCCGACCTCGGCGCTCGATCCGGAACTGGCGCAGGAAGTGGTCGACGTGCTTGGGCAGCTTGCCCGCGAAGGCACGACCATGGTGATGGCGACGCACGATCTGAGGCTCGCCTCCAAGATCGCGCAGGAGGTCGTCTTTCTCGATGCCGGCTCGATCGTCGAGAAAGGCCCGGCCTCGGTCGTGTTCGACAATCCGGAGCGCGAGCGGACCAAGCGCTTCATCGCCTCGCTGCGGCAGGAAGAAGCGCAGAAGGAGCCTGGCGGCTGAGCATCACGCCCTTTGTTGGGGGCGGATCGAAGGTCCGGGTAACGAGCGGGGCTGCCGCTTCTTCAAGGCTTTGTTTTCATGCATGTCGTTATCGCAAAACCGCTGGCACACTTTTGCGCGACATGCATTAAAGCCAGGTCGCGTGAAAACGGATTCACGCGACCTGCTTTAAGTTTTGATTTTAAGCATGTCTTTGTCCCGAAACCGGGCCCACTTTCCGGAGACATGCATGAAGCCCAAACAAAAAACCCGGCGCGAGGCCGGGTTCTTCGCAGTTCGATGAGCGAAAAAGCTCAGGCAGCTTCTTCCTGTTCGGATTCTTCGTTGTCGGCCTTGGCGCCGCGCTTCGGACCCTTGTTGAGGTTGACCTCGATGAGGCGAACCGCCTCGGTCTCCGACATGCGGTTCACAGCGGCGATCTCGCGGGCCATGCGGTCGAGCGCGGCTT
This sequence comes from Mesorhizobium sp. B4-1-1, assembly GCF_006439375.1. NCBI lineage: Bacteria > Pseudomonadati > Pseudomonadota > Alphaproteobacteria > Hyphomicrobiales > Phyllobacteriaceae > Mesorhizobium > Mesorhizobium sp. B4-1-1. The sequence goes on from NZ_VFTH01000017.1 coordinate 110,530, forward strand.
CATAGAGCTGACGCTCGGAATAGGATTGCTCCGGCTGGTTGTCGGCGCGGTAAAGGTCGCGCACCACTTCCGAGATCGAGATCAGGTCGCCGGAATTGATCTTGGCATCATATTCCTGGGCGCGGCGCGACCACATGGTGCGCTTGATGCGGGCGCGGCCCTGCACGACCTTCAGCGCGCGGTCGACATAGTCCTCTTCCGACAGCTTGCGCATGCCGATCGAGGTCGCCTTGGCGACCGGTACCTTGAGCCGCATCTTGTCCTTCTGGAAATCGATGACGAACAGTTCCAGCTTGTGACCCGCAACTTCCTGCTCGTCGATCGCCACGATCTGGCCGACGCCATGCGCCGGATAGACGATGAACTCGCCGGTCTTGAACCCGTGGCGGGCCGCGTTGGACTTCTTCTGCGGGGTGATCGTTGCCATTACGCCCTGAACTCCTTAGTTGTGCAGCCGGCATCATGCCGGCTCGAACCGATGGGGCCGGCAACAGCCGACCATTAGCCACGCAACAGGATGAACCACCGGACAGCAGGGACCGGCATACCGCACGAATGCGACCGCCTGCCCCAGATCGCTCTGGTCCGGATCTAAAAGCTCACCTTTCAGTGATTTGGGGCGTTAGCGCCATAAATCGACGTTGTGTCACCGGCATGTTTCGCTGATGTAACACAAAAAGTCGGAAGAATCAAGGTTTTGCTGCGTTCGCTAACGCCAAACGGGGTCGCTGCCTGTCAAGACAGCAATTGTATCGGCCCCGTTACGTCGTGTCATGCCGGCGTTGCCGCGCCAGCATCAATCGCCTTCACCGGGCTCCGGCGAGAAATATTTCTCGAACTTTCCGGTCTCGCCGTCGAAGGTCTTGGCGTCCGCCGGCGGCTCTTTCTTGGCGGTGATGTTGGGCCATTTCTCGGCGTATTCGGAATTGACCTGCAACCATTTGTCGAGGCCGCCCTCGGTGTCCGGCTTGATCGCGTCGGCCGGGCATTCGGGCTCGCACACGCCGCAGTCGATGCACTCGTCGGGGTGGATGACGAGCATGTTATCGCCTTCGTAGAAACAGTCGACCGGACAGACCTCTATGCAGTCCATGTATTTGCATTTGATGCAATTGTCGGTCACGACGTAGGTCATTGCAGGCTCCGGAACGTCCCGATTTGCTCGGCTTTTTCAGGTTGAGGTAACGCCTTTGCCGGCTGCTTGCAAGGGCAGGGCATTCGGGCACTGCCGGCCCCGGGGAATAGAATTCCAGCGGTCTCGCCGCTGGCGGTCCGGCTGGCCCAATTCAATCATCGCCGAGCAGACGGTCGGTCTGCCGCCGCTCGCGTTTGGTCGGGCGCCCGCTGCCGGCCTCGCGCAGGGCTGGAATGGCATCCGGAACCGCCTCGCCCTTGGGTGTCGGCGCCGGCGACATATCCTCGTAGAGCAGCCGCGCCTCTTCGGCCGGACCGCGTCGCGTGCCGCAATTCAGCACCTTCCAGACCAGGATACGGCCCTCGAGCGTGATGGTGAGAACGTCGCCGGGCTTGACCAGATCGGAGGCCTGCGCTGCTTTGTCGCGATTGATGCGGACGCGCCCGGCGACGACGACTTTCGCCGCCAGGGACCGCGATTTCACCGCGCGCGAAAAGAACAGCCATTTGTCGATGCGCTGGCGGCCCTCTCCAACCATCGGGGCTAGCTTTGTTGGAGCATGATCTTATCCGAAAACCGGTTCCCACTTTTCGCTGGCGCGGTCCTTCGGCTCGGGATCATGCTCTAGCCTATTTCTTGAGCTGGTCGCGCAAGGCGGCGAGCTTGGCGAAAGGCGAATCCGGATCGAAGCGCTGCGGGCGTTCCTCGCGCGGCTTGCCTTGGAAGGCCGGCTTGCCGCCCTGGGCGTTGCCCTTGCCGTCCTGCCTGTTGCCCTTCCAGTCGGGCCGGCCGTCGCGGCGGCCCCCCTCGTGGCGATCCGGCCGCTCGCCTTGCGGTCTGCCTTCGCGCCGTTCGCCACCTTCGCGCCGGTCGCCGGTTTCCGGCCTGGGTTTGAACTTCGAGCGGTCGAAGCGCGGCTTGCCGGCGCCGTCGCGCTGCTCGCGGCGGCCTTCCTGGGCGGGCCGATCGCCGGGCTGGCCGGCAGCGGCGCCAGGCTGGCCATCGCGCGCGGGCTGGCCGCCTCGCGGACGATTGTCGCGACGGTTGTCTTGGCGATGGCGCGGACGCTGATGATCGAAGCGCGCCTGGCGCCACAGAAGGACAGGCTTCGGTTCCTCAGCCTCGGCCGCGGTTTCGCCGGTGGCGGCTTCCGTCGATGCGGGGGTCTCGCTCGTGGCCGGGATTTCGGTCTGCGAGGATTCGGCCTGAGCCGAGGGCACGCTTTCCTCCGTCACGGCATCGCCGGCCGGCTCATCGCCTTGCGCTGCCGGTTCGCTTGCCGCCGCGGTTTCCGTGGCCACGGTCTCCTGTCGAGCTGTGTCGTCGACAGGCTCCGCCGCGCTCTCGGCCGGGATTTCGGTCTGCGAGGACTCGGCCTGCGCCAAGGGCACGCCTTCCTCCGTCACGGCCTCCCCGGTCGGCTCATCGCTTTGCGCTGCCGGTTCGCTTGCCGCCGCGCTTTCCGTGGCTTCCGCGGCCAGTGTCTCCTGTCCGCTTGTTTCGTCGACAACCTCCGCCGCGCTCTCGACCGGCGTCTCCGCGGCATGGATTTCGGTGCTGTCCGTCCCCGGGCCCTCGCCGGACGTTGCCACGGGAGCTGGCGCCTCCGCCGCCTGCGCGGCGCGAGCGGCCTCTTCCGCGGCGAGCCTGGCCGCGGCCGCTTCACGGGCGGCGTCGTCCTGGGCGTCGAGCTTCGCCTTCACCTCGGCGGCCGGCTTCGCCTCGGAGCGATAGCCGAGACCCTTGAGGATCTCCTCCATGTCGTCGGCGGTGGCGCCGAGGATCGACATCATCGGCGGCGTCACCATGAAGGCGTGGCCGTCATAGGCGCCGTCCGGACGCTGGCCGAGGCCGGGCTTCCAGTTGGTCGCCGGGCGGATGAGGTCGGCGAGCCTTTCCAGGATGTCGACGCGCACGGCGCGGCGGCCGAGGTTGCGGTAGCCGGCGAGCTTGTAGAAGGTTTTGTCGAAGGCCGGGTCGATGACCACGGAGGTGCGGCCGGAGGCCAGCGCATGCACCACGTCGCCGAAGCCCGGCTTGTCCTTGCCGTCATTCTTCAGCGCCCAGAGCAAAGTCACCAGGCCGGCCGGCGCCGGCTTGATCAGCGCCGGCACGAAGACATGGTAGGCGCCGAAGCGCACGCCGAGGCGGCGAAGTGCCGCGCGGCCTTCCTGGTCGAGAGACTTCATCTCCTCCGCGATGTCGCGGCGATTGATCAGGCCGAAATGCTCGACCAGCTGGAAGGCGATGCCGCGCGCGATGCCGGTGAGCTGGTCGGCATTCTTCAGGTCGACCAGCGGCTTCAAAAACGACTCGATCTGGAAATTGACGAAACGCTCGGCGCGCGCGGCGACCTTGTCGCGGGCAGGCCCGGTCAACTGCTCGTCGGCAAGCAGGACCAGGCGCGGCTTCAACGCCTCGTCGCCGGCGACCAGCGTGCCGATCGGCGCGCCGATCCAGCGCAGGACGCCGTCCGAGCCCAAAGCCAGGTCGCCATTGGCGCAGGCGGCAAAGCGCTCGGCGCGCGCCTCGAACTCGGCGGCGAGCGCCTTCTGGGCGGCGGTGCGCACCGCCTTGGCGTCCTCGCCGCCGGCGCTCTGGTCGGCGGTGAAGCGGAACCCCTGCAGCTCGCCGACATGATGGCCTTCGACGAGGACGGTTCCGGTAGGGCTGATTTCGGCTTCAGGCATGGTATTTTCTCTAAGGCGCCGCATGAGGACGGAAGTCCTGCGGTCTACGAAGCGTTTCGTCAACCGCTCATGCAGCGCATCCGACAATCTGTCTTCGATTTCGCGCGTCTTTTCCTGCCAGTGTAGCTGATCGGCCAGCCAGCCAGGCCGGTTGGAGACGAAAGTCCAGGTGCGGATCTGCGCGATCCGGTGCGAGAGCGTGTCGATATCGCCGTCCGTCGTGTCGGCGCGCCGCACTTGCTCGGCCATGTAATTCTCATCGACATGGCCATGGCGCGCAAGGTCCATATAGATCGAGGCGACGAGGTCGGCATGCTGGGCCGGCGCGATCTTACGGTAGTCCGGCAGGGCGCAGGCTTCCCACAGCAGCGCCACGCGCTCCTTGCCGGTGGCCAAAGCGCGGATGTCGCCGTCGCGCGACAGATGCTCCAGCGCCTGCGCGTCCACGGCCGGCAGCGCACGGGTCAGCCCTTCGACCGGCGCATTGGCCTCGATCGAGCGCTTCAGCGCATCGAGGCTGGAAAAGTCGAAATCGGCGGTACGCCACTGCAGCACCTTCACCGGGTCGAAGTCGTGTCCCTCGATCTTGGCGACCAGATCCTCGTCGAACGGATCGACCTGGCCGGTGACGCCGAACGTGCCGTCGCGCAGGTGCCGGCCGGCACGGCCGGCGATCTGGCCAAGCTCGGCGGCGGTCAGGTTGCGGTATTGGTAACCGTCGAATTTGCGGTTCTGGGCGAAGGCGACATGGTCGAGGTCGAGGTTCAGTCCCATGCCGATGGCGTCGGTGGCGATGAGATAGTCGACATCGCCGGACTGGAAGATCTCCACCTGCGCGTTGCGGGTGCGCGGCGAGAGCGCGCCGAGGACGACGGCGGCGCCGCCCTGCTGGCGGCGGATCAGCTCGGCGATGGCGTAGACCTCGTCGGCGGAGAAAGCGACGATGGCGGTGCGCCGCGGCAGCCGGGTGAGCTTCTTGGAGCCGGCATAGGCAAGGTGCGACAGCCGCGGCCGCGTCACCACCGACACGCCCTTCAACAGGCGCTGCAGGATGCCGTGCATCGTGGCGGCGCCGAGAAGCAGCGTCTCCTGGCGGCCGCGCAGATGCAGGATGCGGTCGGTGAAGATATGGCCGCGCTCGAGATCGCCGGCGAGCTGCACCTCGTCGATGGCGACGAAGGCGGCGTCGGTTTCGCGCGGCATCGCCTCGACGGTGCAGACCGAATATTTCGCCCCGGCAGGCACGATCTTCTCCTCGCCGGTGATCAGCGCCACCTTGTGGGCGCCGACCTTCTCGCAGACCCGGGCATAGACTTCGCGGGCGAGCAGCCTGAGCGGCAGGCCGATGACGCCGGTCTCATGCGCGACCATGCGCTCGATGGCGAGATGGGTCTTGCCAGTGTTGGTGGGGCCTAGCACGGCAGTCACGTCGCGGCCCGAAAGGATCAGCGGCTGGGAGTGTTTCGGCTGGATGTTCATCGGCTCGGAAATTAGGTTTCTGCCGCTTGTAGTCTGAAGCACGGCGGTGCCGCCGCGTGTGACAGGCGACACATAGGGACTTCGAGCGTGAAGCGAAAGCGGAATGTTCCTTTGGGGACAGGCAGAGCGGGCCGGGGTGGCCAAAATTCGGTCGTTGTTAACGGCTGGAACGAGTCTGGAACGAATCAGCGACGAATCGCTGACTCGTTCTGATTCAGGTTTTGTTCACGGCTATATGTGGGCTTTTTGACGGTGAGTCTCACCACATGCTGAATCGTTGAATTGGCCCGATTCCTGCGTGGCCCCGTCGGACCGAGACTGTCGTTAACTTTTGCCGGGCAACGGTCGCGGTTGACCTGAGCCTTGCCCTCAAAGTTTTGAAATTGTTGATTTTTCTTAATCGATTTTAACGAATTCGGCGACGTTTGCGCCGTCCGCCGTTAACTTTCCGGCCAAAGCCAGAACGAATCGGCGACGAATCAGCGATCCGGTTATTTTCCCGGTTTGTTCACCCCTAGATATGGTGTTATCCACAGCTTACCCACCGAGAATTCACAGCTTGTTGGCGGAGTTGCGCACAAGGGGGGCAGCTGCCGTTAACCTTTGCGTGCCGAATTGAGGCAAGGTGACGCGCCGATCTCGTCGACGGAGCAAAAAGGCGGCTCCGATGTCGGGGCCGCCTCAACGCAAAAAGGGTATCAGGCGAAGTTGGGTATCAGGCGAAGTACTGGCCGCCATTGGCAGTGATGGTCGAGCCGGTGATGAAGCCGGCCTCGTCGGAAGCCAGGAAGACGACGCAGCGCGCGATCTCTTCCGGCTCGCCGAGGCGGCCAACCGGGATCTGCGGGATGATGCGCTCGTTGAGCACCTTTTCGTCGATCGCCTTGACCATTTCGGTCGCAATATAGCCGGGGCAGACGACGTTGACGGTGATGCCCGCGCGAGCGCCTTCTTGGGCAAGAGCCTTACTGAAGCCGATATCGCCGGCCTTGGCGGCCGAGTAGTTGACCTGGCCGGCCTGGCCCTTCTGGCCGTTGATGGAGGAAATGGTGATGACGCGGCCGAACTTGCGGTCGCGCATGCCGCTCCACAGGGGATGCGTCATGTTGAAGACGCCGGAGAGGTTGGTGTCGATGACCTCCTTCCACTGCGCGGGCGTCATCTTGTGGAACATGGCGTCGCGGGTGATGCCGGCATTGTTGACCAGCACCCCGACCGGGCCGAGATCGGCTTCGATCTGCTTGATGCCCGCGGCGCAGGCCTCGTAGTCGGCGACGGACCATTTGTAGACCGGGATGCCGGTCTCGGCCTTGAATTTCTGGGCCGCCTCGTCATTGCCGGCATAGTTCGCTGCGACGGAATAGCCGGCGGTCTTCAAGGCGACCGATATCGCCGCGCCGATGCCGCGCGATCCGCCCGTGACGATTGCTACCTTGCTCATGTGGTCCTCCCTTTAAAAATCGTCCGAGCGAATAGGAAGTGGCGAATAGCGAGTAGGGATCCGATGTCCCGCCGCGCGACGCTCCTTCTTCCCTATTCGCCACTCCCTATTCGCTGCTCGCTGAACTCAGAGCGCTTCCACGCACATCGCCACACCCATGCCGCCGCCGATGCAAAGCGTGGCGAGGCCTTTCTTGGCGCCGCGGCGGCGCATCTCATAGACCAGCGTGTTGAAGACGCGAGCGCCCGAAGCGCCGATCGGATGGCCGATGGCGATGGCACCGCCATTGACGTTGACGATCGAGGGATCCCAGCCCATGCCCTTGTTGACGGCGCAGGCCTGCGCGGCGAACGCCTCGTTGGCCTCGACGAGATCGAGGTCCTTGACCGACCAGCCGGCCTTCTCCAGCGCCCGCTTCGAGGCAGGGATCGGCCCCGTGCCCATGATCGCCGGATCGACGCCGGCGGTCGCCCATGAGGCGATGCGGACCAACGGGGTGATGCCGCGCCTTTCAGCCTCGGCCTCGGTCATCAGCAGCGCGCCGGCGGCGCCGTCATTGATGCCGGAGGCGTTGGCGGCGGTGACCGTGCCGTCCTTGTCGAAAGCGGGCTTCAGCTTGGTCATGGCGTCGAGCGTCGCGCCATGGCGGATGTACTCGTCCTGGTCAACTGTTGTGTCGCCCTTCTTGCCCTTGATGGTGAAGGCGACGATCTCGTCCTTGAACCTGCCGGCCTTCTGCGCAGCCTCGGCCTTGTTCTGCGAGGCCAAGGCGAACTCGTCCTGGGTTTCGCGGGTGATCTGGAACTGGCGGGCGACGTTCTCGGCGGTGTTTCCCATATGATAGCCGTTGAAGGCATCCCACAGGCCGTCCTTGATCATGGTGTCGATCATCTTGTAGTCGCCCATCTTGACGCCGGCGCGCAGGTGCTCGGCGTGCGGCGACATCGACATCGATTCCTGGCCGCCGGCAACGATCACCTTGGCGTCGCCGGTGGCGATCTGCTGCATGCCGAGCGCGATGGCGCGCAGGCCCGAGCCGCAAACCTGGTTGAGGCCCCAAGCGGTGGTCTCTTTCGGCAGGCCGGCATTGATCGAGGCCTGGCGGGCCGGGTTCTGCCCTTGAGCGGCGGTCAGCACCTGGCCGAGGATGACCTCATCGACATCCGCCGCCTCGACATTCGCTCGCGAGAGCAGTTCCCTGATGACGACGGCGCCGAGCTCATGCGCCGGCGTGGCGGCGAAACTGCCGTTGAATGAGCCGACCGCGGTGCGGGCGGCGCTGGCGACGACGATGGAATTGGAAGCGGACATTTTCTTCTCCAGACTTCGAGGTGTCGTATTTTCGAGATCGCTTTAGGACTTTCTTGCCCGTTCGAAACCCTGAGTCAAACCGGAAATGGGCATGACCGCCATGCGCGGCAAGCAGAGCGCAGGCCAGTCGCGGTAACGTGACGTTGGCCGTGCGGCGGATTTTGCAATGGCCGTGCAGCATTAATTGATGCCGCAGTGCACAAACCGCTTGGAATTGTGACGCTTTTGCGCGTATCCTCGATAACGGGTACAATCGTTACCGGCCGCTTACTCCTAAAGGTGCCGGTGTCCTGGGGAGGATACGGATGGCCGCAAAAGACGACCCGATCGTCATCAAGAAGTATGCCAATCGCCGGCTCTACAATACCGGCACAAGCACCTATGTGACGCTCGAGGACTTGGCCGAGATGGTCAAGAAGGGCGAGGAGTTCACGGTCCAGGATGCAAAGACCGGCGACGACATCACCCACCCGGTGCTGACGCAGATCATCTTCGAGCTGGAGAACAAGGAAGGGCAGAACATGCTGCCGATCCCGTTCCTGCGCCAGCTCATCTCCTTTTACGGCGATCAGATGCAGATGATCGTGCCGAGCTTCCTCGAACAGTCGATGATCGCCTTCTCCAAGGAGCAGGAGCGGTTTCGCGAACAGCTCAAGGGCGCCTTCGGCAAGACGCCGATCGACTTGATGAAGACGCCGATGAAGGCGCTCGAAGAACAGACGCGACGCAATGTCGAGATGTTCCAGAACGCCATGCGCATGTTCACGCCGTTCCCGCCCGCCGGCGGCAATTCGGCAGCGCCGGCCGAGCCGCCGAAGAAGGAAGAAAAGGGCGACGATCTGCAAGAATTGAAGGCGCAGATTGCGGCCATGCAGCGCAAGCTGGACACGATGTCCTGACGGGTTGTGGCTGTCGTTGATGGTGGTCGCTGCGCCTGAGATTAGCCGAACCGACCCATCCCTTCGTCATCCTCGGGCAGGTTTTGACCGAGACCGACACTTACGGTGGAAATTTGAGGCCGAACAGTTCCAGTGTCGCTTATGGTGCCGATTTGAAGAAGACCGAGGCCGCCGAAAGGCGGCTTTTGGCGTTTCGCGACAGATTAGGCTGTCGAGGCTGCGGACGAGAAGCGCTCCAGCTCCTGCACCGCCTGACCGGCCTTCAACCGCCTCGGACGGTTGAAGGCCGGTTCAAGGCCGCCGCAAAGTCCCACCCTCGAAACTCCCGGCCCGCCCGAGCAACAAAGCTCCGAGAGTCGCGTCCTCACCGATTGTTGGCCGTCTACCCTCCTGAATTCGATTCGGATAGGTGACCTCTTCACCCGTCACCGGATCACGTCCGAGCTAATATTTGGCCGACAAATCGACGCGCCTCGTCTTCAATGGCCATAACGGTGCCCGACCGGCGCGTGGACGCAAAATCGAGCCCGGCAAAATAGATTCCGGGAATCGGGGCAACGCCGTCTTCGTGAACCGGCTGGCCTCGCTTGTCGAGAACACCGGGTACATCGATCCAACTGAAATCGCCCTGGAAGCCGGTGCACCAGACAATCGCTGAAATGTTCCGCTCTACGAGATCGAGCGACAGAATGGGGCGCTGGGGTAGGCGCGGAGCGACTGCCTCCGCCTCCTCCTCAACGGGTGCGGGGGCATCGAGACCGCTGCCTTCGATAAACTCATCGATACGTTTTTTGAATTGCGCGGAAATCTCGTCGCCGAACCGAATATTCCCAACAAGGTCGTCGGCGAAGATAGGCTGGCCGTTCTCCACGCCGAGAAATCGTCCGAGCAACATGACGCCTTGGGCGCTGAGAGATTGCAGACTTATCGTGTGCAAAGCGCCAATCAGAGGCCTGCCGGCAACGCGACCGGAGGGATCGACGAAATCCTTGCGCGGCGCATCGACCAATCCGGTCTTCACCATCCATACGACAATGTCGCGCCCGCGATAGCAGCGCGGCAGGCGGCCAATATGGCCCGTCGCAAGATAGGTCTCCCTGCCTGCCAGAATCAAATCTTCGGCGATTTGACTGCCAGACTGCGCACTGCCGATGACGAGGATAGCTCCGGCGGGAAGGTCGTCGGCATTACGGTAGTCAGAGGCATCGAGCTGTACTGGGCCATCCGTCAACGCGGAGGCGGAAACTGGTCGACGCGGACGGTTCAAGCTGCCGCTGGCGACAACCACGTTTTTCGCCCGCCACGTCTGCTCCGGCGTCACAATGTGAAAGAGCCCGTCACTTGATTTCAGTTTTGTGACCGAGATGCCGTTACGAACCGGGAGTTGGTAGCGCCGCGCATAGTCTTCAAGGAGAGTCGCAAACTCTATATGCGTCATAAACCCTTCTGGGTTCGGGCCATCGTAACGATCGCCAGGCATCACGCTGTACATGTTGGGCAGATTGAAGTGGAACGAGTCCCAACGCTGCGTCCGCCAAGTTTCGCCGATTCGCCCGCGTTCAAGGACGCAATGCCGCATATCCGATTGGGCAAGCATATAACTGACGCCGAGGCCGGCCCATCCAGCGCCCACAACCACGGCATCCAGAACGCCCATTTCGTTCATGGCCGCCCCCAATGGCCATCGTTCATCTCGTCACCATCCTTCCGACAGCCCCTCGCACGCGCTGGGCGCGCGGCAACCGACCGCGGCCAGCCCGCGATGCGCGGCGACCTGCCTCTTGCTTGGATGAGTTTGCCCCGACGCCTTGCACTCGAATACTCCACAAAGTGTAGTATTCTGCGTTGGCGCGCTGACAGAAGGAGCGGGTCATTGGGAAGTTACGGGCAGTTCTGTCCCATTTCCAAAGCCGCGGAGATATTCTGCGAGCGCTGGACGCCATTGATCCTGCGCGACCTCGGTAAGGGCGTTTCGCGCTTCTCTGAACTTCAACGCGGTGTTGCGCGGGCGTCTCCGACCCTCCTTTCCAAGCGCCTCAAACAACTGGAGGCGGAGGGACTTGTTGAGCGGCGCCTACCGGAATCAGGGCGCGGTTGGACTTACCACCTCACGGCGCCGGGCCAAGATCTGATGCCGCTGGTGCACGCGCTCGGCGTCTGGGGTCAACGGTGGTCTCGCCGAGAGCTAATGGATCATGAACTCGATGCTGGTCTGCTTCTCTGGGCAATTGAAAGGGGCGCGCATCCGGATGCCTTCGGAGCACAGCGTTCGGTCGTGAAGCTTACGTTCCGCGAGCGACCGGCTCGCTGGCGGCACTACTGGTTTGTCGGCGAGAATGGCGCGACGCAGCTCTGCATCACTGATCCTGCGTTTGATGTCGATCTCTACCTAACCACGACCTTGCGCGACATGATCTACGTCTGGCGCGGTGATCTTCCACTTCACGCCGCGCTCAGCCAAAGCAGGATCGAAGTGATCGGTAGCGCCCGAGCAAGATCGGCCCTGCCACGTTGGCTTGCCAGGTCCAAGTTTGCCGACGTGAAGTCTGAGCGAGTAGAGAGGCGTGTCGCAAAGAGTCCCAAGGCGGCCTAAGCAGCATTGCGTTGGCGGGCCAAGGCGTTTTGCACTTTGTCGATGCGATGATCTCGGGCAAAGACTCCATATGGCGATGCCGCCCTGCCATTGCCTGTTCCAGTTCTATGTCTCAGAGGGTCGGCTCTCCTGCCAGCGCTACCAACGCTCGGCCGATATCTTTCTCGGCGTGCCATTCAACATCGCTTCCTATGCCTTGCTCACCATGATGGTGGCGCAGATGGCCGGGCTGAAGCCCGGTGATTTCGTCCACACGCTCGGCGATGCGCATCTTTATTCGAACCATTTCGAGCAGGCGCGCGAGCAGATGCTGCGTACGCCCCAAGGCCTTGTCGACGATGTGGATCAATCCGGAGGTGAAAGACCTCTTCGCCTTCCGCTTCGAGGATTTCCGCCTCGAGAACTATTTCGCGGATGCGAGCATCAAGGCGCCGATCGCCGTCTAGAGTCCCCGATAGCGCGGCAGCCACACGCTCCGCCCCAGGATGACGACCTCAAACGCGTTCCGGCTGATCTCCAAGGTCATCATCCCGCGCCAATTGGTCCGTCATAGCGGGCGCGGGGCCTGATCAGCCTGTTGCTGGTCGCCTGCTCGACGGCATGCGCGGTCCAGCCGACGCTGCGACCGAGCGCGAACAGGCGGAACGGGGCGTCGGCGGGCAGGCGCAGGCCGCGCGTCATCGCGGCCAGCGCGAAATCGATGTTCGGATGCAGCCCGGTCGCGGCAAGAACCGCCTTGCGCAGTTGCAACAGGCCGTCATCGATCCTGAAATCGGAAAACAATCCCTCGGCGCGCGGATCGCCTTCGGGGTAGAGCGGGTGGCCGAAGCCCGGCAGCGGACGGTCATGGGAGAGCCAGCGGGCGATCGCCTCGTCCGCGCCCAGCCGCTCGGCATCCTCGACCAGCGCGATCGCCGCCGCGCCCGCGCCGCCATGGCGCGGGCCGGTAAGCGTCGCAAGGCCGGCGAGCAGGCAGGCGGCGACCGGCGCGCCGGTGGAGGCCGCGACGCGGGCGGCGAAGGTCGAAGCGTTGAGCTCGTGATCGGCCAGCAGCACCAGCGCCTTGCGGATGAGTTTTGTCCCCGCGGCGTCCACCGACCAGCCCTGCGCCAACCTGTCATGCACCGGCTCCGAGCCCGGCGTCGCGCCGAGCGCCGTTGCCAGCGCGCTGGTCGCGGCGGCGCCGTCCTGCTGCAGCATGGGCGGCCTGCGGCCGAGCGAAGGCCAGCCTTCGGCAGCCAGCGCCGAAAGCCTGGCAAATGCCGTTGGCGTGCCGCTTTGCCGGGCAGCCGAAGGAGTCAGCGAAGCGAACGACACCGGACGGTCGGAAGCCCACAGCAGTTCGGCGGTCTCCTCAAGCGTCGCCGTCGCCGAAAGCTCCACCGCGTCCCTGCCGCGATAGGCGAGGCGGCCATGCAGCACCGTCGAGATGGAGGTGGCGATCGCCGGCTCGCCCCAGGCGATGGCGCTCTCGGCGATCGCCCGCGGGCTCCTTCCGCGGTCGCGGCGCGTGGCGAGTGCTGCGATGTCGTCGGCGCGGTATTGGCTGCGGCGCGGGTCGGTGTCGTCCGGCTTCATGCCGATGCGGCCGCGGCTGACATAGGCATAAAGCGTCTGCGGCCGGACGTTCAGCCGCTCCAGCGCTTGCTCCCGCGACAGCCATTCCGTCATTTTGCCGCTTACGTTGATTATCTTGATCAAGATTGATGCGTTGATTGCGCAGCATTAATTGCAATGCACAAAAGGTCAAGGAGGCGATCATGGCGAATGGGCTCGATGATGTTGTGGCGGCCGACACGGTGCTTTCCAATGTCGACGGTGTGGGCGGGCACCTCACCATCCGCGGCCATTCGCTGATGGAGCTCGCCGGCCATTGGCGCTACGCGCAGGTGGTGCGGCTGTTGTTCGAGGGCTTCTTCGACGACCTTCCCAGCGATGCCGAAATGGCGAAGGCGATCGGCAAGGCGCGGATGGAAGTATTTGATCGTGTGAAACCGATGCTTGCGCAACTGGCGTCGCTCGATGTCTATAGCGGCATGCGGGCCGGCATGGCCGTCCTGCCGGACGGTGACGGGCTTGCCGACGCGCTGCGGCTGATCGCGGCGCCGGCGGTGCTGACGCCGGCCTTGCTGCGCCTTGGCCGGGGCGAGACGCCGGTCGCTCCCGACGAAAAAGCCGATCATGCCGGCGATATGCTGCGCATGCTTGCCGGCACCGCCTCGCCGGCGCTTGCCGGAGCGCTGGACAGCTATCTGGTGACGGTCTGCGACCATGGGCTCAACGCCTCGACCTTCGCGACCCGCGTGGTGGCCTCGACCCAGGCCGGCCTGACTTCGGCGATCCTGGCCGGGCTCGGCGCGCTGAAAGGTCCGCTGCATGGCGGCGCGCCCGGGCCGGTGATCGAGATGCTGGACGCCATCGAGGCCAGCGGCGATGCCACGGCATGGCTGTGCAACGAGATCGCGCATGACCGGCGCATCATGGGTTTCGGCCACCGCATTTATCGTGTGCGCGATCCGCGCGCTGACGCGCTGAAAGCCGTCGTGCGGCAGCTCGGTTCCCGCAACGAGACCGGCAGCCGGCTGGCCTTCGCCGAGACGGTGGAGCAGGCGGCGCTCGAAGTGCTCAGGATCGCCAAGCCGCAACGCTCTATCCAGACCAATGTCGAGTTCTACACCGCGCTTCTCCTGGAAGCGGTCGGCTTCCCGGAAGAGGCATTCTCCAACGTCTTTGCCGCCGGCCGCGTTGCCGGCTGGATCGCCCACGCCCGCGAGCAGCAGGCGACCGGACGGCTGATCCGGCCGCAGTCGCGCTATGTCGGGCCAGTGCCGGATCTCGTCGCCTGAGGGTAGTTCCTCGCCCCACTTCGTCTACGGCATGCACACATTTCCAAGCGGCTGGCCTTTGGCGATAGCGTGTATGCTAGCTTGGCGCATGCATTGGCTAACGTAGCGCTGATCGACCCCCACTCCGTCTCGGCTTCGCCGAGCCACCTCTCCCCCGATCGGCGGGGTAGAGGAAAGGCGCCAAGCTTTTTGCCGTAAATGCTCGTCCAGCAACGCTCCCTTCCTTTCCCTCCGGAGGGGGAAAGGTGGCGCTGCGAAGCAGCGACGGATTGGGGGAACCACGTGGCAATCAAGCCTCAGGTCTGATCAGTCACGCCAGTCACAGCATGCTGTAGCCCACTTCGTGGGGCGAGGAAAATCCATGATCACGCTTGTGTGTTCGTGTTCTTGCCTTGGTCCGCCCTTATATGCTGCACTGCAACATAGGCTGACTGCGCCGGCTCCGTCCAAATGACGCGGCGGTAGGCCGGCGCATCGAGACAAGGAACGCCATGGCGAAGAACGGCAAGGCGGAGGAAAAGAAGAAGATCAACATCGCCTTTCAGGGCGGCGGCTCGCACGGCGCCTTTTCCTGGGGCGTGCTCGACCGGCTGCTGGAAGATGGGCGGCTGGAGATCGCCGCGGTGTCTGGCACCAGCGCCGGCGCCATGAACGCGGTGGCGCTGGCCGACGGGTTTGTCCGGGGCGGCGTGGAAGGCGCGCGAAAAAAGCTCGACGATTTCTGGCGGGCGGTGGCCTCGAAGGGTCGTTTCAGCCCGGTGCAGCGCATGCCTTGGGATGTGGTCTGGGGCAATTGGTCGATCGAGAACACACCCGGCTATGTCTTCTTCGACACGATGTCGCGGGTGTTCTCGCCCTATGTCGCCAATCCGCTCGGCCTCAACCCGCTGCGCGATGTGGTGGAGAAGGAGATCGATTTCGACAACGTGCGCGCCTGCAAGTCGATGGAACTGTTCATCTCGGCGACCAATGTCGAAACCGGGCAACTGCGCGTCTTCTCCGACGGCGAGATCGACCTCGACACGGTGATGGCCTCGGCCTGCCTGCCGCAGCTGTTCCAGGCGGTCGAGATCAAGGGCGTGCCCTATTGGGATGGCGGCTATGGCGGCAATCCGGCGCTCTATCCGTTCTTCAAGACGGCGGCGACCGAGGACGTGCTCCTGGTGCAGATCAATCCTGTGGTGCGCGAAGGCACGCCGAAGAGCGCCAACGAGATCCAGAACCGCATCGACGAGATCACCTTCAACGCCGGCCTGCTGCGCGAATTCCGCTCGATCGCCTTCGTCAAGGAACTGATCGCGGCCGGGCGCCTGCCGCATGGCGAATATCGCGATATCCGCATGCACCGCATCGATGCCGACGAGGCCTTCAAGGACCTGTCCGCCTCATCCAAGGTCAATGCCGAATGGGCTTTCATCGCCTATCTGCGCGACCTCGGCCGCAGTGCCGCCAGCGACTGGCTGGAAGAAAATTACGACGCCGTCGGTCAGCGGGCCACGCTCGATCTCTCGGGCGAGCTCGACGACGGGTTCAAGCCGCTGCGCGGCCCGGCGCCGGGGCGGCGCGTCAAGGAATTCCTCGCCGCGCGCATCAAGCCGGAATCCGCGCGGCGCCGCGCCTGATTGCGGGGTTCTGAACCTGCAAGACCGAGACCTGGTGGACAGCGCCCGGTCCGTTTTTTGAGTGGACAGGCCGCCGTCAGAGGGCGGCGCTATTTCAGCGGCAGAAACAGCTCGACGATGATTTCAGGCACCGGCGCGTCCGGGGAAAAGGACAGCCGCCGCTGGCAATAGATCGGGAAGTCGCGTGCTTCCTCGCCGCTGGCCGGAAGCCAGTCGCGATAAAGATAAAGCGCGGCCGGCTCCAGATTGTTGGTGTTGCCGGGGTAGCGCAGCACGGCGCAGCGTCCGCCGGGGATCACGCCAGCCTTCGTGTGCTCGTCGCCCGCGTCGATCGGCCGGTCGGTGCCGACACAAATGTCCATGCTGTAATCGGCCGCGACAGCGGGACATCTTTCGGACCGGAAGACGTTGAAGGTCGGGCTCGTTTCGGGCGACAGGCCGGCTGCCTTGCGCCAGGCGATGAACCGCTGGATTGTGTCGCCGAGCGTCGCCCGATCCCCGCGATGTTCCATGATCGCCACCGGGGTGGGCGGCACGTCGCGGATCATCACGTCTTCCGGTGTAAAGATTATCTGCATCAGCTTTCTCCTCGCGTTGTCGAGAGGCCCGAAGGCCATCAGCCACGAACCCCAGTCGGGATATCTCCGGAACGACGAGGGCGATTGCCCGCACCGTTGCCGGAAGGCGCGGGCGAAGGCATCCGGTGCGTCGTAACCGGCATCCATCGCTATATCGATGACGCTTTCGGCATCCGCGCAGCCCAGCCGGCATGAAGCGCGCTTCATGCGGGCGAGCTGGACATAGCGATGCACGGACAGCCCGAAGGCCGCCGTAAACTGCCGATGGAAATGATATTTCGAGTAGGCCGCGACACCGCTCAGCGCGTCCAGGTCCAGATCGTCGTCCAGATGCCGGTCTATGTGATCCAGCACCCTCTGCATCTGGGCATGGTGGTTTTGAACTGCCGCCTTCATCGTTCCATTCTCCATAGCAGTACCAGCTAAGCCGCGCGGACATGAGGCGCTCGACCGATCTTGCGGTTTGTCGCGAGCCGCCCACCGTCGCCAAGGACCGTTTTGCACGCCGATTCATGCATGAACGGCGAAAAGGGCTGTTTGCGGACCGGTGGCTTTCCTATGTCGATGACGGGGTGCCAAGCAGGATATCCGGATCGCTTGGATCGGGACATTCCCCTACGGAATCGGGGCAATGCTGGATTCGGTTGCTTGACCGATGTAACTTACCTGAACGTAAAGGGGAGGTAAGCGATGCTGCAGACCAGACAGAACGCTCTCGGGGTCAGGTTTGAAGCGCAGTGCAGGGCCTCCGAGAACGAACCGTTCCCGACGCTGGACATGCGCAAGGACCGGCTGAACCGCCTTCTGGCGCTCACCGAAAAGCATCAGGCCGAGATCTGCGCGGCGATCGACAGCGATTTTTCGGCACGCTCGGCTGAGGAAACGCGGCTTGCCGAGCTGTTCGTCGTGCGCGCCGGCATCAGGCATGCGCTGTCGCATCTCGGCGCCTGGATGCGCGAGCGGCGCGTCGCCACTAGCCTGCCGTTCCTGCCGGGACGCAACCGCCTCTTGCCGCAACCGCTCGGCGTCGTCGGCATCGTCTCGCCCTGGAACTATCCGTTCCAGCTCGCCGTTGCGCCGGCGACCGCGGCACTCGCCGCCGGCAACCGCGTTATGATCAAGCCGTCGGAACTGACGCCGAAGTTTTCGGACCTGCTTGCCAGCCTGGTCGAAAAATATTTCGCCGCCGACGAGGTCAGCGTGATGGTCGGCGACGCGGAGGTCGGCAAGGCGTTCGTGTCCTTGCCGTTCGATCACCTGCTGTTCACGGGCTCGACGGCCGTCGGCCGCCAGGTTGCGCTCGCCGCCGCCGCCAATCTGACGCCGGTGACGCTCGAGCTCGGCGGCAAGTCGCCGGCGATCTTCGATATCTCCTGCGATCTCGACGCGGCGGTCGCCAGCGTCGCCTATGGCAAGTTGCTCAACGCCGGCCAGACCTGCATCGCGCCGGACTATCTGATGGTCCCGCAAGGCCAGGGCGCGGCGATCGCAGCCAAGTTCGCGGCGGCAATCGCGAAGCTCTATCCGCGCCTCGGCGACAATCGCGACTACACGGCGATCGTCAGCGAGCGGCATCACCGACGGCTGGGCGACATGGTCGCGGAAGCGCGCGACAGTGGCGCCGACATCACCGAGATCAATCCTGCGAACGAGAAGCTCGGCGTCACCGACCGCAAGATGGCGCCCGTGCTGGTGCGCAATGCCGGCGAGAATCTGCGGCTGATGCGCGAGGAGATCTTCGGGCCGGTGCTGCCGATCGTCGAATATGGCACGGTGGACGAGGCCATCGAGCATGTGAACCGGGGCGAGCGTCCGCTGGCGCTCTACTGGTTCGGCAGCGACAGCGCCAATCGCCAGAGGGTCATGCGGGAAACCGTGGCCGGCGGCGTCACGGTCAATGATTGCATGCTGCATCTGGTGCAGGAGCGGCAGCCCTTCGGCGGCGTCGGCGAGAGCGGCACCGGCGCCTATCACGGCGAATGGGGATTTCGCACCTTCAGCAAGGAAAAGCCGATCTTCATCCAGTCGAAGCTCAGCGCCGGCGGCCTGCTGCGCCCGCCCTATGGCAAGACCTTCGAGCGTCTCTTCCGGCTGCTGAACCTCATCACTTGACAGCTTCAACCGGGAAATGGCGGGGCGTGACTGCGCTCCAGCCGGGCGACTGCCGCCGCCTGCGGAAGATTTTCCGCATCATGCTGACGGCTGCTGCCAGTAACCATGGGGAAACCTGTCGGCGCGCCCACAAAAGCGGCAGCCGGCTGACAGAAAAGCCTGCATTTGTCGAGCCACAGCGTTCCACGCCGCAACGCTCCCGCAACTTTTCCGGCTATATTGCGCCGCAACTTTCAGGTAAAAGCGGCGCTTCGCCGTTCACGGCAAATTGAACTGGGCCCCGTGCGCACCCATATCGGCCGCGCGCCCGAAGTCGGAAGCGCCGACCTCGCAGGTCCTGCAACGGAAAAATGACGATGCCGAAAATCAGGTTTCACAAGCTTGCAGCCATTGTCGTGCTCATCGGATTCGCGGCCTGGATGGGGACGGGCGAGTTTTCCTCCGTCGGCAGCGCCGCCGACAAGTCGGTTACCGCCAACAAGCAGTCTGACGCCGGCAAGCCGGCGCAGCCCGAAGCCGGGAAGCCAGCGCAACCGGAGGCCGCCGAGCTGGACGCGGCGCAAGCCGAGCCCAAGGCTGCGCTGCGCACCGTCGCGGTGGTGACGCCGCCGCGCAAGACCTTTGCGCGCGCCATCCGCGTTTCCGGGCTGACCGAGGCCGACAAGCGCGCGGTTCTTGCAACCCGCGTCAATGGCGTCATCGAAAAGCTGCCGGTCAAGCAGGGCGATCACGTCAAGACCGGCGATCTGGTGCTGATGCTGGCGGCAGAGGAGAAGATCTCCAATGTCGACAATGCCAAGCAGCTTGTGGTGCAGCGCAAGGCCGAGCTCGATGCCTCGGAGCGGCTGGCCAAGACCGGCAACCTGCCCAAGCTGCAGCTCGACACCGCCCGCTCCAACCTGACGCTCGCGCAGTCCCAGTTGGATACCGCGCAGGCTGAACTCGACCGCAACGAAGTCAAGGCGCCGTTCGACGGTGTGATCGACCGCATTCCGGTTGAGCTCGGCAGCTCGGTGATGCAGGGCGGCGAGGTGGCGACGATCCTGAAGCTCGATCCGGTGATCGCGCGCGGCGAGATCAGCGAGCGCGACCTGCGCTACGTCAAAATCGGCGACGAAGCCGATGTGCGCCTGGTCAACGACCAGAAGGTCACCGGCACCGTGCGCTACATCAGCCGCGATGCCTCGGCGCAGACCCGTACCTTCCGCGTCGAAGTGGCGATCCCCAACGGCGACGGCTCCATCCCCGCCGGCATGACGGCCGAGATCACGCTCAGCGCCGAGCCGACCAACGCGGTCATGCTGCCACGCTCGGTGGTGACGCTGGGCGACAAGGGCGACCTCGGCATCCGCGCCGTCGGCAAGGACGACAAGGTGGCGTTCTTTCCGATCGATCTCGTCGACGACACGCCGCACGGCCTGGTGCTGGGCGGCATCCCGCAGGATGCGCGCATCATCGTCGCCGGCCAGGAATTGGTGAAGGAAGGCGACCTGGTGAAGCCCGTCGAGGCCGACCAGGCGACCATCAGCAAGCTGATCGGCGAAGCCACCGCCGGCACGCAGTAAAGCACGACGCGGCGCGCGCCGGGCCACCCCGGCGACGGCAGTCCACAGCCTCCGAAGCATAACAGGCCGAAGTCATGGATATCGTCAGACTCGCCATCAACAACGCCCGCCTCACCATATCGGCGCTGCTGTTCCTGCTCGTCGCGGGCTGGGTCGCCTATCAGTCGACGCCGAAGGAAGCGGAACCCGACGTTCCGATTCCAATGATGTATGTCAGCCTGATCTATCAGGGCATCTCGCCGGAGGATTCCGAGCGCCTGTTGCTGAGGCCGATGGAGAGCAAGCTCAAAAGCCTCAAGGGGCTCAAGGAGATGCGTTCGGCCGCCTTCCAGGGTGGCGGCTACGTGCTGGTCGAGTTCCAGCCGCAGACCGACCTCGCGACGGCATTGCAGGACACGCGCAGCAAGGTGCAGGACGCCAAGGCCGACCTGCCGCAGGCGGCCGAGGAGCCGACGGTCAACGAGGTCAACGTCTCGGAATTCCCGGTTCTCGTCGTCACGCTTTCCGGCGATGTGCCGGAGCGCGTGCTGACATCGGCCGCGCGCGAGCTGCGCGACCGTATCGAGGAAGTGCCCGGCGTGCTCGAAGGCTCGCTGCAGGGCGCGCGCGACGACCTCGTCGAGGTGGTCGTCGACCCGGTGAAGCTTTCCTCCTACGGGCTGCAGCTCGACCAAGTGATCCAGGGCGTCGCCTCCTCCAACAGCCTGGTTGCCGCCGGTAATCTCGAAGGCTCGGAAGGCAAATACGCGGTCAAGGTGCCGTCGCTGATCGAGAAGCCCGAGGATGTCGCCAACCTGCCGGTGGTCGCCACGCCGAATGCCGTGGTCCAGGCCAAGGACATCGCGACCATACGCTCGACCTTCAAGGACGCCGAGACCGTGACGCGCCTCGACGGCAGGCCGGCCATCGCGATCGAAGTGAAGAAGCGCATTGGCGCCAATCTGATCGACACGCTGACCCACGTCAGGGAAGTGTCGGACAATTTCATCAAGACGATGCCCGAGGGCATGCATGTCACCTACACGCAGGACAAGTCGGTCTTCGTCAACCAGCTGCTGGGCGACCTGCAGAACCATGTGATGATCGCAGTCATCCTGGTGTTCATCGTCATCCTCTACGCGCTGTCGGGTCGAGCCTCGCTGCTCATCGGCCTCGCCATCCCGTCGTCCTTCCTGATGGGCATCCTGCTGCTCGCCATGATGGGCTACACGATCAACATGATCGTGCTGTTCAGCCTGATCCTGGCGGTCGGCATGCTGGTCGACGACGCCATCATCGTCACCGAATTCGCCGAACGGCGCATGAGCGAGGGCATGCCGAAGGCCGACGCCTTCGCGCTGGCCGCCAAGCGCATGGCCGGCCCGGTCATCGCGGCGACGATGACGCGCATCGCCGCCTTCTCGCCGCTGCTGTTCTGGCCAGGCATCATCGGCGACTTCATGAAATACATGCCGATCACGCTGATCGTGACGCTGTCGGCCTCGATGCTCTACGCGCTGGTCTTCGCGCCGACTCTGGGCGCGATCTTCGCCAAGGCGCCGGAGCATCACGAGGAAGGCAACCGCGACGGCTGGTACATGGCCGTGGTCAAGCAGGCGGTGCGCTTCCCGATCACCGTCATCCTGCTCACGGTCGGCCTTTTGGTCGGCGTCGGCTTCGCCTATTCGAAATATGGCGCCGGCGTCGAATTCTTCCCCAGCGTCGAGCCGGATTACGGCCTGCTCTATGTCCATGCCCGCGGCAATCTCTCGCTGGCGGAAATGGACGCGGCGACGAAGACGGCGGAGAACCGCCTGCTCGGCTGGCCCGGCGTGAAGTCGGTCTACACGCGCGTCGGCAAGACGCAAGGCGGCGGCCAGGACATTCCCGAAGACGTGGTCGGCGTCATCCAATACGAGTTCGTCGACTGGCGCGAGCGCAAGTCCGCCAACCAGATCCTTGACGACCTGCGCGGCGTCATGGCCGGCATTCCCGGCGTCGATGTCGAAGTGCGCGTGCCGGAAGCCGGTCCGCCGACCGGCAAGCCGATCCAGATCCGGCTGTCGGCCGCTGATCCGGCCGGACTCGACGACAAGGCGCGGGCGGTCGCGGCGCGCATCGCCAAGATCCCCAACGTCATCGATATTTCGGACGGCCTGCCGCCGCCCGGCGTCGACTGGGCGATCGAGGTCGACCGCGCCAAGGCGGCGCAATACGGCATCAGCCCGACTTCAGTAGGCACGGTGGTGCAACTGGTGACCAACGGCCTCAAGCTGTCGGAATATAGGCCGGCCGGCGCCGACGACGCCGTCGACATCCGGCTGCGGCTGCCCGAGGACCGGCGCACGCTGTCGACGCTCGACGAACTCCGCGTGCAGACCTCGCAAGGTTCGGTGCCTATCTCCAACTTCGTCGTACGCAAGCCCGAGCCGACCGTCGGCATCCTGAACCGCATCGACGGCGCACGCACCGTGGTGGTGCAGGCCAATGTCAGTGCCGGCGCGCAGGTCGCTGCGGTGCAGGAGCAGGTGACCAAGGCCGTTACCGACATGGATCTCGGCAGCGGCATCCGCTGGAAGCTCGCCGGTTCCAACGAGGACAGCGCGGAGGCCAGCGCCTTCCTCGGCAAGGCCTTCGGTGCTGCGATCTTCCTGATCTTCCTAGTGCTGCTTGCGCAGTTCAACAAGTTCACCAGCGTGTGGCTGGTGCTGTCCTGCGTGGTCATGGCGACGATCGGCGTTTTCCTCGGATTGCTTCTGACAGGCGAGGCCTTCGGCATCGTCATGTCGGGCATCGGCGTCATCGCGCTTGCCGGCGTGGTGGTGAACAACAACATCGTGCTCATCGACACCTATGACCGGCTGCGCGAGGAAGGCTGGGACAAGATGGACGCGGTGCTGCAGACCTGCCGCGAGCGCGCCCGTCCGGTGGTGCTGACGGCGGTGTCGGCAATCCTCGGCGTGCTGCCGATCGCCTTCGGGCTCGGGCTGGAAATCTTTCATCACGAGACGACGATCAACGCGCCGTCGACGCAATGGTGGATTTCGCTGTCCTCGGCGATCGTCTTCGGCCTGTCCTTCGCCACGCTGCTGACCTTGGTGGTGACCCCGTCGATGCTGATGGTGTTCACCCGCGCCAAGGTGAAGCCCGGCCAGCGGCGCGGCTGGCTCAGCCGCCTGTTCCGGCGCGGCAAGGGCAAGATCGCGACCGACGAACCAGCCAAGGAGACCGGCGCCGAGCCGGAAGTCGCCTTCCCGAAGGCCGCGGAATAGAGCAGTTTCGGAACCCAACGCAAAAGCCGCCAGGGAACTCCCGGGCGGCTTTTTACATTGTTCCCTCGAAGTTCAACCAGACGGCGAGGGTTTTTCATGACGATCGGCACAATTCTCGTAATTATTCTAATCCTGATCCTGATCGGCGCCGTGCCGGCATGGCCGCATTCGCGATCGTGGGGCTACGGCCCCTCGGGCATCGTCGGCGTCATCCTGGTCGTGCTGTTGGTACTCTTGTTGATGGGCAGGATCTGATCAGGCGGCCTGGCGCGAACTCGCGGCGGAAATGCCGATATCCTGCAAGGCCTCCTTCACCGCCTGGTCCAGCGGGGTATGCGGGATTTCGCCGATGACCTCCTCCAGCCGCGTCGAAACCAGCCGGTGCGCTTCGAAGCGAAGATAGGACATCGAGACGATCTCGCGCCACATGGCGACAAACGGGCTGCCGGCGCGTAGCACCCACCAGGGCATGAAGGAGAGCTTCAGCTTGCGGCCGAGCGCCTTCTCGGCCGCCGCCTTCATGTCGAGGTCGGTGATGGCATGGCCGGGGAAATTGATGGCCTCGTAGAAGCCGAGCTTGTCGAGATTGCGCGCCAGGCCGACGAAGCCGACGGCGAAGTCCGGCAGATAGGCCCATTCATGCACGAGGTCGGCCGGGCCGGGCGCGGTGTAGACGCCCTTCTCCATCTTGGCCGCGACGACGAGGTCGAACCAGGAGCCTGAGCCGGTGCCGCCGAAGAAATCGCCCGCGCGCAGGGTAATGGTGCGCACCCGGCCGGCTTCGGCCTCGCCGCGGAACAGCGCTTCCATGGCGCAGCGGATGCGGCCCTTTTCGGTGGTCGGATGGAACGGCGTCGCTTCCGTGATCACCTGCGGCATCGGCGAGCCGTAATTGTAGACCGTGCCGGGGAAGAGATGCAGCGCGCCGTTTTTGCGGCAGGCGGCCATGACGTTCTCGGCCATTGGCATGCACTTGCCCCAATCGGTATAGATCGGGTTCAGGCCGTTGAAGACGATGTCGACGCCGTGCGTGGCACGGATCAGGGAGTCGCGGTCGAGCGCGTCCCCGGCAATAGCGGTAGCGCCTTCGAGTTCCGCCGGCACCTTGCCTGTGCGGGTGACGGCGCAGACGTCGAAGCCGGCGTCGATGAAGGCTTTGCCGACCACGCGGCCGAGCCGGCCATTGGCTCCGAGGATTGCGATCTTGGTCATTTCCTGTCTCCGTTGTTTGAGGCGACGGGACAAGCCCGTCGCTTCAGAGGTTGTTCGGGTATGGACGTTCAGTGGTTGCCGAAGAGGTCGCGGTTGTTGCGCGGGACCGCCGGCGTCTGGTCGGTCGTCTCGGATTTGCTCGTTGATGCGGTGGGTGCCTTGTCGGTGCCGGTGACCGCCGGCTGGCTGGCGTCATTCGAACCGAACTTGTCGCTGCCGGCAAAAGCGGTGCTGGCGGCGATGAGGAGAGCGGCGGCGGCGAGTGCGATCTTGGTCATGTCAGTTACTCCTGGTTGGTTGGTTGCAATCCGTATCGGTGTTTGCAGGTCGAATATGATTGCCTCATCGGCGAATTGAAATTGACCACGGATGCAGAGTTGTTATTCATTATTGAATGGCCGATATGGATTGGAATCTGATCAAGAGCTTCGTGACGGTCGCGGAAACGGGCAGTCTCTCGGCT
The DNA here is from genome assembly GCF_006439375.1 of Mesorhizobium sp. B4-1-1. NCBI lineage: Bacteria > Pseudomonadati > Pseudomonadota > Alphaproteobacteria > Hyphomicrobiales > Phyllobacteriaceae > Mesorhizobium > Mesorhizobium sp. B4-1-1. The sequence continues at coordinate 135,727 of NZ_VFTH01000017.1, forward strand.
GCCGCGCGAAAGCTGTCCGCCAGCCAGCCGACCCTTGGCCGGCACATCGGGGAGTTGGAGCAAGAGCTCGGCGTCACGCTGTTCCGGCGTGGGCGAAGCGGCTATGCGCTGACGGAAGCGGGAGCCACGCTGTTCGAGCAAGGTAAGGTCGTCAGCGAGCAGGCCAGCGCTTTTTCACGTCTGGCGCTGGGCTCGGCCGAGGCTATCGAAGGCACGGTGCGCATTGCTGCCAGCGAGGTGGTGGCGGCCTATGTGCTACCCGACATGACGGCAAGGCTCGGCATCGAGGAGCCTGGCGTCGAAGTCGAAATCGTCGCCTCAAACCAAGTCGAGAATCTGTTACGCCGCGATGCCGATATCGCCATTCGCATGGTCAAGCCGGTGCAAAACGAACTGATCGCGCGCAAGGTCTGCGATATTTCGCTCTGCGCCTGCGCGGCCATATCCTATCTCGACAGACGGGGCCGTCCGCTCGGTCCCGCCGATCTCGTCCACCACGCCCTGGTCGGCTTCGATCGCAGCGACGAGATGATCAGGGCCTTTGTCCAGCATGGCATCCCCGTCACCCGTGGCAGTTTTCGCTTCCGCGCCGACAACCAGATCGTGCTATGGGAGGCGGTGCGAGCCGGAAACGGCATCGGCCTCGGCCAGCAGCCGTTGGCGGAGCGGGACCCGCTGATGGAGATGGTGCTGCCTGGCCTGCCACTGCCGGTCCTGCCCGTGTGGCTTGCCATGCATCGCGACGTGCGCACCAGCATGCGCATCCGCCGCGTGGCGGATTTCCTGCATGAAGAATTGAAACGCTATTCGGCGGGCATGGGCTCGGGCGCGAACTCGGCCCGGTGAGCGAGCCCGGCCATCAAGAGCACGATGACCAGCAGCCCGGACAGCGCGACGAAGATCGGCCCGAAGCTCGAATGCTCGGCGACGAAACCGATCGCCGACGGCGCCACCAATATACCGGAATAACCCATGGTGGTGACGACGCTCATACCGGTGCCCGACGACATGCTTTCCTGGTTGCCGCCGGCCGAAAAGAGGATCGGCACCATGTTGGCGATGCCGAAGCCGCAGAAGGCGAAAGCGGCGATGGCAAGGTAAGGCGAGGGCGAGAGACCGGCGACCAGCATGCCGGCGGCGGCGACCAGCGCCGAGCCGCGCAGCGTCGCCACCGCGCCGAAGCGGTTGCGCACGCCATCGCCCAGGAAACGCATCAGCGCCATGACTCCGGAAAAGGCGGCGTAGGCGAGGCCGGCGACCGCGAGATCGGCGCCCAGCTCCTGGTGCAGGAAGAGCGCCGCCCAGTCGAGCACCGCGCCTTCCGAGATCATAGTGAGCAGCGCCATCAGCCCGACCAGATAGACAGCCGTGTGGCGCGGCAGCGTGAATTTCTGGTGCTCGACGGCCTGCGGTTTGTCTTCCGCGACGAGATAGCGAATGGCGAAGGCGATGATGGCAAAGGCGATCGCCGTCACCACGACGGCATGGGGAAGATACCCGTAGTTCTGGATCGAATAGCCGCCGAGCGCGCCGCCGGCGAAGCCGCCAAGGCTCCAGAAGCCATGCGAGGACGACATGATCGCCCGGGAAAGCCGTCTTTCAACCACCACGGCGTTGGAGTTCATCGCGACATCCATGCCGCCGATCGAGCCGCCGAAGATGAGCATGGCAATGGCCGCCAAGGGAACATTGGGCGCGAGCGCCACGATCAGCAGGCCGAAGCTGCCGCAGATGCCGAACCAGCGCGTCACGGTGCGCGAGCCATGCCTGGAAATGAGATGGCCACACCAGGTCATGGCAATCACGGCGCCGACGCCGAACAGGAGGATCAGCAGGCCAAGCGTGAATCTCGTGATGTCAAGTCGGGTAAGGAACACCGGGATCTGCGGCGCCCAGCTGCCGGTGAGAAAACCATTGGCGAGGAAAATGCCTGCGACGGCCCAGCGGCCGCGTGTCGCGGCCTGCATCGTGGTTTGCACGCTCATGGTCTGATTCCGTTGGGCCAAATGGCTCTGCGCGGCAAATTAGATCGATTCAATCGGCAGTCAAGGACCGTGTCGAGGAAGCGCTTGGACCAAGGGCGCGACCGATGCCGTTTTCGTTCGTGGCGGGCTGCCGCCGTGGAGATTGGCCGAAACGCCCCTCCGGTTCGTCATCCACGGGCGGAGCAGGAGCGAAGCGACGCGCGCAGACCCGAGGATCCATGCCGTGACCTCCACATGGAGTGCAACGGTGCAGAATTCTGTAATCGCTGCAACGCCTTAGCGTAACGGCATGGATCCTAGGGTCTACGCTCCGCTTCGCGTCGCTACGCCCTAGGCTGACGACGCCCGGGCGGCCTGCGTCCTAATGATCCTTCGGCCGCCTTGCCTCGAATTCGGCCTTCTTGGCTTCCGACGCCTCGGTCTGGTTGAGCGCCTGCCATTCGGCATAGGGCATGCCGTAGATGATCTCGCGCGCAGCGTCCTTCGACAGCGCCACGCCCTCGGCCTCGGCGGCCTCGCGATACCAGTTGGACAGGCAGTTGCGGCAGAAGCCGGCGAGGTTCATCAAATCGATGTTCTGGATATAGCCGCGTTCGCGCAGATGCGTCACCAACCTGCGGAAGGCGGCTGCCTCGAAATCGCGCTTCTGGTCGTCGCTGAGTTCGGTCATGGGGAAACTCCCGGCCTGTCGGCCTTCTCACACCGGCCCGGTGCGCGAGCCGAACATCTTCACCTGGTGTATATCGGCACGCCGGTCGATAGCGTCAACGATCGGCGCCAGGCGCTCGGCCCAAGCGAGAGCGCCGGCGCGGTCGGCGATCAGGTCCTGGCGGATCTCGATCAGCGCGTGGGCGTAGCCGTTGGCGATGGCATGGCGGAACATGGTGTCGCCGCGCAGCGCGCCGTCATAGGGTTCGTTGTCGCCGATGACGAGGGACTTATCCTCGGCCAGCGTGTCGATCAGCGGCCGCGCCACGCGGTCGTCGCGGTCCCACAGCACGCCGACATGCCAGGGGCGGACAAAACCCTGCATCACCGGCGTGAAGGAATGCACGGAGAAGATGAACGGCGCCTTGCCCGAGGCGTGCGCGACGGAGGCGATCATTGCGCCGACGGCGTCATGGTAGGGCCGGTAGAAGCGGTCGAGCCGCCGCTCGCGTTCCTCCCGGGCCATCGGATAATTTCCCGGCACCACGGTCCCGTCATAGAGCTGACGGATCATGGTCGGATCGTCCTCGCCCCGGTTGGGGTCGATCAGCAGCCGCGAGAAACCGGCAAGCACCGCCGGCACGTCGAGCATTGCTGCGAGCTCGCGCGTCACCGTCTCGACGCCGATGTCATAGGCGATGTGACGATCGAATTCGGACGCCGGCAAACCGAGACTGCCATAGTCCTCCGGCAGGTCGCGGCGGGCGTGATCGGCCAGAAGCACGACGCCTTTCTTGCGGTCGCCCTCGACAATGTCGAACGGCGTGAAAACTGTGGATCGGGTCATCGGCTGAAAAGGGGATGGCGGCTGCGATGTGCTATCGTCATTCCACGAAGAGGACGCCGGCGCAATGCCGTTGTTTGGCCAAGGTTTCTGCAAACATTCCCCGGCGCGGGGAGAATTTGCGCAACGGGCCCTTCTAAATCGATTGGAATTGGACAAAACGGCGCGTTGACATGCGACCGGAGTTTGCTGAAAAGGGGCGTCGAGAGATGCAAATGTGGTTCGCAAGGGGATCTGCGATGGGTTTTGCCGGCCGGTTGCGCAAGCGCCTGGCCGTGCCGTTGCTGATCATCGGCGCGGGATTTTTCGCGATAGCCGCGACCTCGCCGGCCCGGGCCGACTTCCGCGTTTGCAACGCAACGCAAAATCTGGTGGGCGTCGGCATCGGCTATCGCGCCAAGGCCGGCTGGATCACCGAGGGCTGGTGGCACATCGAAGGATCGACCTGCAAGACGCTGATCGAAGGTCCGCTGTCATCAAGGTTTTATTATCTTTATGCAGAAGACGCCGAACGCGGCGGGCGCTGGGACGGCCCGATCAACATGTGCGTCGCCGAAAAAGAGTTCAAGATCGCCGGCGTGAATGATTGCGTCGCCCGGGGCTTCCAGCGCGCCGGATTTCAGGAATATGACACGGGCGAGCAGGCCAGCTGGATGGTCCAGCTGACCGACGAGCCCGCAACGGGAGGCGCGCCAGCAGCGGCCCCCGCTCCGGGAACAAACAGTCAATGAGACGTAACCGCAAGGTCAAGATCCTCGCCACCATCGGTCCGGCTTCCTCCTCCGAGGAGATGCTGAAGAAGCTTTTCGAAGCGGGCGCCGATGTCTTCCGCATCAATATGAGCCATACCGACCACGAGCTGATGCGCACGCTGGTCGGCCGCATCCGCGCCGTCGAGGAAGCCGTCGGCCGGCCGATCGGCATCCTCGCCGACCTGCAGGGCCCGAAGCTCAGGGTCGGCAAGTTCGCCAACGTCAAGGAAGCGCTGACTCCAGGGCAGACATTCACGCTCGACAACAATCCGGAGGCCGGCAATTCCAGCCGTGTCTTCCTGCCGCATCCCGAAATTCTGAGCTCGGTCGAGGCCGGTCATCGACTTTTGATCGACGACGGCAAGCTGGAGCTGAAGGCGGTCAAGAGCGACGGCAAGTCGATCACTTGCACGGTCGTCGCCGGCTCGGGAATTTCCGACAAGAAGGGCGTCAGCCTGCCCGACACTGACCTGCCGGTCGGCGCACTGACCGAGAAGGACCGCGCCGATCTCGATGCGGTGCTCGCCACCGGCGTCGACTGGGTGGCGCTGTCCTTCGTGCAGCGGCCGGAGGATTTGGCGGAGGCCCGCAAGATCGCGCGCGGCCGCGCGCTGATCATGGCCAAGATCGAGAAACCTCAGGCGGTGGCCCGGCTCCCCGAAATCATCGAGCTTTCCGACGCGCTGATGGTCGCCCGCGGCGATCTCGGCGTCGAGATGCCGATCGAAGCGGTGCCTGGCATCCAGAAGCAGATCACGCGCGCGGCGCGCCGCGCCGGCAAGCCGGTGGTGATCGCCACGCAGATGCTGGAATCGATGATCACCGCGCCCGTGCCGACCCGCGCCGAGGTCTCCGACGTGTCGATCGCCGTCTTCGAAGGCGCGGACGCGATCATGCTTTCGGCCGAATCCGCGGCCGGCGCCTATCCGGTCGAAGCGGTCGCCATGATGAACCGCATCGCCACCAAGGTCGAAGCCGACCCGACTTATGCCGGCATCATCAACGCGCAGCGCTCGGAGCCCGAGGCCACCGGGGCCGACGCCATTTCGCTGGCCGCGCGCGAGATCGCCGAGACGCTGAAACTGTCGGCGATCATCTCCTACACCGCATCGGGCACCACTGGGCTCCGCGCCGCGCGCGAGCGCCCGCAGGTGCCGATCGTAGCGCTGTCGCCGATCCTCAACACAGCGCGTCGCCTGTCGCTGCTGTGGGGCACGCATTGCGTCGTCTCGCCGGATGCCACCGACCTCGACGACATGGTCGACCGGGCCTGCCGGATCGCGCTGGAAGAAGGCTTCGGCAAGCCGGGCGACCGGGTGATCATCACGGCCGGCGTGCCGCTCAGGACGCCCGGTTCGACCAATATGCTGCGGATAGCGTATCTGGGATCGGACGCGCATTAGATATGCCGATATTCAGGTGAGGCCGGCCTGCGAGTAGCGGCTACCTGCGCTTCCGGTGCTCACGTACTTAAAGTACGCTCCGCTCCGGTTCTCGGAAGCCACTACTTTCGACTCTACCTGACCTGAATCTCGACACACCTAACCGTCTCCGCCGTAGCATTCAGGAGCTAATTTCCCAAAAATCAGGTCGGCGCGAGCTCGGCGTCGGGCACTTTGATGTCGGGGCATTTGCCGTCGTTATAGGCGTCGCCGGCGATCCGGCCTTCCACCGTTCTTGCCATTGCCTGCAAGTCTACCGGCGCACCGGCAACCTTCTTGATTGCGCCGACCACGAGGTCGGACGCGATCCAGTCCGGCTTGTGGCCGAGATTGTGGACCCAGACCAGTTCGGCGCCGGGAATGTCGCGCTCGAGGCCGACGGAATGGATCGTTGCGTAGACCACCTTGTCGCGATCGCCCGATATCACGACCGTCGGCGCCTTGATCTCGCGATAAGCGGGCGAGGCGGCGCGGACATAGTCATAGAGCTGGGCGACATCGCGGGCGTTGGCGCGGAAGGCGGACGGCCGCAGCACCAGTGGGATCGAGGTGTTGTCGATATAGAAGTCCGGCAGTTTGTTGGGCGAGAAGACACAAGCGGTGGCATCGCCGATCCGCAGCATGCCGGCCGGATAAGCGAGCGTTTCGGAAAACAGCCAGCCAATCGCCGGCATGGCGGTGAGCTTGTAGTACCAGGCGGTCGCGCCGCCCGGCCAGGGATGCGTGGCGGGAGCCAGGAAGACGAGGCCGAGCGTTTTGTCCGGATGCTGGCGGGCGAAGGCCGTGGTGATCGCGCCGCCGAAGGAATGGGCGACGATGACCGCTTTTGCGATGCCGAGGCGGTCCATCAGCGCGGCAATGGTGTCCGCCTGCGCGACAAGCGTTTCATTATCGCCACGCTGCGACCAGCCGAAACCCGGACGGTCGAGGAACAGCATCTCGGCGCGTCCCTCGAGCAGTGGCTTCAGCGGCAGCATCTGGTCTTTCAGATTGGCGCTGGCGCCATGGATGAAGACGACCGGCGACAGATCGGCGCCGGCCGGCGCCGGGATATGGACGTGGTGGATGCGCGTGCCGTTGATCTCGGCGAACCCGCCGACGGGTGGATTGCGGCGCCCGATCGACCAGACGCCGGCGCGGGTGATACCGGCGAGGGCAAGGAAAAGCGCGACGAGGAAGAGGAGGGCGGCGCAGATGAGGTTCATGGGGGGAAATACGGGTGGGGAGGAAGTTTGGTTCAGGCAGTAGGCAGTAGGGAGTAGGCAGTAGGCAGTGGGCAGTAGGCAGTTCTCTTTCCCTACTGCCTACTGCCCAATTCCTATTGCCTAGATCCCCTCGCCGGCCAGCTCTTCCGAGAGCGTCGAGACCTGGTTCTGGGCGCTGCGCATCATGGGGTAGATGGTGAGCACCCTCTGCCAGGCTTCCAGCGCCGACTGCTTGTGGCCGGTTTCGGCCATGATCTGCGCCAGCCCCGAGAGCGCGCCGAAATGGCGCGGCTCGAGCTGCAAGGTGCGGTCGATGTCGGCCATCGACTTCCCGTAATTCTTCATCATGAAATGAACGGTGGCGCGCCGGTTCCAGCCTTCGGCATAATCGGGCTGCAGGGTCAGCACCTGGTCGAGGAAGTCTAGCGCGACGTCGAACTTCTGGTCTTCCGTCGCCTTTTGCGCCCACTGCATCATCAGGTCTATCGAGGCGCTACCGGACTGGTTCCACTCGTTCCAGATACGGCCAGCGATGCGCTCGGCCGCCTTCTCGTTGCGCTCGCGCTTCAGCTCGGTGAAGAGCTGGTCGAGGCGACCCTGCTTGGTCGGAGCGGCCGGCGGCGGCGTGGCGGCGGGTGGCGAGGCATCTGGAGGCAGCGCGCCTGGCACCGTTTCTGCCCCTGCAGGCAAAGCTGTGCCGGACAGCAAAAGGGCGGCGAGAAATGCAAAACGAATCCGCATCGCCGGAATCTAATCCCGGGCGGCGGATCGTCAAAGTGATTTTAGCGCGAGAGGACCGGCGAACCGCACTCGACATCAGCGGCGCGGCGTGGTCGCGCCGCGCGCAGCAAGTCTCAGCCCTGGCGCGCCTTGTAGCGCGGAGCGGTCTTGTTGATGATGTAGATGCGTCCCTTGCGGCGAACCAGCTGGTTGTCGCGGTGACGCGCCTTGAGCGCCTTGAGCGAATTCTTGATCTTCATGGTCTTGCCTGTTCGGTCAGGGCCCGTCCCGGGCCGAATTTTAAAGGCGCGCCCGGAAAAAGCGCGCCTTTGAACTTGCGGTGGCTCATAAACGAGGAGTGTTGTCCGTGTCAACCACGTGACGATGTCCGAATGCCACAAGTGGCGCGGCATATCAAATATTCGCCATCCGCGCGGCGCGGCATTGCGCGACTCAAGGCCGACTGGAATGGTGGGGCGACTGGAATGGTGATCCAGGCCCAAGCGACTGGAGATTCCCCATGCGCCGTCTCTTTCTGCCCGCTTGTCTGGTCCTGCTTGCGACCGCCCCGGCCGCCTTTGCCGAAGATTGCGACCGCAACGACGACAGTCAGTCGATGCTGAATATTTGCGCCGATGCCGACTACCAGGCCGCCGATGCCAAGCTCAACGCCGCGTACAAGGAACTTGTCGGCGACAATGACCAGAAGGCCAACAAATTGCTGCAGACCGCGCAACGCGCCTGGATCGCCTTTCGCGACGCCGAATGCGCCTATTCGACCGCCGACAGCGCGGGCGGCTCCATCCAGCCGATGGAGGTTTCGGAGTGCCTGACGGAGCTGACCAACCAGCGCATAAAGCAGCTCATGTCCGACGCCAACTGCAAGCTGAGCGATCCGAGCTGCGCCGGCTCGGATGGGAGCGACGGCGACCAGGATATGCAATAGGGCGCGAGCTTAGCCCGGGCGTCGAATCCGCGTGAAATGGCCCATCTTGCGGCCGGGGCGTGATTCGGCCTTGCCATAGAGATGCAGCATGAGGTCGGGTTCGGCGAGCAGCGCCGGTACCTTCAGCATATCGTCGCCGATCAGGTTTTCCATCACGCAGTCAAAATGCCGGGCGGGCGAGCCCAGCGGCAGGCCGGCGACGGCGCGGATATGCTGCTCGAACTGCGAGACGACGCAGGCGGCCTCCGTCCAGTGGCCGGAATTGTGCACGCGCGGCGCCAGCTCGTTGGCCAGAAGCGAGCCGTCGGCAAGCATGAAGAACTCGACGCCGATGACGCCGACATAATCGAGCGCGGACAGGATTTTCGCGGCTGCGTCCTTGGCGGCGGCGGCCGTTTGCGGGCGGATGGCGGCCGGCAAGGTCGAGCTGCGCAATATGCCTTCGCGGTGGACGTTTTCGGCCGGATCGAAGGCGGCGATGGTTCCGTCGAGGCCTCGCGCGGCGATCACCGAAATCTCACGCTCGAAAGCGACGAGCGATTCCAGGATCAGCGGCACATTGCCCATCGCCTCGCAGACGCCGGCAAAGCCGGCCGTTTCCATGTTGCGGAAGACGCGCTGGCCCTTGCCGTCATAGCCCATGCGGCGGGTCTTGAGCACGCCGCTGCCGTTGAATGTCTTGAGGGCCTCGGTCAGCTGGTCGTCATTGTCGACCGGGCGGAATGCCGCCGTCGGGATGCCGATGCCGTTGAGGAAGCTCTTCTCGGTGACGCGATCCTGCGCGACTTCGAGCGCGCGTGCCGGCGGATAGACCGGCACTTTTGCCGCCAGCGTTGCGGCGGCGGCGACCGGGACGTTCTCGAATTCATAGGTGACGACGGCGCTGGCGGCGGCCAGTTCGGCGAGCGCTGCCGGATCGTCATAGGCGGCGACGATCTGCCGGTTGGCGACCTGCGCGGCCGGGCAGTCGGGCTGGGGCTCCAACACGACGATATGGTAGCCGAGGCGCGCCGCGGCCATCGCCAGCATGCGGCCAAGCTGGCCACCGCCGATGATGCCGATGGTCGATCCAGGAGCCAGGCTCACGGCGCGTCCGTCGGCTCGGTGGCGACCTTGGCGGTCTGCGCCGAGCGCCAGGCATCGAGCCGGGCGGCGAGCTTGTCGTCGTTGAGCGCCAGCACCGCCGCGGCGAGCAGGGCGGCATTGGCGGCGCCCGCCTTGCCGATCGCCAGCGTGCCGACCGGGATGCCGGCCGGCATCTGCACGATGGAAAGCAGCGAGTCCTGGCCCGAAAGCGCCTTGGACTCGACCGGAACGCCGAAGACCGGCAGAGGCGTCATCGCCGCCGTCATGCCCGGCAGATGCGCCGCACCGCCGGCGCCGGCGATGATGACCTTGTAGCCGGCGGCCTTGGCGCCCTTGGCGAACTCATAGAGGCGGTCGGGGGTGCGGTGCGCCGAGACGATCAGCCTTCTGTGCGGGATGCCCAGCGCCTCCAGCGTCTCCGCGGCCTGGCGCATCGTCGCCCAGTCGGACTGGCTGCCCATGATGATGGCGACGTCGGCACGCTGATCGGTCAAGGTGTGGCTCCGCGGCGGCAAAGGCGCGCCTTAGCGGAATTCGCCGACAGCCGCAAGGATGTGGTGGATGCGCTCTCCCGCTGGCCGCACGGCCCGTGGCCTCCCGGCCGCGACCCCGCGTCGGCTCCTAAGCGATGATGTCGGGGATGATGCGGTCTTCCAGCGCCGACAGCCGGTCTTTCAGCATCAGCTTCTTCTTCTTCATGCGCTGGACCTGAAGCGGGTCGCAGCCGGTGGCGATCATCGCGTTGATGGCGGCGTCGAAATCGGCGTGTTCTTGTTTGAGCCGGGAATATTCAAGGCGTATTTCAGCCTGTTCCTGTTCGGACATTATCTACCGTCTGCGTGTGCATCGCCCAATCGGGCTGTTTGGGCGGGGCCGTGACTTGCGGGTTTGTGACCGGCGCGCAGCCCTTACCACATTTCACTTTGTCGTGGAATGCTACCACGTGGCATTCGACATCGAGATCGGTTGGTGGCAAACTGTCATGGTGCCGTCACAGTCGCAATCTGCGGTGAAGGCGACCGCGACGGCTGCAATCGAGGAAACCATGAAAGGGAGAACCAATCATGTCTCTTGCATCCCATCTTGATGAGTTGCAGCGGAAACACGGTGACATCGAGCGCGAGCTCACCGATGCGATGAACCATCCTTCGGTGGACGACCTCGAAATCGTGAATCTCAAGCGACGCAAGCTGGCAATCAAGGACGAGATTGAAAAGCTGAAGGGGAGCCCTACGACACACTGAATATGCCCTAGGCAAACATCACCGCAGCAGCTGCGGTGCCAACCTACCGGTGGCAAGATATGCCGCCGGCTTGTTGGTTTTTACTGAATCACCAGGCCGTTTTGTGTAGATCTTGCAGCCGGAGGGTTTTACATGAGCCCTGCGGCCGTCGATCGCGGTCACCGATTTGCAAGCCTTGGCTGCCGCTTGCCATTGACAAGCCATCTTTGCTCCGCCACCTCATGCCCGGAACATCCCAGATGAAGGCGGCCGGCATGACCGGATATTTTTCTTCTCCCTTCCCGCGGCGCCAGTCGGTCGGCGTATCCGTCGGCGGCGTGATGGTCGGCGGCGGCGCGCCGGTCGTCGTGCAGTCGATGACCAACACCGACACCGCCGATATCGACCAGACCGTCGCCCAGGTTGCGGCGCTGCACCGTGCCGGCTCGGAAATCGTGCGCATCACGGTCGACCGCGACGAGAGTGCGGCGGCGGTTCCGCGCATCCATGAGCGGCTGCTGAGGCTCGGCATCGACGTGCCGCTGGTCGGCGACTTCCATTATATCGGCCACAAGCTGCTCGCCGATCACCCGGCCTGCGCCGAGGCGCTGGCCAAATACCGCATCAATCCCGGCAATGTCGGTTTCAAGGACAAGAGGGACCGCCAGTTCGCGGCGATCGTCGAGATGGCGATCAAACACGACAAGCCGGTGCGCATCGGCGTCAACTGGGGCTCGCTCGACCAGGAGCTTTTGACCCGGCTGATGGACGACAACCAGGCGAAGGGCTCGCCGCTCACCGCGCAGGAAGTCACGCGCGAGGCGATCGTGCAGTCGGCGATCCTGTCGGCCGAGATGGCGGAAGAGATCGGGCTCGGCCGCGACAAGATCATCCTGTCGGCCAAGGTCAGCGGCGTGCAGGATTTGATCGCCGTCTACACCGAACTCGCCACCCGCTCCGACCATGCGCTGCATCTGGGTCTCACCGAAGCCGGCATGGGCACCAAGGGCATCGTCGCCTCTTCAGCCGCCATGGGCATCCTCCTGCAGCAGGGCATCGGCGACACGATCCGCATCTCGCTGACGCCGGAGCCGAATGGCGACCGCACCCGCGAGGTGCAGGTCTCGCAGGAATTGCTGCAGACCATGGGCTTCCGGCAGTTCGTGCCGATCGTCGCGGCCTGCCCCGGTTGCGGGCGCACGACGTCAACCGTGTTCCAGGAGCTCGCCCAGAGCATCCAGGCCGATATCCGTAAGAACATGCCGGTGTGGCGAGAGAAGTATCCCGGCGTCGAGAGTCTCAAGGTCGCGGTGATGGGCTGCATCGTCAACGGTCCGGGCGAATCCAAGCATGCCGATATCGGCATCTCGCTGCCCGGCACCGGGGAGACGCCGACGGCGCCCGTCTTCATCGACGGCAAGAAGGCGGCGACGCTGCGCGGTCCGTCCATCGCGCAGGATTTCGAGAAGATGGTCGGCGATTATATCGAGCAGCGCTACGGACACGGCAAAGCAGCGGCCGAGTAGGCCGATGCCGCTTTTGCCGCGCGCGACGCTGATCCTGATCTGCGCGCTGATCCTTTCCGGTCAGGCATTCGCCGACCCACCGCAGTCGCGGTCCGCCGCCAAACGGCTGATCAACCGTGTCTGCGATCTGATCGAAGCCCAGGCCCAGCAGAACGGCCTGCCCAAGGATTTCTTCGCCCGGCTGATCTGGAAGGAAAGCCGCTTCGATCCGAACGCGGTGAGCCCGGTCGGCGCCGAAGGCATAGCGCAATTCATGCCGGGCACCGCCAAGATGCGCGGGCTCGCCGATCCCTTCGACATCGGGCAGGCCATCCCGGCCTCGGCCAAATATCTCGCCGAGATGAAGGTCAGCTACGGCAATCTCGGGCTCGCGGCGGCGGCCTACAATGCCGGCGAGAACCGTGTGTCGCGCTGGCTGAGTTCGGGCGGCTTCCTGCCGATGGAGACGGAAAGCTATGTCTTCGACGTCATGGGCGAGCCCGTCGACAAGTTCTCGGACAAATCCTATGCCGGCACCATCCAGCCGCTCGACCCGGAGATGAGCTTCGCGGTTGCCTGCCGCAGGCTGCCGGTGATCATGTCGCGGACCGTCGCCATGGCCTCGATCAACGTCAAGCCGTGGGGTGTGCAGGTGGCGGGCAATTTCCGCCGCTCGGCGGCGATAGGCCAGTGGCTGAGGGTCAGGGGCCGGTTCCCGGCGCTACTCGCCAGCCATGACCCGGTGGTGAGCCGGGTGCGTACGCCGATCGGCCGGCGCGGCATCTATGCGGTCAGGATCGGCGCCGACTCGCGCGGCGAGGCCAACGGTATCTGCAACAAGCTGCAAAGCGTCGGCGGCGCCTGCGTGGTGTTGCGCAACCGGTGACGCCAACGCCAAGACAGAGGGGGTGGCAAGAGATGACAGCCAAGATCGTCCTGCTCAACGGCATCGGCAGCGCCGGCAAAAGCTCGATCGCCAGGGCTTTGCAGGGAATGACCGCCGAGCCGTATCTGCATGTCGAGATGGACGCCTTCCTCGAAATGCTCCCCGAGGCGTTGCAGGAGAACATGCCGGGCTTCGCCTACAGGACCAACTGGGAGGACGGCAAGCCGTCTGTCGTCATCGCGGCCGGGCCGGTCGGGAGGCGGGCCATGCAAGGCATGCGGCACGCCATCGCTGCGATGGCGCGCCAGGGCAACAACCTCATCGTCGACGATGTGATGCTTGACGGCGAAATGGCGCAGTATCTGGAATTGCTGTCCGATTTCGCGGTTTTCCGCGTCGGCGTGTTCGCGCCGCTCGATGTGCTCGAAGCCCGCGAAAGTGAGCGTGGGAACAGGTTGCCTGGCCTCGCACGCGGGCAGTTCGATCGCGTGCATGAGGGGCAGCACTACGACCTTGAAGTCGATACCAGCCTGCTTTCCGTGCAGGAATGCGCCCTTCGCATCCAACGGCGATTTCGGCTATAGGCGGCCGGGATCATTCCGGCTCCAGCAGCGGCGGGTAAAATGTTTGACGCATACATCATCTGCGGCACGCCCCGGACCGGCAGCACTTTGCTGTGCGATCTGCTGACATCGACCAAGAGGACTGGCGCGCCCCACTCGTTCTATCGCCGGCAGGACATGCCGGAATGGAGCGAGGAGTGGGGCCTGCCCGACCGCGGCACGATGAGCGGGCTCGACTTCGATGTCGCCTATCTCAACGCGGCCATCAAGGCCGGCAAGGGCGGCACAGGCATCTTCGGCCTGCGCCTGATGCGGGAAAATCTGGACGAGCTTTCGGCGATCTTCGACCGGATCCATCCCGGGCTTCCATCAGACAAGGCGCGTTTCGAGAAGGCCTTCGGCCGGGTTCTTTACATGCATCTTTCGCGCGAGGACAAGCTCGCGCAGGCCGTCTCGCTGGTCAAGGCGGAGCAGACCGGCCTCTGGCATATCGCCCCCGACGGAACCGAGATCGAAAGGGTCGGGCTGCCGGCTGAATCGCGCTATGATTTCGAGCGCATCAGGGATGAAGTCAGCGAGCTCGAAGCCTATGACACGGCCTGGAACGTCTGGTTCGCGCAGCAGGGCATAGCGCCGCTGCGGATCGGCTATGAGCGCCTCGCCGCCGATCCGGCCGCAACGTTGATTTCGATTTGCGAGGCGCTAGGCGCTCCACCTCCGGACGCCGATGACATCAGACCGGGCGTAGCAAAGCTCTCCGACGAGACAAGCCTCGACTGGATGCGCCGTTATCGTCTCGACGCAGCGATTTGACTACGCTGTCTTCGCCGCCACGGTCTCGCTGAGCCAGGTGCCGATCTTGGCGCCGAGGCGGTCGGGCGAGACAGGCTTGGGCAGATAGTCGTCCATGCCGGCCTCGATGCATTTTTCGCGGTCGCCCTTGAGCGCATGCGCGGTGACGCCGATGATCGGCGTGCGATCGCCGTTCTGCTGTTCGATCGCACGGATGGCGCGGGTCGCCTCATAGCCGTTCATCTCCGGCATGGAGACGTCCATCAGCACCAGGCGCGGGCGCAGCGAGCGGTACATCTCGACCGCGGTGCGGCCATTGCCGGCGATGCGGTAGCTGAGACCGAAACCGTTGAGGATCTGGCCGAAGACCAGCTGGTTCACGTCATTGTCTTCGGCGATCAGGATGTCGATCGGGCCGCTCGGCGCTGCCGTCGATTCCGGCGCGGTCAGGACCGGAACGGCCGGGCCGCGGATAACGGTGAAGGCTGGCGGAGCCGCCTGCGCCGCGGCCGGTTCTCGCACGAAATGCGCCTTGGCGCCTTGCGTGCGCGCCTTCTGGATAGCGGAGATCACGGTGCCCAGCAGCACCGCCGAACGCGCCGGCTTGGTGAGATGCGCGACGATGCCGAAATCGATCACCATCCTGCCGAAATCGACCTGGTCGACCGAGGTCAGCAGCACGACCGGGATGGAGGAGAGGCGGGTGTCGGCGGCGATGGCTCTGGCGACATCGGCGCCGTTCATGCCCGGCATCTGGTAATCGAGGATAATGCAGTCGACCGAGGCGCCGAGCTGGCAGGCGCGGTCGAGGAAAGCGAGGCCGACCGCGCCGCTTTCGGCGGCCGCGCAGTCGAAGCTCCAGCTTCTGAGCTGCTCCAGCAGGATCTCGCGGTTGACCGGATTGTCGTCGATGACCAGCACCCGGGCGCCGGTGACGTCGACGGGCACCAAATCGTCGCGCGACTGCTGGTCGTGCGCCGGCAGCGGCACGGCGAACCAGAACACGGAACCGCGGCCGATCTCGCTTTCGACGCCGATCTTGCCGCCCATCAGGTCGACAAGCCGCGCGCCGATCGCGAGGCCAAGGCCGGTACCTTCATGGCGGCGGGTCGAGGAGCCGTCGACCTGGGCGAATTTCTCGAACACGCTTTGCAGTTTTTCGGCCGGAATGCCGATGCCGGTGTCCTCGACGCGGACCTTGAGCTGGACCACGCCGTCGACGACATCGCCGCCGACATCGACCAGGACATGGCCCTTCTCGGTGAACTTCACGGCGTTGCCGAGCAGGTTGGTGACGATCTGCCGGAAGCGCCCGGCATCGCCGACGACGAAGGCCGGCAGGCGCGGGTCGACGCGCACGATGAGCTCGAGGTTCTTTTCGGCAACGCGTGCCGATACCAGCGTCGCCACATCCTCGACCGCTTCCGCCAGGCGGAAGGGGGCGGGGTCGAGCGTCAGCTGGCCGGCATTGATCTTCGAGAAATCGAGGATGTCGTTGATGATGGTCAGCAGCGCGTTGCCGGATTTGACGATGACGTCGGTGAAGGTCTTCTGGCGCGGCGTAAGCTCCGTCTTGGCGAGCAGTTCGGCCATGCCGAGCACGCCGTTCATCGGCGTGCGGATCTCGTGGCTCATATTGGCGAGGAATTCGGACTTGGCGCGGTCGGCGGCCTCGGCCTTGAACAGAGATGCGGCGGTCTCGGCGAAAGCGCGGCGGATCGCATTCTCCATCGGCCGGAATATCAGAGCCGCGGCGATGGAGAGCACTGCGAACAGCAGGCCGCTCGCCCACAGGAGCAGCCGGTCGTTGGAAGCATCGGCGAGGCGGCGCTCCTCGTCGAGCGCGGTGCGCACCTTCACCAGCATCGGCTGGGCGAAAAGGTCGTTCTGGTTGCGGATTTCGCGGTAGCTCCACTCGTCGACCTTCTGGGCGACCGCCATCAGGTTGAAATTGCGCACCATATCGCGCGCCGACCAGAACAGGTCGTCATTGACCGAAGCGGTGTCCAATGCGTTGACGGTGCTCTTCGACAGGCGCGGCCTGATCGCGGCGAGCTGGGCGTTCAAGATGCCGATCTCGCCCGTCAGGCGTTCGGAATGGCCGCGCGCGGCGGTCGTCAAGGCGTCGCGCGTCTCGCTGCGCCAGGCGGTGCCGGTCGTCTCGGCGAAATTGGTGGCGTTGCGCAGGTCGCGGGCGAAGATGACGAAATTGCCGCTGAGGGCATCGACCTCGTGACGGTACGAATTCACACGGTTGAGCGCGAACATGACGGCGGCAGAGGCCAGCGCGAAGACAAGCAGTCCCGAAATGTAGCGGATCCGGATCGACCGGAGGAAGGAAGAATATTCCGGCATGCGCAACCCCAACACATACGCACAATTTTAATGGTCGGGATTACGCTTGATTTACATTAAGATTTCGTTGGAGGAATTGGCGGGCCTGATGACAGCTTTTGATACAGATGCGGCGTATCGGTTTCGCGACAAGCCAGATCGCCGATCGTCTATGATGCCGGTCCAGTGCGGAGCTTTACGCCGAGCGCCTTGCGCATTCCAGGCAGTGTTTTGGAAGCCTAACGGCAGATCGTCAATCCGACGTATCGGAGAGGATTCGGTTTCCCTTGCGCAGCGTGATCCGCCGCTGAGGGTGCTCGTCCCTTGCGGCTTGAAAAATAGCGCGGGCAAGCTGGGCCGTAACGGCGCGTGCGAGAATCCGTTCAACGATCTCATGGCTTTCGGCGTGCCA
Source organism: Mesorhizobium sp. B4-1-1 (assembly GCF_006439375.1). Taxonomy (NCBI): domain Bacteria; kingdom Pseudomonadati; phylum Pseudomonadota; class Alphaproteobacteria; order Hyphomicrobiales; family Phyllobacteriaceae; genus Mesorhizobium; species Mesorhizobium sp. B4-1-1. The sequence continues at coordinate 153,070 of NZ_VFTH01000017.1, forward strand.
GAGTTCGATGCGATAGGGCAGTGCTTCAGCCGAACGGGAAGTGTTGGCGCTCCGTGTCATAGACAGGCCTCGGCCTAATTCGTCGGACCGTTCCATCTCGAAACGAAATTGTTCTTGTGCCGCAAAGTGACGTAACGGTCCGGATGCTCACGCGTCGCCGCATAATAAGCGGCGTAGCCAATGCTGGCGTTTGCCGTGACAGCAAGAATTTGTTCGACGCCATTCTTGGCGGCGTTCCACAACTCGACTTTATACGGGAGTTCGTCATGCTCGGCGGAGCCGAGCTCGTGAGAGAGGGAATTTTCCTCGTCATCTCCGGGTTCGTTTTCCGGAGCAAAGCTGTATAAATGGTCGAGGTTTCTGAGATTGGTCGCGAGAGCGGGTGAATATGTCGCCATTGGTCCAAGCTTGTTGCTATGCCGGGGTGGGCGCGCCTATGTTGCGGACGCGTTACCGGACGAACTGCTTAATGCGAGCGTAGAACGCGAGTCCGACAATGCCATTGACCACAACCGACGCGCAACATCTTTCCGACAGCCATCGCCTCGAATTCTTCATCGATGCTGTCGCCGACTATGCGATCTACACCCTTGATGCAGATGGCTTCATCACCAGCTGGAATGCCGGCGCCGAAAAAATAAAGGGCTACGCGGCTTCGGAGATCCTGGGGCAACATTTTTCCCGGTTTTTCACAGTCGAAGATCAGGCGAACGGCGTCCCGGACAAGATGCTTGCCGAGGCAAAGGCGGAGGGAAGATACGAGGCAGAAGCCTGGCGGGTGCGCAAGGACGGGACCAGGTTCTGGTCGAACGGCGTTGTTCAACGGGTATTGGACCGCAACGGCGTTCTTCTGGGTTACGCGAAGGTCACGCGAGACATCACCGAGCGCGTTGCCGCGCATCAGTCGCTGCTGCAGAGCGAGCGGCGCTTTCGTATCCTTGTCGACGGCGTGACCGACTATGCCATCTATATGCTCGATCCAAGCGGCATGGTCACCAACTGGAACGCAGGCGCCGAGCGGCTCAAAGGCTACACCGCCGAGGAAATCGTCGGCCAGCACTTCTCGAAATTTTACACGCGCGAGGAACGGGCAAAAGGCACGCCGCTCCGCGTCCTCGAAGCAGCCATGCAGAACGGTCGGTATGAAGGCGAGGGCTGGCGCGTACGCAAGGATGGCAGCCGTTTCTGGGCATCGGTTGTCGTTACACCGATCCGCAACGATGCCGGGCAGCTCGAAGGATTCGCCAAGGTTACGCGCGACATCACCGAACGCCGTGCGGCGCACGAAGCTTTGCGTCAAAGCGAGCGCCAGTTCCGCCTGCTGGTGAGCGGCGTGACCGACTATGCGCTTTTCATGCTTGATCCCAACGGGCTGGTGACCAGTTGGAACACCGGTGCGGAGCGTATCAAGGGCTATACGGCCGAAGAAATCATCGGTCAGCACTTCTCACGTTTTTACACGGAGCACGACCGTGCCGCCGGTTTACCTAGCCGCGCGCTCTATACGGCAACGCGGGATGGACGCTTCGAAACCGAGGGCCATCGCGTCCGTAAGGACGGGACGCTGTTCTGGGCGAATGTCGTGATCGATCCGATCCGCGACGAGCGAGGGGAGCTGATCGGTTTCGCCAAGATCACGCGCGACATAACAGATCGGCGCGATGCGGAGGTCGCACTCCGGCAGGCGCAAGCGCAACGCGTCCATACTCAGAAAATGGATGCGCTCGGTCAACTGACCGGCAGCATCGTGCATGATTTCAACAACCTTCTGACGGTGGTCGAAAGCTATGTTCGCCTGGGGAAGAAAGTCGGCACCGATCCCGAAATGAAGCGGGCGACCGAATCCGTGGAACTTGCACTCCAGCGCGGCGCCGCATTGACACGCCAGTTGCTGGCCTTCTCGCGCAAGCAGTCTGCTCGTTACGAGGTCGTATCGCTGGCGGAGCGGGTGGAAGCCGTTCGCGGAATGGTAGCGGGTTCCATGCGCAAATCGGTGAAGCTGGTCGCCGCTATCGGACCCGAAACCTGGCCGGTGAAGGTCGACCCCGGCGAACTGGAGCTTGGCCTCGTCAATATCGCCTTCAACGCGCGGGACGCCATGCCTGACGGTGGCCTGGTAACGATCACGGCGGAGAACGCGCTGTTATCGAGCAACGACAATGCAGCCGGACTGCAAGGTGAATTCGTCGTGCTAAGGGTGGCCGACACAGGCATCGGAATTGCGCCAGACGTGCTTCCGCAGGTTTTCGAGCCGTTCTTCACGACCAAAGGGCCCGAGAAGGGCACAGGTCTCGGCCTCGCACAAGTCTACGGTTTCGCGCAGCAGTCCGGCGGCGCGGTCGCGATCGACAGCGAAGTCGGCAAGGGCACAACCGTGACGATCTATTTGCCGCGAGCCGATATGACGGCCGCCGCGCAGGGCGCGGAGGCAGACCGGCCGACCGGTGCAAATGTGGTGCCATTGAGGACAAAGGGCCGTCTTGCAGGGGATCAGGACTGATCGGGCGGCTGACCGCGCTGGCCGCGCCACAGTGGCTCGCCTGTTCAAATCAGACCGCATTTTTGCCTGGTAGAGGTAGGAATCCGCCGGATCACATTTAGAGCATCGCCGGCCCGGGCACAAACCGGCCGCTCTCAGCTGCTTCGCGTCGCCACGAACGTCGCGGCGGCTTTCAGCAATTCCGCCTGCTCGCCAAAGGGCTCGAGCAGCGCGTGCGCCTGGTCGATAAGGCCGTGGAGCTGGCCGCGCGCCCAGGCGGGGCCGTGCAGCGCGGCAAGCGTCGCCTTGCCGGCGGCAGCGTCCTTGTTCGTCGCCTTGCCCATCTGCTTTGCGTCCGCCGTCAGGTCGAGCAGGTCGTCGGCGAGCTGGAAGGCAAGGCCGATCGCCGAGCCGAACTCGGCCAGCCTCTCGCGGTCGGCTGGCGGCGCGCCGGCGACGATCGCGCCGGCCTCGCAGGCGAAGCGGATCAGCGCGCCGGTCTTCATCGCCTGCAGCGTGATGATGCCCGCCTCGTCCGGCCGTTCGCGCTCGGCTTCGAGGTCCAGCATCTGGCCGCCGACCATGCCGCCGGCGCCGGCCGCGCGGGCAAGTGCGAGAACGAGGGTGGCGCGGCGCTCGGCCGACAGCACGGACGCTTCGTCGGTGATGATATCGAAGGCCAAAGTCAGCAGCGCGTCGCCGGCGAGGATCGCGGTCGCCTCGTCGAACGCCTTGTGCACCGTCGGCTGGCCGCGCCGTAAATCGTCGTCGTCCATGGCCGGCAGGTCGTCATGGATCAGCGAATAGCAATGCACGCATTCCAGCGCCGCCGCGACGCGGAGTGCGGCCTCGTTCTCGGTCGAAAACAGCGCGGCGCTTTCCAGGACCAGAAAAGGCCGCAGCCGCTTGCCGCCGTTGAGCACGCCGTGGCGCATCGCCGCCATCAGGCGCCCAGGCCGCGCGATCTCGCCGGTGAGCGGACGCGCGTCGAGGATCCGCCGTAGCTCGGTCTCGACCGCAGCGGCACGCATGAAAAGCGCGGATTCGAAGGCGATCTGGTCGTCTTTGCTCATGGCCGGAGCGGTAGCCGACACTCAGACATTGCGCAAGCAGGCTCGCGCCTTTATGCCGGAGGAGGCGAGGCACGGGTGGGGCGGCTTGACGGAACCGATCGTCGAATATGAAAGCGAAGGGCTGGACATGGCGCGACGTCGGCGCCTGAACCGCGCCGGTCTCAAGCGGCTTGGCCGGCGTTGCCTGGTCATCGCCATCGTTTTGGCGGCCATCCCGGTCGTGCTCACCTTCCTTTATCTGCCGTCCTTCGTGCATCCGGTCTCGACGCTGATGCTGAAGGACCTCGTGACTTTTTCCGGCTACGACCGGCGCTGGGTGTCGATCGACGACGTGGCGCCGGTGCTGGCGCATTCGGTGATCATGTCGGAGGACGGGCAGTTCTGCTTCCACCGCGGCGTCGATCTCGGCGAATTGCGCGGCGTGGTCGACGACGCGCTGGCCGGCGAGGCGACGCGCGGCGCCTCCACCATCACCATGCAGACGGTGAAGAACCTTTTCCTGTGGTCGCGGCCATTGGGCAGCGTGCGCAAGGTCGTCGAGCTGCCGCTGGCCGTCTATTTCGATGCGGTGATGTCGAAGCGGCGGATCATGGAGATCTATCTCAACATCGCCGAATGGGGGCCGGGCATCTACGGCATCGAGGCAGCCGCCCAACACCATTTCGGCGTCTCGGCCAAGCAGTTGTCGCGAAGGCAGGCGGCGCTGCTGGCCGTCAGCCTGCCCAACCCGATCGCGCGCAATCCCGCCAAGCCGGGGCCGGGCCTGCGGCGGCTGGCCTCGCTGATCGAGCGGCGCGCGAGTCGATCCGGCGCTTATGTGGGCTGCCTGGATTAGAGCGTGATCCCGAAAGGTGGGAACCGGTTTTCGGAAAAGACCACGCTCCCAACGAAGACTTGGATCATGACGGCGTTTCAACGAAACGGCGTCGCGATCCAAGCGAAGCGCCGCCGGCTCAAAAAAATTCGCGGCCGGCGCTGGCCAAAACGGCGCAAGGCGTGTATAGGCACCCGACTTTCTCAGATTATGGCCTCGATGCGGCCCTTTCGCGAGGGTTGTCGGGGCATTTTGACCATGTAGTGGAGCATATCCATGGCCGTTCCAAAAAGAAAAACCTCTCCGTCGAAGCGCGGCATGCGCCGCTCGGCCGACGCGCTCAAGGCCCCGACCTATGTCGAGGACAAGAATTCCGGCGAAATGCGCCGCCCGCATCATATCGACCTGAAGACCGGCATGTATCGCGGCCGCCAGATTCTGGAGCCGAAGGAAAGCTGAGAAGCTTCCACGGTTCATGACGTTTCAAGGACCGGCCTCTGGCCGGTCTTTTTGTTTTGGCGACCTCATGGGCGCGCCGGCCGACCCGAAATCGGCACAACCTGACTTCGCGCCGACTTCGCGCGGCCCCTGGGTCGTCTCCTCTCCATTTCAAGCGCTAGAGTCTTTCACGTTTTGACGGATGCGTATCCGGAGTTTGCGAAGTAGTTGCTGCATTCGGCTGCCTCGATAGT
>NZ_VFTH01000018.1:0-136907 GCF_006439375.1 Mesorhizobium sp. B4-1-1
TCCCCCGTTGAGGGGGAGATCGCCGGCAGGCCAGAGGGGGGGGCCTTGGCGCAAAGGCTCACGCTCTAGCGGCAAGCGTCAAGGCCTCACCTGCCCAGACCCGCGCACGCGGTATTTGAATGAGGTGAGCTGCTCGACGCCGACCGGCCCGCGCGCGTGCATCTTGCCGGTGGCGATGCCGATCTCGGCGCCCATGCCGAACTCGCCGCCATCGGCGAACTGCGTCGAGGCGTTGTGCAAAAGGATCGCCGAGTCGATCTCGTTGAAGAATTTCTCGACCGCCCGCGCATCCTCGGCGACGATCGCCTCGGTGTGGTGCGACGAGAAGGTCTCGATATGCTCGATCGCGCCGGCGACATCGTCGACCAGCTTCACCGCGATGATGGCGTCGAGATATTCCGTCACCCAGTCCGCATCGGTCGCCGGGCTTGCGTCGGAGAAGGCCTTGATCACTTCGGCATCGGCATGGATCTCGCAACCGGCCGCGCGCAGCGCTTCGAGGATCGGCACCAGATGCGTGGAGGCCACCGCGCGGTCGACCAGCAAGGTCTCGGCGGCGCCGCAGACGCCAGTGCGCCGCATCTTGGCGTTGACGGCGATCTTCACCGCCATGTCGAGCTTGGCCGAGCGGTCGACATAAAGATGGCAGATGCCTTCCAGATGCGCGAAGACCGGCACCCGCGCCTCGTTCTGCACGCGTCCGACCAGGCTTTTGCCGCCGCGCGGGATGATGACGTCGAGATTGCCGCCGAGACCTTTCAGCATCTCGCCGACGGCGGCGCGGTCGGTGGTCGGCACCAGTTGGATGGCATCCTGCGGAAGGCCGGCGGCCTTCAGCCCTTCGACCATGCAGGCATGGATCGCCGAGGACGAGTTGATCGAGTCCGAACCGCCGCGCAGGATCACAGGATTGCCCGCCTTGAGGCAAAGCGCGCCGGCGTCCGCCGTCACGTTGGGGCGGCTTTCATAGATGACGCCGATGACGCCGAGCGGCGTGCGCACGCGCTCGATATGGAGGCCGTTCGGCCGATCCCATTCGGCGATGACGTCGCCGACCGGATCCTTGAGCGCGGCGATCTCGCTTATGCCGTCGGCCATCGCCTTGATGCGCGAGGGGGTGAGCTTCAGGCGGTCCATGAAGGAGCCCGACAGCCCGGCCTCCCCGCCATTCGACATGTCGATGGCGTTGGCGTCGAGGATCGCCTGCTCGTTGCGCAGGATGGCATCGGCCATGGCGATGAGCGCGGCATTCTTGGCCTTGGTGGAAGCGACGGCCAACGGTCGCGCGGCGGCGCGGGCGCGGCGGCCGAGATTGGCCATCAGGGCCACGGTGTCTTCGCCGGACTTTTCATGCAGCTTCAGCATGGTTCATCCCTCCGCTTGGTCGTCGGCCGATGCTCTAGTCGTCGGCCAATACTTGGTCGCCGGCGACGCTTACCACAAGGTCGTCGCGATGGATCATCGCCGAGCGGGCCTCGTAGCCGAGCACGTTTTCGATCTCGGCCGTCTTCAAGCCCGCGATCCTTACGGCATCGGCGGCATCATAGGCAACAAGGCCGCGCGCGATCTCGCGGCCCTCGGGCGACAGGATCGCCACCGTGTCGCCGCGCGAGAAATTGCCGCTGACCAGTTTAACGCCCGCCGGCAGCAGCGACTTGCCCGATTTGAGCGCACCGATGGCGCCCGCATCGACCGTGAGCCGGCCTGCCGGCTCGAGCTGCCCGGCGATCCAGGTCTTGTAACCCTTCACCGGATTGGCGCTCGGCTTGAAGAAGGTCGCGCGCTCGCCACGCTCGATCGCCATCAGCGGCGACAGCCTGGTGCCCGAAGTGATGATCATGGCGGTGCCGGCGGCGTTGGCGATCTTGCCGGCGTCGAGTTTCGTGCGCATGCCGCCGCGCGACAGCTCGGATGCGGCCACGCCCGCCATCGCCTCGATGTCCGGCGTGATGCGGTCGACCACGGGGATGAATTTTGCTTGCGGATCCTTGGCCGGCGGCGCCGTGTAGAGCCCGTCGATATCGGAAAGCAGCACCAAGAGATCGGCGCCCATCATCGTCGCCACTCGCGCCGCCAGCCGGTCGTTGTCGCCGTAGCGGATTTCCGACGTCGCCACCGTGTCGTTCTCGTTGATGACCGGCACCGCCTTCATCTTGAGCAGGGTCGAGATCGTCGCGCGCGCGTTGAGGTAGCGGCGGCGTTCTTCAGTGTCGCCAAGCGTCAAGAGGATCTGGCCCGACCTCAGCCCTTCCTTGCCGAGCGCGTCCGACCAGGCGCCGGCAAGCGCGATCTGGCCGACCGCGGCGGCGGCCTGACTCTCCTCGAGCTTCAGCGCGCGTTTACCGAGGCCGAGAATGGTGCGGCCAAGCGCGATGGCTCCTGAGGATACGACAAGCACTTCCGCGCCGGCATTGGCAAGCGCCGCGATGTCGTTGGCAAGCGAGGTCAGCCAGTCGCGCTTCAAACCTGTCGCGCGGTCGACGAGAAGGGCCGAACCGATCTTCACGGTGATGCGCCGGTATGATTTCAGCGATTTCACGGGTCTTATCGCCAGCGCGTGTCGACAGGAGCCGGAACGGCATCGCGGGCTTCGGCGACCACCGCCATCAGCGCGCGCAGCACCGCCTCGACGCCTTCGCCGGTGACGGCCGAGACAAGCAGCGGCGCGCGGCCGGCGGCGCGCTTCAGCGAGGCGGCCTTCTTCTTGCGCTGATCCGCGTCGAGGATATCGATCTGGCTGAGCGCGACGATCTCGACCTTGTCGATCAGCCCATGGCCATAGGCATCGAGCTCCGCACGCACGGTCTTGTAGGCCTTGCCGGGATTTTCCTCCTGCGCCGAAACCAGGTGAAGCAATACGCGCGTGCGCTCGACATGGCCGAGGAAACGGTCGCCGATGCCGACCCCTTCATGCGCGCCCTCGATCAACCCGGGAATATCCGCCAGCACGAATTCGCGGCCATCGATGCGGGCGACGCCGAGGCCGGGATAGAGCGTGGTGAAAGGATAGTCGGCGATCTTCGGCTTGGCGGCGGTGACGGCGGCAAGGAAGGTCGATTTGCCGGCATTGGGCATGCCCACCAGGCCGGCGTCGGCAATCAGCTTGAGCCTCAGCCAGATGCTCAGCTCCTCTCCAGGCAGGCCGGGATTGGCGCGCCGCGGCGCCTGGTTGGTCGAGGTCTTGAAATGCTGGTTGCCGAAGCCGCCATTGCCGCCCTTGGCGAGCAGGAAGCGCTGGCCGACGATCGTCAGGTCGCAGATCAGCGTTTCATTGTCCTCCGCAAAGACCTGCGTGCCCGCCGGCACTTTCAGCGTCACGTCGGCGCCCTTGGCGCCCGTCATGTTGCGGCCCATGCCGTGCATGCCGGTCTTGGCCTTGAAATGCTGCTGGTAGCGATAGTCGATCAGCGTGTTCAGCCCGTCGACCGCTTCCATCCAGACATCGCCGCCGCGGCCGCCGTCGCCACCGTCCGGTCCGCCGAACTCGATGAATTTTTCGCGCCGGAACGACACCGATCCGGCGCCGCCATCGCCGGAGCGGATGTAAACCTTTGCCTGGTCGAGGAATTTCATCTGCGTTTCAAGTTTCTGCTGGTGGCCTTGCGGGATTGCTCTAAACCAAGGCGGGACGAAGGGCGAGGCTGTTTTGCGACTAAAGCGCCTGATGCTCTTTTGCAAAAGACGCAGTAGCACTGTTCGCGAGCCAGGGTTGGGGAAATGCTCGAATGAAGGTCGTCACCTACAACATCCAGTTCGGCATCGGCCTCGACGGCAAATACGATCTTGGCCGCATCGCCGATGCGGTACGCGGCGCCGATGTGATCGCGCTGCAGGAGGTGACCCGCAACAATCCGCGCAACGGCGGTCGCGACATGGTGGCCGAGATCGGCGAGGCGCTGCCCGATTATTTTGCCGCCTATGGCAGCAATTTCGAGGTCAATATCGGCTCGCGCCTGGAGAACGGCCGCGCCGTCTCGACGTCCTTCCAGCTCGGCAACATGGTGCTGTCGAAGACGCCCATCCATCTGTCGCGCAACCTCCTTTTGCCGCGCAGCCGCAGCCTCGAGACCATGAACTTCCAGCGCGGCGCGCTCGAGGCGCTGATCGAGACGCCGCTCGGCTTCATCCGCTTCTATTCCACCCATCTCGACCACCGCAGCCCGGTCGAGCGCCAGGGCCAGATCCGTTTCCTGCGCCAACGCCTGCTGAACTACACGCTGGAAGGCGGTGGTCTGTCGGGCATTCCCGAGATCGGCCTGCCGGACCTGCCCTATCCGGAAGCCTTCATCGTTATGGGCGACTTCAACATGCTGACGGGATCGCCCGAATATGTCGAGCTCGCGGGTCGCCCGGACCATGAGTTCGGCATGCCGTTGACCGCCGATCTTGCCGTCGACGTCGCCCAGCGTCTGGCCGTCGCCGACCTCGTCACCTGGGTCGACCCCGATCGCCCCGGCGACAAAAGCCGCCACAAATGCATCGACTATGTGTTCACCAGCGCCTCGTTGGCCAAGTCGCTGCAGCGCCTGTGGTCCGACCGGGAAGCCGTCGGCTCCGATCATTTGCCGCTCTGGGCCGAACTGAGCTGAGTCGCCTTCGAGCGCCGACGCCTAGGCGTGTTGCTATTCAGGTCAGGCCGAGCCGAAAATGATGGCTACCGGGAACCGGAGCGGAGCGTACTTAAAGTACGTGAGCACCGGAAGCGCAGGAAGCCGGCATTTGCAGGCCGGCCTCACCTGAATTTCAATATGCCTAGAAGTGGACCCAGTTGCGCAGACTGGTCCACGTCTTCCTGTCGAGCCGGTAGCGCTCGACCGGCACCTGGCCGGCGACGATCGAGTTCAGCATGCCCTGGCCGGCATACTGGAAGCCGCATTTGTGGATGACGCGGCGCGAGGCCGGATTGATCACCCGGGTCGAGGCGTGCAGCACCTGGATCGAAGTGTTCTGGAACGCGAGGTCGACTAGCGCATGCGCGGCCTCCGTCGCATAACCGCGCTTCCAGTAGGGTTCGCCGATCCAGTAGCCGAGCTCCAGTCCGCGATCGGTGGTGTTCAAGCCGGCGCAGCCGACGAAAGTGCCGGTGCCGGCAAGCGTCAGCGCATAGACGATGCCGGCGCGACGCGACGCCGCCATGGCAAGGAAGGTGCGGCCCTCGGCTTCGCCGTAGGGATGCGGCATGCGGGCCAGCATTTCGGCGACGTGCCGGTTGTCGGCAAGCGTGACGAGTTGCTCGAGATCGCTCTCGCGCGGGGCGCGCATGACCAGCCGCTCGGTGGCCAGCACCGGGCAATCGATCACATAACTTTCGTCTTCGGTATCTTCCGCTTCGGCAACCATTTAGTCCTCCAGGGCAAAGAAAAATGAAAAAGGAGAGAGGGCAAGCCCATCTCTCCTGATCCTTTTCCTGGCCTGGCCAGACACCGGTTCCCGAGATGGGCGCCGGTGTTATGGTGCGGAACCGGCTACTCCGCTGCTTTGGTAATCGGGTTCACCGATACGTAGGTTCGGCCGTTGGCTTTTTTGTTGAAGGTGACTGCGCCGGCGTCGAGCGCAAAAAGGGTGTGGTCCGTGCCCATGCCAACATTGGTGCCCGGATGCCAGGTCGTGCCGCGTTGGCGGATGATGATGTTGCCGGCGACGACGGCTTCGCCGCCGAACTTCTTCACGCCCAGACGCTTGGAGTGCGAATCGCGACCATTGCGCGACGAACCGCCAGCTTTCTTGTGTGCCATTTGACTAACTCCGATGCGCCCTGAGGCGCTTGAATGGTCTTATGAACGCGTTCGCGTTCCGTTTCAAGTCCCGTACCGGCGACGATCGTCGCCGGCAGAATTACTTCTTCGCCAGTTCCTTGGCCTGCTCGCGCCAGTCCTTGATCTGGTCGGCGCTGAACGGCATGTGCTCGTCGATCTTGGCGACATCCTTGTCGGTGAGCTTGGCGAGTTGCGCGAAGGTGACGATGCCCTGCTCGGCGAGATCCTTCGCCGCGACCGGGCCGATGCCCTTGATCACGGTCAGGTCGTCCGGCTCGCCCTTCGGCGCCTTGAACAGCGGCGCGGCGGCGGTCTCGGCCTTAGCCTCTTCCTTCGGAGCGGCCTCAGCCTTGGGCTCCTTCTTGGCCTTCGGCTCCTTCGGAGCGGCTTCGGCCTTGGCCTCGGCGGCGACTTCCGCCTTGGCTTCGGGCGCCTTTGCCTCGGCCTTGGCTTCCGGCTTGGCGGCGGCCTTCTTCGACGGCTTGGCGCCACCCAGCAGGATCTCGGCGATCCTGACGGTGGTCAGAAGCTGGCGGTGGCCGATCTTGCGGCGCGAATTCTGGCGGCGGCGCTTCTTGAAAGCGATGACGGTGCGGTTCTTGCCCTGCTCGACGACTTCCGCCGTGACCATGGCGCCATCGACGAACGGCGCGCCGAAGGTGACATTCTCGCCCTCGCCATGCGCGAGCACATTGCCGATCTCGACGATATCGCCGACCTTGGCTTCGAGTTTCTCGATCTTCAGGAGATCGTTGGCGGCGACGCGATACTGCTTGCCGCCCGTTTTGATGACTGCGAACATTTTTTGCCTTTCGCTGTTCGGTCGGCCTCGATGAACCGCGTCAGGCGGTTCGGCCGTCTTTTTGTCAGTCTGCGGGTTCAAAAAACAAGCGGCGCGGAAGAGCCTCCACGCCGATTGCGGGCTGTCCCTAACCGAAGGTTGCGCCGGAGTCAAGGCAAGCGGCTCGCGCCTGCAGATGCATCGAGCGACGTTGCCGGCAAATATCGACCTGTTCCGTCGCCGTCGCTTTTCGCGGAAGCTGGAAATCGGTCGAATAGGGCCTTGTAACTCTAACAGTCAGCCGTTATCTAGTGCGCCGCGCCGGCAACGGCCGACCATGACCTCGCGGAGAGGTGGCAGAGTGGTCGAATGCACCGCACTCGAAATGCGGCATACTCGCAAGGGTATCGGGGGTTCGAATCCCTCCCTCTCCGCCATCCCGTTTACGAAGCGTAATCATTTCAATCCTTTAGCGCCGCTTTTGTCCAACCTTTCATCGAGGTTGGGAAAATTCTGTTCCCGGTCTGATCGGTCGGGCATGGTGTCGATTGCCGCATCAGCGAGGCTCACCTGGTCGGCCGCGCGGGTGTAGCGCTCGACCTCTTTCAGGGTCCGGTGGCCGGTAACCGCCTGGATGCGTTTGGTGCTGTTGCCAGCGTCGGCGAGGCGACGCGCGGCCGCCTTGCGCAGGCCATGCGCCGATCGGCCAGGAAGGCCTGCATCATCGCACTGCTCACGGAACCAGTTACCGAAGCCGGCGGCGCTGAAGGGCGCGCCGTACTCCGTCACGATGAAGGTGAGGTTGCTCTTGGCTGTGTGCGCGATCGCCTCGACCAATGCCGGGTGCATCTTCAGCGAAAGCGCCTCGCCGGTCTTGTTCTGCCGCAAGGTGATGCGATCGCCGGTAACATGCTGCCAGCCCATGCGCACCACATCGCCGCGGCGCTGGCCGGTGTAGAGCAGCAGCGCCATCGCCAGGCGCGGCTTGGTGCCGATCGGATGCTTGGCCTCATAGGCGGCAATATCGGCTTCAGACCATGTGGCGAAGCCCTCGGACTTTACCTTGAAGCCCTTCACGCCGCGCGCCGGATTGGCGCGGATCTGCTCGTCGTCGACCGCGAAGTCGAGGAGCAGCCGCAGCAGCCGCAAGAGGTTGTTAGCCGCGTGGGGGCGATCGGCCATCCTGCCGATAATCGCCTTGATGTGTTGCCTCTCGAGGCCGCGCACAGGCTTGTCGCCATGGCCTCGGGCGAATCGGTCGAGGATCCCGCGATAGGTCGCCCGGGTGGCCTCGCTCAGCCCGAGGAACTCGGGCGCGCGATAGAAAGCCAGCACCAGGGCGGCGAGCGAGCCAGGCTTATGCCGGCCGGCGCCTATGCGGCTTGCTGCTTCGCGCACACCGGCGAGCGCGGCTCGGTATTCTTCCCAAAACTCGTCGGTGTCGATTGGCGCTTTCAGATAGGTCGAGAACAGGCCCTTGCGGAAGCGCAGGCGCGTCTTGCCGTGGCGATCGGGCGCCGGGCTGACATGCTTGGGGAGGCCGTGCCTATTGCGCCTTGCCATCGTCCAGGACCTCGTCCCACGGATTGGCGGCCGGCGTGGCGGGGCCGCCGCGCTTTGCGCCATCGACGGTAATAATGCGCACGCCGTCCTTGTTGGCAAACACCTCGGCCACAATCAGCCCTGCAGCGCGCGCGCCATTGACGGCGCGGCTGACATCGGACTGCATGAACGAGGCGGAGCGGCGTGACATCTCAATCTCTTTTGTTTTGAAGGATTTCGCGCACGGCCTTGGCAGGCCGTGCGCAGCACACCGATGGCAAGGGGAAGGAGAGCCCCCGGCGAGGCGGTGCGGCGGGTCCATCCAAACCCACCTCGTGCCGATGAAGCCGTCCGCATTTTTCGAAGCCTTCGGGGCTGGCGGGGACGGACGACCTCTATCAGGACGCGGCGCGCCCCATGCTCACCCCCGCCCTAGATACGCAGGCGCACGCGCGCCGTGGCAGTGCCGCCGCTGGCGGCGGCGAGCGCGGTGCCGATATTCAGATTGTCCTGGCTGGTGCCGCCGTCGTCGGTGGTCACCACCTTGGCGTCGTCGTCCCAATAGATCTTGGCACCATAGGTGACGCTGACCGCCGCTTTCGGCAGGTCGAAGACGCCGGCGCAGGCCATCTCGAAATCGTCGCCCTCGTCGGCATCGGTCGCGGCAACGCCGAACAGGGCATCGAACTGCACGCCGCCGCCCGAGGTCACGCCGCCGGCCGGCGCGGTGGCGGTGATGACATTGCCGGCCTGTACATAGTTCTTCATTTCGGTCGATCCTTCTATTTGAAGTAGTAGGTGCGCACCCGTGGCCTGGTCAGGGCGGCGATCTGCCGTTCAAGGTCAGAGATCGCCGCCGCCAACTCAGGATCCGGTCGGAACTCGGTCGAGGTCTCGCCGTGGCGAACAGTGCGCACGCCGGTGCCGCGCACCTTGCGCAGCGCGTCGAGCCTCGTCTGGAGTTCCTGCAGCGTGGCCATGACGATCAGTCGCCCGGGTTCATGTACCAAGAGCGATAGTCGAGGAACGCCGCCCCGAAATCGAGGCTTACCTTGACCTCGACGCCGTCGACCTCAAAGCCCGCGCGCGTCGCGGTCTGCGGGCCTTCGGCGCCTTGAAGGTAGGCAAATTCCAACCCTTCGGCCGTCGCTGGGTCAGCAACAACATACCAGCGCTTCGAATCGGACATACGCGCCTCGACCAGAAGCTCGAGCTTGCCGCCGAACGGATTGACGTCGGCGACCGATGCCGCCTGGATGGTAGCGAGCGCCTTTTCGGCAACGGTCTCGGCTTCCGGCGGCACCAGCAAGAACTTCGGCGCGACGTTGATCCGGCGGCCGGAAAGCCCCGTCTGCTTGCGCATGGCCAGCCGCGCCGCGTCGAGCCCGTAGAACTGAGGCGGGTTATCTTCGGTAAACGCGACCGGGGTCGCGGCAAGGTTACCATGGTCGACATGGAACAGGCGCTTGGTGTCGGCCATCAATGGCCCGAGACCGGCACCGGATTCCAGCAGGTCGACCAGGAACTGCGCTTCGAAGTCGGCAGCCGCGGCGCCCATCTTCGATGCCAGGTCGGTGAATGCGCCGAGGTCATCATTGACAATCGCCTTGCGCGACAGGCCGACGATCTTGCCGAAACTGTCGATCTTGTAGCTTTCTCCGGCCTCGGCCATGGTGCCGTATTTAAATTCGCCGTGCTCGTTGACTTTCTCCAGCGTCGGCGCCTCGCCGAGTTGCACCATGGTCTTGGCGCGAAAATCCCTTGCCGTCGTCTGCCTGGCCACACGCTTCAGCGTCGCCGGGGCGGCCTGGTAGGCGGTGCGCAGCGACCGGTTCGCCGTGTCGGCGAAAATCAGCGGGAAGTCGGACGTGGTCTGCAGCGCCCGGGTGATGGTCTCGGCCGGCGAAAGGCCGCTGGTGGCAACACCGCGCAGGCGCATCATCTCGCGCGCCATGTCGAGCGTGGTGAGGCCGACGAACGGGCGCGCCTGCTCGGAAAGCTGATGACGCGGATTGGCGCGCAGGTAGAGCGCCTCGCCCATGCGCTCGGCGATCTGCTCCGGCGAGGCATCATTGCTGTTGACGATGAAGGCGCGCGGCGCAATGCGGGTCTGCTGCTGCTGCACGCGTTCGGCGGCGGCGGCGCGCGCCTCGACGATCGTCGCCTCGCTATCGATCAGGCCGTCGGCGAACTCCGCGCCGAGGTTGAACGTCGCCGCCAGCGCGCGGATCTCCTGGTTGACGGCGGCGCGCGTGACGACGGGTGCCGGCGGCACGACGACGGGAGCCGGTGCGGGTGCGGGAGCCGGTGCGGGAACAATGACGGGATCGGGCATTTCATTACCTCGTGTTGTTGCGCCGGCATCCGCGCCGACAGGGACTAGGGAGATTTCGCGGGGCTGCCACCGGGTGATGGTGCGCGTGCGCCGGCCGGCCGCGTCGATGCTGTCAACAAAGTCGATCACGCCATAAGCGACGGACGCGTTGGCGATGATGCCCGCCTTCACGTCCTGCCAGATGGCTTCGGCACGCTGGGAGAACTCGACGGTGACGATCAGCTCGCCGGCAACGATCCGGGCCGAGCGCACGACGCCGAGCTGACGCTCCAAACCGTCCTGCCGGTGGCTGTCGAGCAGAGGCATGGTGGCGATGCGGGAGAGGTCGACCGCCGCGGCTGAAACCGTCAGGACCTCGGCAAAGGAACCGGCCATATCCATGCGCGGCACGGCGGCGCCGGTAGACGCCACCAGCTCGACGGTGCGGGCGGCCTCGTCGATGGAGCGCGGGCGGAAATCGCGATGGTGAATGGTCATGGCGCGGGCTCCGGGCTCGGCGCTGGCGCGGCGGGCAACACCACCGGCTCGATGCCAAGGCGCTTCATGCGCGCCTGGTCGGCGGCGATCTCGGCGTCGAGCTCCTCGATGTCGTAGCCCTGCTCGGCGACGACCTGGGCGCGGCTGACCAGGCGGTTGTTGATCTGAAGCACCGCCGCCTCGCTGTCCTTCAACGGATCGACCCAATCCCATTTCGGCGGCAGCCATTTAACCGCCATGAAATCGGCCTCGGCGGTGCGGAAGGCCGTCGCCGAGATCCGGCCCGAAAGCACCTGCCAGAGCAGAAAGCGGCGCCAGGCAGGGCGGCAGAGCTGGAAGACGATGACTTGGTGCTGGATCGTCTGCGCGAAGCGGCGGAACTCCAGCAGCGCCGCGCGGGCGCTGGAATAGTTGACTTGGCTGTAGTCGCCGCTCAACTGCTCGGCGGCCATGCCGACGCCGGCGGCGATCATGCGCAGGATCGACGCCACGAACTCGGGCACGTTGCCGGCGTCGGGCGGCTCGCTGAAACGCACGTCGGTGCCCGGCGGGATATCGACCATCGCGCCCGGCTCCATCGCCACGTCGGTCGTCCCATTGTAGGTCTCGCCCTCATAGACCGGTTCGCCGTCGGGAGCGACGATGAAGCCGACATGCAAGGCGCTGACGCGGCAGCGCTCGATCATCGCATCGATCAGCTGGACAAGCGTGTTGGCCGGCACCAGCACGGGCGTCAACCAGGACAGGCCGCGAATCTGGCCGGGAAACAGCGGGCGAAAGATGTGCACGACGTCGGCGGCGGGCCAGCGCTCCGGCGCCAGTGCTGCGGCGCTCAGCGCATCGAGGTTCGGACCGGCTCGCCTGATCCAATAGGCGACGATGCGGCCGAACGCGTCGAACTCGACGCCATCGTTGATCAGCCGGCCATCGCTCTTGGAGCGGTCGAGTTGCTCGGGATGCAGGCGACGCATCTGCGGCGCGCCGGTCATGGCATCCGCCATCCAGACGCCGAGGCCTTCGCCGAGCACCACCATGTCGCGCACCAGGCCAAGCTGGATGCCGAAGAAATCGCAGCGGCCATCGGCGTCGGCCTGGTCGGCCCACAGCGAGAAGCCGCGCGCCAGCATCTTGCGCACCGTCTCGACCGGATGGCCGGCACGCGGCACGATGCCGGTGCCGACCAGCTGGTCGGGCAGCGCCTGGGCGATGCGGGCGCCGGTTGCGTTGTTCATGACATAGTTCTGCGCGCGGGCGGCGACGACGCTGGCGCCGGCCGAGACGTAGCTGGCCTCGGCGCGCGGCTGCGGCGTGTCGCGCCAGCGGCGCGTCGGCGCCGCCGCCTCGAGGCCTCGCAAGGCATGGTAGGCCGCCTTGGCGCGATCGAGCAGGCCGGCCATCAGTCGGCACTCTCCGCAGCACCGCGCCACTTTTCGGCGCGACCCTGGAGATCGTCACACTCAGCCTCGACATCGTCGAGATTGATCACGAGCTTCCAGAGGATATCGACATGCTCATCGGTGTCCAACAAGGCATCGAGTAGCTTCGGTTTCGGCTCAACGTGAGCAAGGTGGCGGGCGGCATTGCCTCTGCGGGCATGGACTCGATCCCACGAATCATCGCTCACGCTGAGAGCTTCAAGCTCTTCGGCCGACCGCGTCCCCTGAATGTCGCGATCGAACGCGGTGATGATCAGAAAAGCCGGTTCATGGTACAAAGTAAGCCCGCCGATTGCGCGGCCGACCTCTGGGCGGCAACCGCCGTCGACGAGGCGCATGAACACGAGCAGGCGCATGATGTCATGCTTTTCCCACAAGCGAGCCTTGCCGATCTCCGGACGCTCCAGCATCCGAAAATGGCCTTCGGAGATCCATTTCTCGATGCGCGTCTTCGACCACATCTTGATCGCGCAGAGGGCAGAAAGTTTCGCAGCCACCGGGGACACTCCTGAGGTTTTGTCAGTGCTTTGTCCCACACCTCTGACTTTTCGTCAACGGTTGCCGCCTGTCTCTGTGGATAACAGATGGCGCGGACAAGCCGCGCCATCCGTTTTTTCGTCATAAAATCAACCTTGTTTGCAGCACGCCTGTGCGACCTGAAGCGCGCGCTGCGCCTTAGCCAGTCGGCGGATGTCCTTTGCCAACACGTGCTGGAAATCGTTGTAGAAAAATTCGCGCTGCACCCGCAGCTTCAGCTCCATGTCCTGAAGCGATCTAGCCGGGAAGCACATCACTTTCTCGCCGGCCCGGTGCCGCCGGCCGCTCAGTCGTTTTTCGGCCCGCAGCGCTTTATCGAGACCGCTTGTGCGTTGAGCCCTGTCGCACGCCTGCCGCCAGGCCTCTTCTCGCGCCTTGTTTTCGCGAGTGGTCGCCTCGATCTCTGCTTTCCGAGGATAATCAGCATTGTCGCCGCCCTTCAGGCGAGCCTCGAGCATCTTCACAATTTCCTCATTGGTCAGCCGCGGCGGAGAGAGCCATTCGGGCTTCGGCGGCTTGCTGTCAAAGTACCGTGTTTCGGCCTCGGCCAACCTGTCCCCGAAGGGCTTCCACTTACGGTTCTCGTCGTCATAGGCAGCCTTGAGCCGCAGCAGTTCGGGGCTGACGGCCATCGCCACATCCACCGTTGGAGCGGTCTGGGCTGCCGCAACAGGAGGCATGGCCATTGCCGCCAAGCTGGCCGAGGCTCCGAAGATCGAGCGGCGGGAAACGTGCGTGTTCATGAACTTCTCCATTGTGTGAAAACTCCCTCCCGACGACGCGGGCTCTCCGCCCGCCGGCGGATTCGAAGGCAACGACAATCGAGAATCGAGGCCGCGGTTCTGGGGATCATGGGGACAAGCAGCTGTTATCCCGCCGACATCGACGTGCTTGGTGAACGGCATGTGAAGATTTTCCTCTGGATTTTCGGCTTTCTAGGGCCGGTTGCCAGCGGTCAGCACTGGCGCCGGGAAGCTAGAAACACCGCCAGAGACGGTGCGCGACGGCCTTTCCCTTTCGGGTCTTGTATAGCCGTCGCCTTCCCGGCATAGTGTGCCGGTCGCGCCGACGGCTAAGTCGGCTCGCTCGTTTCGATGGCGATCATGATCCCGGCAAGGATCGCCCCGCCATCGCTCTGGTTGCCAAGGTCCCGGCTAAGGACCTTCGCGGGAGTTTCTAGGCTCCGCCCGGCACGCTGCCGTGATTTGCTGATTTGGTCAAGCTTCCCCTTCACTGGGGGGCTACGCCGGCAAATTTTACCGGTGGCGCGCTTTAGCGACCCAGCACCCGGATAGAGCCAGCCGTGAAGTTGCCGCCGCCAGAATTGTTGATGCGGATGGCATTGATCGGCGACGTCGAACCGACGAAGAGGAAGTCGGTGGCGCCGGCCGCGCGATTGAGAGCCCTGCACAGTTTCGGCACGCCGTTCAGATTGGAACCGAAGATATGGACGCTGCCCGAGCGCGCCGCGGTGCTGTTGGACTCGTGCATCCCGACTGAAATCTGGTTGCTTTCAACGCCAGCGGTCGAGATAAGGACGTAGTCGCCAGATGCGTTCAAGAAGTTTGCGCCGTTGTCGACGCTGCAAAGCAGCTGCCTACTGCCGGTCGTGCCGTCGGAAATATTGCGGGCCTGAATCAGCAGCTCGGCATAGGCGTATCCCAGCTTCCGGCGACACTCCAGCGTGGCGCGGCCGGCGGTGCGTTTTCAGCGAACACGAACATATGCGTTTTCCTTTCCTTTTCTCAGTGAATTATCTCGCTCTAGGGCGAAGGCGATGTAGGCGATCATGCCTTGCCGCCCGGATTGCTATAGGCGAGGTCTGCCAGCTCGGCCGCCGTCATCATGGCGAGCGCGTATTCGTTGCCGAATCGCTGCCAGAGTGTGAAGGGCACGGCCACCTTAAGCCGCTTGCCGTCGACCTCGAAGATGATGCCGACCCATTCGCCCTTGGGTGCCGGGCCGGCCCAGAAGCCGGCGACATGGGCCCCTTGGAAGTCGCCGAAGGCCTCCTGAAAAGCCGCCTGCCTGGCGCGCACATCGGCGTTGTGCTGGTCGCCTGGTTGCGGAATCGTCGCCGGATCGAAGTCGGGGAAATGGGTCATCGAACGCTTCCCCGCCCTGGTGCGCGGCCGGTGCTGACGTGCGCGTGTCGGATCGCCTCTTTTTGCAGGCGTTGCATAGCTATGTCGCCGATGGTGCCGACGTCGATCGGCGTCCCGCCATTGAACTGCAGCAGCAGCCTAGCACCGTTGCCGTTCGTCGATCCGGATGCCTGCGATACGCTGTTAACGAGTCCGCCACTGGCGAAGCGCGGGATCGTCATCGATCGGTTGATGTCGTCGACGAAGCCGCCGAGGCTGAAGCCGCGCAGGCCCTTCAACGACGGTAGAACGCCCTGATTGAGTGCATAGACCACGTCGAGCCCAAGCTTCTTCACTGCCGCCGCCTGCAGCACGAACTCGCCTGGGCTCAACCAAGCCAGCAGATTGTCGCTGCGCGGTCCGCCAGGTCCTCGGATCAGGCCGCCGGCGGCGAAGCCGCCTTGCGACCCGCCGCCGCCGCTGTCCCCGCCGCCGAGGCCGACGAGTTGCTTGGCCAAGTTGATCGCCGACTGGATCTTCGAGACAATGCTGTCGACCAGCGACGAGATGCGATTGAGGACGCTGCTGGCGATGCTGACCAGGCCGTTGAAGATCGAGGTGATCCGCTGCGGCAAGGTGCCGAACCACCCGGCGATCCGATCGACGATCTGCTGCGCGATCGAACCCAGGCGATCGATCAAGCCGTTCCAGACATTGACGATCGCGTCGACGACGCCGTTGAAGGCATCCACGGCCCGTTGCTGACCTTCCTGGAAGGCGCCGACAATGCTGTTCCACAGTCCCGCTGCGCCGTCGACAATGGCCTGCCAGGCGCCCGCAGCGCCGTCGGTGATGAACTGCCAGGTCGCGGCGGCGCCGGCTTTGATGTCGGTCCAGAAGACCGCGATGGCTACGCCGGCCGCCAGGAAGCCGCCGACGATCAATGCCGGGATACCGCCGATGAGGGAGATGAGCGCGCCAAAGCCGGCGACCACGCCACCGATGGCGATTCCGATCGCGGTGAAGCCCCCGACAACGCTCAGCACGAAGGCGGCGATCAGGAGCTGCCCGCCGGTAAAATCTGTCCCGAAGACCTTGTTCAGCTGATCGGCGACGAACTGCGCTGCATCCCGCAGGGCCTTGAACGCAGGCAGGATGATGTTGTTGAATGCGCCGGCGGCATCCTTGGCGAACTGCACGACCGCATCGCGCACTTGGAGAATCCATTTGCCCTGAACCTTGTCGTCGTTGCCGGACAGCGCAAAGAGCAGGTCGCGCACGACGCCGAGCACCTTCTGATTGATGGCCTGGCCGAGATCGATTAGCAGGTCGCGGTTGCTGCTGATGATGTCGGCGAAGCCATTGGCAAGCGCCGTGATGCCGGGCGCGAAGATCAGGCCGAGCTGCAGCTTGGCGCCGGCGGCGGCCTTGCTGAGGCTGTCGAGGCTGTCGCCGAGCGCATCGCCGATATCGGCCTGTTCCTTCGTCAGGACGGTGCCGAGCTGCTCAGCCTGCCTGCCAAGGTCGAGGATGCCGGTCTTCGCCTGGTTGAGGAACGGCAGCAGCTTGGGGCCAAGCGCCTTGCCGAACAACTCGATCGACAAGGCTGATTTCTCCAGTCCGTCGGGCATCCTGGCGAAGGCGTCGGCAACGTCGAGCAGGATCGCCTCGTTGCTGCGCAGCTTGCCGTTGGCGTCGCGGATCTTCACGCCAAGCCGGTCGAAGATCGTGCCGGCCTGCTTGGTGGCGTCGGCGGCCTTCTTCGTAGCGCCGCCGAATCGCGTCACCGTGACGCCGCTGGCATCGAACGAGGCGCCTGCCTTGTCCGTCGATTTGGCCGCATCGGCGACCTCCTTGTTGAGCCGGCTCATGCCGCCGATGAAGTCCTCGGTCGACACGTTCGCCATGTTGGCGGCGAACTCGAGCCGGCCGTAGGCGTCGACCTGCAGTCCGGCCGACTGCGCCGCCTTGCCGGCATTGTCGGCGACCTCGCCGGCGGATTTCGCCAGGCCAAACAGCGCGACACCGGTTCCCGCGGCGGCGGCCGTGACGCCGGCGCCGAGCAGCGCAACGCGCTTGGTCACAGTCGACAGCTGGTTGCCGAGCTTGCTGAGGCTGGCGGTGAACTTGGCGAAGTCGGCTTTCGCCGCCGCCGCCTGGATGTCCTTGAAGGCCTTTTCGCCGGCCGCGCCGAGCGCTTTGAGCTGGTCCTTGATGGCATCGCCGCCCTCGAGCGCGATCCGCTGCACGATCGTGTTTTTCGCCACGGTTCTCAATCCTTTCCGTTGGCCAACCGGCAAATTTTGCCGGTAGAGACCACCGGCAAATCCTGCCGGTGGCCATGGCGTTTAGGCTGTTTAGGCTGCTCTTTAGCCTGCTCTTTAGGCTCGCAAAAACGCGTCAGACTGGGGCAGGACAGCGCTTCGCCGTCCCGCATACGGTTTTGCCAGGGAGGACCCGACGTTCGGAGAGGCCGCTTGGTTGTCATGCCGCTGCACCTGATGACGCGTTCCATGCTTCCCAAGCCGCTATCCTGTCAGCATACAGGTCCGGCCGCTCGAGCATGGCCTTGGTGGGCGGCGCCGGCGGTGCAGGCTGCATTGGCTTGCATGCTGCCTCGGTTCGCTGGACACGCGGCCCCAGGCCCAGCCAGCTCTTGTCACCGAGGTATCGGCCGAAGCTGGGCACATGGCTTCTGCCGATCGACTTCAACGAGTTGACGTAGCGGCCGATCTCGGCAACCGCCTCACAGCGTTCATCGGCCGTAAGGGCAAGCCATGCATCCAGTGCGGTCTTACGATCGTCAGCGAACCCGGATGGCCAGGCGTGACGAGCTTTCTCGAAATCTTCTTGCGCGCGCTCTCTCTCAATAGGTTCCCTTACAGGTTCCCTTACAAGGTTAGTGTCCGAAATTCGGACACGGCTCGGGGACAAATTCGGACACGGCTCGGCCTGATTTTCGGACACGGCTCCGTGTCCGGAATTCGGACACGGCCCCATATTGTTCTCAGCTGGAACATTTTCGGCCACCTCGTTCTTGCTGGGAACGAGGTCGAAAACATTCTCGCCTGGAATGTTTTCCACCCGGGTCTGCAAATTTGCAGACCCGGCCGTAAAGTCTTCCACGCTGGAAGAGTTTTCAAGATTCCCGTCTGGAATTTTGAAATCGTCCTCAAAGGCGAATCGGTAGCGCGTCGACTGCTGTCGGTTCGTGCCTTCATCGCGGCGCTGCTCGCGTCTGATCAGGCCTGCCGCCTCGAGGGCGGCGATCTGGTCATTAAGCGACGAGCGGGAAAGCTCGCAATCGTAGGCCAGCGTCTCCTGGCTTGGAAAGCACCCGTTGTCGGGGTGATATCGGTCGCACAGATGCCAGAGCACCAGCTTTGCAGCCGGCCGCAAGCCGCGCTGTGCGATGGCCCACATGGTCGCCTTGTGGCTCACCGCGCGGGTCCTCCCTGGCAAAACCGTATGCGAGGGGACGTAGCGCTGGCGTGCCCCAGTCTGACGCGATTTTCAAAGCCTTGACAGATAGCCTTGACAAGGCCGCTCCGGTTGGGAAGTCGCAGAAAAACGCCAGTGATTTCAATGGGGGCCGAAAGGCGGTTGGGAAATGCAAGGCCTTGGTTGGACAGGGATGTGGGATAGCCTCCCTCTCCGCCATCCTGCTTCGCTCTTCGAGCTTCGCAGGATAAGCACGATCCTTGGCGCGAAACAGGATGCCCTCCGAAGCTTTAGCGAAGGAGGGCTGGATCGCCGGACTTAAAACGCCTCGAGCCCGGATCAACGCGTTTCGATCGATCCATATCCGGGTCGTGAAGCAGCACACATACGCGTGACAGAAATCCGACCATGGTCGATAATAGTATGACCTCAGGGGATCGTCCCGCGGAGGATCGTTCGACATGCGCTCTGGGCGGAATCCAACATTGTCCGATCGCTCTTCGGATCGGCTGTTGACTGGCCGAACCATGGCGGCCGCCCTGGCAATTGCGTTTTCCGTTTCGCCTTCGCACACCGCGCAGCATCGTTTGCCGAGCGGCTACAAATGGGGCCGCTGCCTGCTGGTCGTTCACGGCGAGACCCGCATCTCCGGAAAATGCTCCTATCAAATCGAACAGGGCGGCGATTTCAACATCCAGGGACCTCATCAGGTATTTGCGGGCATCGACTATCCCGACACGCATAGTGGGGCCGGCGAAATGTCCAAGGATTACTGGGCCGTCGTGTACAAGGACGGAGATTCTTGGGCAGGCTATGCGAACGGGGATATTCGCGACACTCACGGCGAGGGAGGAGATTGGGGAGAACTTCGCCGTGAAGGCGCATGCTATGTCGGGAAGGACGTCCGGGTGTGCCTTTGGCATTAGGCGGCAGGGTTTAGTTCAAGCCCCCGACGGTTGGCTATTGTCGCCCACGGACGACCAGGCGTGCCAATCGACGCCGGAGAAATGCTCAAGAGAGTTCGCGTCAGGGACGCCGCGCTTCGCGCCAGCGGCTGATCTCATCAGCCTTGGCCTTGCCGCCGCGTGGTCCGTGGATCGTCACCGAGCGGGACGCGGCCGCCACCGCGAAATCGAGCGCGCTCGCAAAGGCCTGGCCCTGGGACAGGCACCAGGTCAACGTGCCGCCGAACGTGTCGCCGGCCCCGGTCACGTCGACGACCTCGACCGGGTAGCCGAGGGCGCGCACGACGTCGCCGCCGTTGCTTGCTTCGGCGCCGTCGGCCGCCATGGTGCGAACCACCCAGGCGATGTCCGCTATGCGCATCCAGGCGCCGATGCGCGAGATATCGTCATGGCCGAAGGCCGCGCGAAAACCCACCTGGTTGAAGATCACGACTTGGGCCCCTGTCAGATACGGCATATCCGCTTGCGTGCAACCACCGACGTCCAGATCGAAGATGGCGCGGCGACCATGCGCGCGCAGGTCCGTCAGCAATTCGGCCTGTCCAAGCATCTCGCCGCCAATCCCGCAGCGCAGCCGCCGGGCGCGGTAAAGCGTCAGGTAGAGAAAGCCCGGCGAGCGCAGCGCCCCCAGGGTCTCCGGCGTGAGCCACATCGGCTGCTGGCCCATTTCCACCGTCAGCACGACGTGCTCGCCGCCGACGAGAAAGATCAGATTGCGTGATTCCGCGATTGCTGGATCGGTGAGCATATGCGCCACGCCTACACCATTGGCACGTAGGTCCCCGACCAGGCGCCGCGACAAGGCGCTGTCGTTCAGCAACGAGATGAATTCGGTCTCGCCGCCAAGCGATGCGTGCACGACAGCGGCGTTGGCGATCGAGCCGCCGATCTCGGCCGGCAGTTCGTTCACCATGCCTTTGTCCGCCGGACCTGGCCAGCGCTCGGCGGTGTAGTATTCGTCCAGCGCGACGTCGCCGATGAAGAACGCGCTCACGCAGCCGGTCCCTGATTCGCGGTAATGAGCAGTGGTCCGCCTTCGACCGGAACCCAGGGGCTCTCGCCCAGTCCGCAGATGGCCATCCAGAAATAGGCGGTCGGCCGCGTCAGGCCCCGGCACGCATCGTGCCAG
Source organism: Mesorhizobium sp. B4-1-1 (assembly GCF_006439375.1). Lineage (NCBI taxonomy): Bacteria > Pseudomonadati > Pseudomonadota > Alphaproteobacteria > Hyphomicrobiales > Phyllobacteriaceae > Mesorhizobium > Mesorhizobium sp. B4-1-1. The sequence goes on from NZ_VFTH01000018.1 coordinate 20,484, forward strand.
ACGCCCCGGTCCATGACCACCGCCTGTCCCGGCGAGATTATGAAAGCTTCGATCTGGTCGCGGCGTGGCGCCGGAGCCCTGGAAGCCGGCGCCACGGCCAGGACGACGGGCGCATCGGCGCAGAAGACGGCCTCTTCCGTGCCGGGATGCCGCTCCATCTGCGCGCAATGCCATGGCGCGGCGCCGCCACTGGTCATACCGAGATGGCCGCTGCCGTCAATCAGCGGCTTGTGGGTGAAACCGTCCTCCCAGCCGTTGCCGGTCGTCCAGACGACCTTCCGGTCGCCACCGCCGGCGAGGTCGTAGACAGTGCCGAAACCCGCGAAAGCCTCCGCGGTGGCGTGACGGGCGACGATGTGGCCGGGCGCGCTCATGCGGCGATCCGTACCGAACGCACGGCCCGCATGAAGCGTGCGACATGGTCTGCCTCGACCGGACCGGTATCGCGATGGTCGCGCTTGAGCCAACTGCCGACGATGGCGCCATCGGCGACGGCCAGTTGCTCGGCCGCATTGGCTTCCGTCATTCCGGCGCCGATCACAAGCGGCACCGACCCGTTCGTCGCGGCACGGAACCTTGCGACCTTGTCGAGATCCGTCGGCTCGGCGGTTGCGTTCGAGGTGACCACCAACGCGTCGCACCGGGCCGCGCCGATCTTGACATCTTCGACCTCTGGCCGGCCGGAAAGGACCGGCTTGTACTTGAAGCGGACCCCGCCCAGCAACAGCACGGGAACAGCGGTCCTGTGCGCAGCCAGCTCGGCGGCGAAGGATGCATCAGCCTCGGGCGGCAGATGACCCGCGACCGAATCGATCTGAATGAAATCCACCGGATAGCGGCCGGCCAGCGCAAAGGCGGCTGCATCGTCACGCAGCACATTGACGCCGATCCTGCTGCCGAGCCGCAATCCACAGATGCGGTCGAGCGCGCGTTCGACATCCTCCGCGTCACCGAAATAGTTCTCGACAACCAACCCGTCCACACCTTCGCCGGCAAGAATGCGTGCCTCTTCCTCGGCCTGATCGAGCTTTCCCTGGCGCCCCTCGCCGGCGAGATGCAGCATGGCGAGTATCGGCTTGGGGCCGGCGAAGATTCGGCCGAAGCGGCTCATGTCTGTTCTCCTGCGTCACGCTGCGCGGGGAGTTGCGCAGTGCTGCGCCCCCAACGCGTTGCAAATTTCATCTGGACCGCGGGCGAATAGACGATCGACGTGCGCTCGACCAATCGGTCGTCGCCGTCCAGGACATCGCCGCTGGCGCAAAGATAGCCCGGTACCTCCGGCGCGCTCGCGAAGACCTCTTTCAGGCGCGCGGAAGGTGGCACGACCGTCAGCAGAAGCTCGGAACGCATCGGGTGGCGGCCATAGTCACGGCGCAGCGTCTCGTAGAGCGACTGCGCCGCGAAGTCATAGTGTTCGATGCCGGGATAAAGTTCGAGGCTCAGCCACGACGTATCCATGTTCAGCCAGGTGACGGCCTCGCCAGTGGCGAGGCCGCGCGCACGGACGAGATGCAATTCGCCGTCCTCGACCTGATGTTCCAGAACCCGCGTCACCGGGCGCTGGCCCTGCCGTCGAGCCAGTTCCGTGAAGCTGCCGAAGTTCCAGATGCTGTGGCTGATCGGCCGGTGCGAGACGATCGTCCCGCGGCCCCTGACCTGCTGCACCAGACCTTCCGAAACCAGCAGCGACATCGCGTTGCGGACAGTGGTCCGTGCGATGCCGAACTGGTCGCGCAGCTGGTTCTCCGACGGAATGGCCTCCCCCTCGGCAAGATCTCCGCTCAGGATTGCCGCGCGCAGCATCCGGTAAAGCTGCCGGTAGAGCTGTTCGCCCGAATAGGCGTCGAGCTGCAGCCGCGACAGGCCGAAATCCGGGCGCCCCGCTTCGAGGCGCGGATCCGCGGTGGACCGGTTGGTCGGATCAGATCGGGGCATGGTTTCTACTTTTTCGCGCCGTTCACCGTGAATTCCTCCACGCCGGCCTCCTTCAGGCCGTAGCGGTCGAGAATCTCGACATAGGTGCCATCCGCCTTCAAAGCGTTAAGAGCCGCCAGGACCGCGTCGCGCAACTGGGCGTTCTGCTTGGCGAAGGCAATGCCGTAGTGGTTGATCTCGCCGACGGCGCCGATCTGGTAGAACTTGCCGGGCTCCTGCTTCATCAGGTCGAGCAGGCCTTCCAGGCCGATGATCGAGGCCTGCGCGCGGCCCTGCTTGATCTGCATGATGTGTTCGGCCTGAGTTGGAATCTGGATGACGCTCATCTGCTTGTCCGCGGCGCAGGTGGCTTTGCTCAAATCCTCGGCCCAGGTGACCCAGCTGGTGCCGGTGGCGACCGCGATGGTCTTGCCGCACAGGTCGGCTTCCGCCTTGATGGAGTCCTTGAGCTCGGCGGTGGAATAGAAGACGTTGCCGGTCTTGAAATAGTCGATGAAGTCCAGTTGCGTCTGGCGCTCGACCTTGTCGGAGAAGGCCGTCAAGATCAGGTCGGAGCGGCCGGTGACGACCTGCGGGATCAGTTGCGGAAAGTCGACGTTCTGAAAGTCGGCCGTCAGGCCAAGCCGGTCGGCGATGGCTTTTGCCAGATCAATGTCGAAGCCCTTGAGGTCGGTCGAGCCGGCGTCGTTATATTCCATCGGCGGATAGGCAAGGCTGATGGTAACGTTGAGCTTGCCAAGGGTGCGCACGGCATCGGGCAGCTTTGCGGCCGCGGCCTCATCCTTTGCTGCCACGGCTTGGCTGCTTACGGCCAGGCCAAGAAGTGCGGCCGAGGCAAGGCATTGGATCATCGAAAACGTTGGTTTCATTTTAGTTCTCCCATTTTGAACTTGTGCGCGGCCCCGACCTCAGGTCAGCACGCGGCTGAGGAATGTTCGGACGCGCGGATCGCCGGGCTTGCTGAGGACCTGCTCCGGCTTTCCCGTCTCGCGAATCTCGCCGTCGATCATCACCAGCACGCGGTCGGCGACTTCGCGGGCAAACCCGATCTCGTGCGTCACGACGATCATCGTCGTCCCGCCCCTGGCGAGGTTGCGCATGACCTCCAGCACCTCGCCGACCAGTTCGGGATCGAGGGCGCTGGTAGGCTCGTCGAACAGCATCACGCTGGGCTCCATCGCGAGCGCCCGCGCGATGGCGACACGCTGCTTCTGTCCACCCGAAAGCTGCGAGGGATAGCTCGATGCGCGCCCTGCCATGCCCACCTGATCGAGCAGCTCAATGGCGCGGGCCTCCGCCTCGGCGCGACGCAGGCCGCGCACCACCATGGGCCCCTCGGTGACATTGCCCAGCACCGTGCGATGCGCGAAGAGGTTGAAGTGCTGGAACACCATCCCCAATTGGCGCTGCTGGTCGCGCAGGCGACGCACCGGCAGCTCGTTGAGGACGCCGGCGCGCAACTCGTAACCCATGATCGAGCCGTCTACCCAGACATAGCCGGCATTCGGGACCTCGAGATGGTTGATGCAGCGCAGGAATGTGCTTTTGCCGCTGCCTGAGGGGCCCAGGATGCAGAGCACCTCGCCATAGCTGACCTCGAGGTCGAGCCCCTTCAGCACGTCATGATCATCGAAGCTTTTGCGGATGCCGACCGCCTTGACCGCGAGACTCATGCTTCCCTCGAAGCCACCGCGCGCGGCGCGCGTATCCTGAACCATGGCCCGCGATTGCCGGCCGAGCTGCCGCCACGCCCGAAATGCCGTTCAAGGTAGTACTGGCCGATCGACAACATCGTGGTTCCAGCCAGGTACCAGATGGCGCACACGAAAAGCAGCTCGATGACCGCACCGTTGATGAAGTATATGCGCTGCGCCGCGTTCAGCATTTCGCCCATGGCGATGGTCGCGGCGAGCGAGGAGAATTTGAGCATCCCGACGGCGCTGTTGCCCAGGACGGGAAGGATGAGCCGCAGGGTCTGCGGCAGGACGATCCTGCGCATTGTTTGGCCGGGCGTCATGCCCAGCGTGTTCGCGGCCTCGATCTGGCCGCGATCCACCGATGCGATACCCCCACGAACCACCTCCGTGAGGTAAGAACCCTCGTTGACGCCAAGCCCCAGCACCGCCGCCACGAAAGGCGTCACCACGTCGACCATCCGCTCGTCGATCAGCCCCGGAATGTAAAGCCGCGGAAAGACCAGCCCGATGTTGAACCAGATTAGCAGTTGCAGCAGCACCGGCGTGCCGCGAAAAATCCACACATAAAGCCATGCGGCAAACCGCAAGGTCGGGTTGGCGGCGGTGCGCATGATGCCGAACGCGAACCCAAGCGCGATGCCCAGGGCCAAGGCGCATGCCGAGATCAGCAGCGTCCAGCCAAACCCCACGACGATGACGCGTGCGGTAAGAAACTGTCCAACGACGTCCCACCGGATCTGGCCCACGGCGAAGGCCCGGACAATCAGCGCCAGCAGGGCAAGTCCGATGATGGCGCTGATCCACCGTCCCGGATGGGCCAATCCACGCCGTGGAGCATCCGGGCCGGGCAAGTCCGGAAGCTGCAGTGGCGAAGCCGATGGGGTTGATCTCGAATGGTTCATAGCCAAGTTGTATGGTTAGGCCTACAACTCACTTCGTATGCGAGCGCCACCAGCCTGTCAAGCGACGTTCGGCGGGCCATTTCTGTGCGCGTTTGCGGCAAGCCTTGCGTGGCGGCTGGGATTCCGGGCGCGGGAGAAGCCCGGCCCCAACCAGGGGCGCCGCGATCGCATTCGGGAAAGGAGGGCAGGAAGCCGCCGCCCGGCTTGGCGTTATGAGACCGTGGCCGCGCCTTGAGCGCTTCGCGAAAACGGCGAAGCGCTCTATGTTTTTGTTTTGCCGCAATTCGGGGCGGAGAACCGTTGCGCGCTTATCCCGGGTTGCCTTGGATCGAACGGCGGAACGTCAATTGCCCGATTTATGATCGATGGTCACTGTCGCGGAGGTTCCGACGACCAGCCTTGCCTTGGTGGCGGCGTCGCCGTCGAGCACGATATGCGGGTTGATGTCCGCCAGCAGCGTCCCGGACGTGCGCTCGCGGTCCTCGATGCCGGCGGCTATGCTTGCGACGTGGCCCGACAGCGACGACTTCCATCCCATCGGCCTGATCGACGCCCTGGCGCCGACCTCGATGCGCGGCAGTTTCGTCTCCTCGAAATAGCCGTCGATGCGGACCGTGTCGGTGTCGACCAGCGCCATCGTCGCCCCTCCCGTCGTGACATAGTCGCCGGGGCGAAGGCTGAGATTGGTGATGATGCCGTTGACGGGCGCCCTGACTTCCGCGCGGTCGAGGTTGAGCTGCGCCAGGTCGCGCGCAGCGCTTGCCTGCAGGCTTTCCGACTCCGCCTCGGCCACGCTCGATTGCGCCTCCTCGATCTGCTGGACGCTGACCGCCGAGGCTGTCAGACGTTTCAGACGTTCCAGATTTCTCCTCGCCTGGTCGAGCGTCGCCTGTCGGCCCTCGACCATCGCCTGCGCCTGCGCGAGGGCGACGGCGAAGCGCTGGCGGTCGACCTGGAACAGCACGTCGCCCTTCCTGACCGCCTGGTTGTCCTTGACCAGGACCTCGGCCACGAGACCTGAAACGTCCGGCGTGACGCCGACGACATCGGCGCGCACATGCGCGTCGCGCGTCCATGGCGCGTTCATGTTGTCGTCCCACAGCTTCCAGGCGGCGACGCAGGCGACGGCGACTACGGCGGCCGTGACGAGGACCCTGCCGGTCAGTCGAAGAAGACGGTATTTCATGAGAACAGCCGATTTGAGAGCGAGGACATTGCCCCGAGGATGAGGATGTACAGCGCGAGGTTGAAAAGCGCCCGGTGCCAGACGAACGAATAGAGGCCGGTCCACGACAGCACCTGCCAGACGACCCGCGCCACGATGAAGGCCGCCAGCATCGTGACCAGAAGTCCCGGCAGATAGACGCCGCCAATGCTGATATCGTTCTGCATGTGACCTACTCCGCTACCAGGAGCATCGGCTCCGGCACTGTCGAATGAACGGGTGGCTCGGCGTTTCGGAACAGCGCGCGCCGCAGACCGACCAGCGCGTCGACGGATCGCCGCGCCGGCGCGGCCTGACGGCCCGCCACGAGGGCGAGCGCGGCGTCGATACGTTCGCGCAGCCGCGGTGACGCCGCAACAGGCTCGCCGAGCCGGAGCCGCTCCTTGAACAGCACGGCAATGGCCGACAGAACCTCGCCGACCGCTGTCCCTTCGGCCGAGGTGAGCCGGTTGCGCAGCCGCTGCAGCTCCACGATGTTCAGCCCCAGCCTGATTTCCGCATAGCCGTCGATCGTCGACAGCTCCTTGTTTTCCATGGATGCGAGCCGGGGAACGAGTTGCCCGAGGCGATCCAGCATGCGCCCCGCGAGCCTGCGCTGGTCCTCGGCGCGTTCGCCCGCGGCAAGCTGGGCAAGGTCGGACCAGCCGGCATGCACCAGTCGCCGGGCGGCGATCTCGCCGCCGAAAGGCCGGACCACCAGCGTCCACACAAGCGCGAAACCGACGCCGGCCAAGGCAGCGAGCCCGCCGCCCGCGAAGGAGGTGAAATCGGCGGAAAACCTGTCGCTGAGCGCGATGAACGACGCGGTGTTAACGGTGAGCAGCATCGCCAGCATGTTGTACTGAGGCCTTGGAATGATGGTGCCTAGCACAAGGAACGGTGGCGCCAGCACGAGAACCAGCAACGGAAAGCTCTGGATCGAGGGCAGGATGGCAAATTGATAGGCCGCGGTGACCACCAGGCTCACCGTGCACCAGATGAACATCGACAGGAGAAGCGGCGCGGGCCGGTCGGTCGCCGCGAAGAATAAGCAGGCGACCGCCACCATGAGAACGAATCCGGAGCCTTCGGTCCAGCCCGAGTAGATCCACAGGGCGAAGGCAATCAGGACGGCGAGGATCACCGAAGCGGCATAGAAGGACAGCATTCCATAATCGTGATGGCGGGTGCGCGAGAAGGTCCGGCGCCGGCGGAAAGCAAGCTTTTCACCGCTCGATTCGCCGGTCGCGATCTGCTTCTTCAAGACGAGGCAATCGTGCCATGCATCGACGATTTCGCGCAGCCTGGCTAAGGCGCTGTCGAGGATCAGGCTCTTCCAGTCGACGGCATAGGCAGGCGGACGCAGATCGGCGATGCGCGAGCGCAGCGCGACGGCGCGATCCGGATCGGCCACGGCCTGCAGCCAGGACCCGACGTCGTCGAGCAGGGCGATGAGATCGTCGCGCAGCACCCGATCCTGCGATCTCAGTTCATGAAGCCGGTCATCGAGCGACGAGAGCAGGGGAAGCAGCAGCATGAGACGCCCGCGCAATTGCCGCGCCTGCCGCGTAAGCCCGTGCGTCTGGTGATCGTATCCGAGCTGGCTGATGAGGATGTCGAAGCCGGAAATGTCGGATGCCAGCTTCTGCCGGACCGGAGGCGCCGGCCGCGCAGCGCCCTCGCCTCGCAGGATTTCACCGGCCCACTGGGCGGCGTCGCCCAGCCAACTGGAGATACGCGACGACATCAATGAAGACAGCCCGATCGGGAATACCAGCTGCGCGACCACGCTGGCGCAGACGATGCCGAGGATGATCTCCTGGCTGCGGGCCGAGGCGATGTCGAAGATCGTCTGGGGCGAGTCGACGGCCGGCAGCGCGATCAGCGGCAGCGAATAGCCGGCGAGCATGAAGACATAGCTGCGCGGCGTACGGTCGAGCATCGAGATGTAGAGCAGAACCCCTGTCCACAGCGCCACGGCGATGCTCATCAAGAGCGGCGAATTGACGAAGGTCGGCAACAGCAGGACGGCCCCGGCCGCGCCGATCAGCGTGCCGAGCGCGCGGTAGAGCCCCTTGGACGAGGTCGCGCCGGCGAGCGGATTGGCCACCACATAGACGGCGGCCATGGCCCAGTATGGCCGCGGCAGGTCGAACGAAAGCGCTATATAGAGCGCCAGCATCGAGGCGAGGAACGCCTTGATCGAAAACAGCCAGTCTTGCCAGGAGGGAAGCGTCATGGATTTGGCTCTCGCGCCCGCCTCCTCACTGGCGGGCGCCACGGTTGGCTAGCGGTTGATGTCGACATCCTTGGTTTCGCGCCCGATCAGCAGAGCGACCAGCGTGAGCACCGCCATCGCCGAGAGATAGACGCCGACCCAGAGAGGCCCGCCGCCCTTGCTCCACAGCGCCACGGCGATGAAAGGCGCGACCGCGGCGCCGAGGATCGACGACACGTTGTAGGAAATCCCCGAGCCGGTGTAGCGCACATTGGCCGGGAAAAGTTCAGGCAACAGCGCTCCCATCGGGCCGAAGGTCATGCCCATCAGGCTGAAGCCGATGATGAGCCAAGCCATGACGCCGACGGTTCCGGCATGGAGCATCGGCACCCACGACAGTCCGAAGATAGCGATGGCGATGGTGATCCAGATCAGCGTGCGGCGTCGGCCCCAGCGGTCGGCCCATGGCCCCGAGACCATGGTGAAGACGCCGAAGAAAACCACGCCTATGATCATCATCAGCACGAAGGTCGTGTAGCCGTAGCCGAGGCCGGGCACGGCGGCCGAGGGCGCGGCGCGGCCGTAGCTCAGCGAAAACGTCGTCATCAGGTAGAACAGGACGTAAGTGGCAAGCATGTAGAACGTGCCGAGGACGAGCTCTTTCCAATGCGTGTTGATGACCGAGGCCAACGGCAGCTTCCTGACCTTGCCCGCGCGCACGGCGTTGTCGAAGGCGGCGCTTTCGACGAGATTCAGCCGCACCCAGAGGCCGATGGCCACCATGATCAGCGAAAACAGGAACGGGATGCGCCAGCCCCAGGACAGGAAGGCCAGGGACGGACGCGAGGGATCGTCCGAAGGCAGCATGGCGGCGATGATCAGGAACAGGCCATTGGCGATGATGAAGCCGATCGGCGCGCCCAACTGCGGAAAAGTGCCGTAGACGGCGCGCTTGCCCTTCGGCGCATTCTCGGTCGCGACCAGCGCTGCGCCGCTCCACTCCCCGCCGAGGGCAAAACCCTGAGCGAGGCGCAGCACCACCAGCAGGGCCGGCGCCAGCCATCCGGCGCTCGCATAGGTCGGGAGCAGGCCGATCAGGAATGTCGCCAGCCCCATGGTGAGCAGCGCGCCGACCAGCGTGATCTTGCGGCCGCGCCGGTCGCCGAGATGGCCGAAGAAGATCGCGCCCAGCGGCCGCGCGATCATGGCCGCGCCGAACACCGCGAAGGAGGCGAGCAGCGCCGTCGTGTCGTTGCCGGCGGGGAAGAACAGATGCGGGAATACCAGCACCGCCGCCGTGGCATAGACGTAGAAGTCATAGAACTCGATCGTGGTGCCTATGAGGCTCGCCAGGATCACCCTGGAGCGGGGATTGGCGGGAGAAGCTGCTGGCACTGCGTCGAAGGCAACGGACATCGAAAACACCTTGGGGGAACGGGCCGAGGCCGGTCCCCCGTGTTGAGAACGGAGACTTGGTGAGAACGGATCTGTCCGGATACAACGGATCGATCATGTTGTCTCGCCGATATAGATTGCATCCTAATAGATTGTATGCGAACGATTAGCAATGGAAAATGAACGGTCCAGAAGCCGCGAAACGATCGGCCAGATCATAACCAACGTGGCGCGCCTCTGGCGCCGCACCGCCAACGAGCGGCTGGATCGCTGCGGCCTGTCCCACGCCATGGCCATGCCCCTTCTGGCGCTGTGGCAATTGGGCGGCGAAGCTCGCCAGGGCGCCGTTGCCGAACAGGCCGGTCTCGAAGGTCCTTCGCTGGTCCGTCTTATCGACCTTCTGGTGGCGGAAGGCCTTGTCGCGAGACGGGAGGATCCAAGCGACCGCCGGGCCAAGATCGTGTCGCTGACGAAGGAAGGCGAGGCGCGGATGAAAACCATCAACGCGGTGCTTGCCCAGCTCCGGCACGAGTTGGTCTCGCTGATCGGCGATGAAGAGCTCGAGACCGCCTCCGCCGTGTTGCGCCGGATCCAGACGGAGCTCGCCAACAAGCTCGGCGAGGGCTGAGCGGCGGCCCGCGGGCGCCGGAGCTGTTCGCCAGAGACGTCGGAACGGCAGCTCGCAGGCCACAGCTATCGATCGCCCGCCGAGCGATCCGCATGCCCCAGCGGGGTGAGGTCCTTAGATCGACCCGCTCGCCTCATGCGCCGCGATCGCGCTCACGAAGATCTCCCCGAACTCCTTGAGCTTGGCGGCGCCCACGCCATTCACCTCGGCGAAGTCGTCGAGGTCGTGCGGGCGGCGCTCGGCCATGTCGATCAGGGTGCGGTCGGAGAACACCACATAGGCCGGCACCTGGCGTTCCTTGGCGAGCCGCAGCCGCAACGTCTTGAGCGCGGCCAGCAAGGAAGTGTCCACGCCCTCGCCGCCCGTGGCGGAACCCTGCGCGGCACGCTTCCTGCCACGCGCAAGACGGTCCCGGCCCTCGACACGATATTCGAACGCAACCTCGCCACGGCCGAGCGAGCGGCCGCTTTCGGAGATGGCGAGACCGCCATGGCCATCGGGATCCGGCACCAGGAAGCCGCCGGCGACGAGTTGCCGGATGAGCGACAGCCAGACCGGCTTCCGGTGCATGATGCCGGTCTTGAAGCTGGCGAGCTGCTGATGGCCTCTGGCCAGCACCTTTTCGGTCTCATGGCCGAGCAGGATGTCGATGACATGGGCGGCGCCGAAGCGCTCGCCGCTCTGCGCGACCGCCGCGACGATGATCCGCGCCTCGGCGCCGCCATCGGCGCGCGGCGCCTGGTCGAGACAGTTGTCGCAATTGCCGCAGGCTTGCGCCTCCTCACCGAAATAGCCGAGCAGCACCTGGCGCCGGCACCGCGCCGTCTCGCAATAGCCGATCAGCGTGTCGAGCCGGCGATGCGCCCGTCTTTTGTGCTCGGGCGAGGTATCCTCGTCGTCGATGAACATCCGCCGCGTGCGGATGTCGCCGGCACCGTAGAGCATGTGGGCTTCCGCCGGCCGGCCGTCGCGTCCGGCACGGCCGATCTCCTGGTAATACGCCTCCAGGCTGCCGGGCAGGTCGGTGTGGAAGACATAGGCGACATCGGGCTTGTCGATGCCCATGCCGAAAGCGATGGTCGCCACCATGACGACGCCCGACAGGCTCATGAAGGTGTTCTGGTTCGCTTCCCGCGCGTCCTTGCTCATGCCGGCATGGTAGGCGAGCGCGCGCACGCCGTTCTTGTCCAGGAAGGCCGCCATTTCCTCCGTCTTGCGGCGCGATAGGCAATAGATGATGCCGCTCTTGCCCTGGTGGCGCTCGATGAAGCGGAGCAGCTGGCGCTTGCTGTCCTGCTTGGGCTCTATCGCCAGCTTGATGTTGGGCCGGTCGAAGCCCAGCACCAGGGTCTCGGCGCGCCCGGCAAACAGCCGCGCTTCGATATCGGCTCGGGTAGCCTCGTCCGCCGTCGCCGTGAGCGCGATGATGGGCACCTGCGGAAACACGCCGCGCAACTTCGACAGATCCTCATATTCGCGCCGGAAGGCCGGTCCCCACTGCGAAATGCAATGCGCCTCGTCGATGGCGATCAAACCGACATCGAGCCGGGACAGGGCTTCGAGCATCCGCTCCGTCATCAGCCGCTCCGGCGCCATGTAGAGCAGCCGCGTCTGCCCGGACGCCACGCGGCGCCAGGCAGCGACATTGGCGTCACGGTCGAGCGAGGAATTGATCGTGTCGGCGGCCACGCCGGCGAGGCGCAAGGCGGCGACCTGGTCCTGCATCAGCGCCACCAGCGGCGACACCACGATGGTGAGCCCGCCCTTGACCAGCGCCGGAACCTGATAGCAGAGCGACTTGCCGGCGCCCGTCGGCATGACCGCCAGCACATGGCGCCCGGCCAGCAACGCCTCGATCACGCTCGCCTGCCCGGGGCGAAAATCGTCGAAGCCGAACACATCCTTCAGGACGCGCCGCTTATGGTCCTCGGCCCGCAGGCCCGCTGCCTGTACCGGCATCACCGCGCCGTTCCCGCGTTCAAGGCGTCGGCCGGCACGTCATAGCCGAATTCGCGGCAGAAGCTTTCCACGCGGGCGAGGAACGCCGCCGGCAGGCCATGCAGATAGGTCCGGAATTCTTCATTGCGCTCCCATTTTTTCAGCGACGTCGCCCGTATCGGATTGTCCGCATCCCGGCTGTACAGGGTGACCGGTGAAAGACCGAACGACCGAGCGATCCTGCCCTGGACGATATCGGGTTCAGCAACCAAGTCCTCATAGCGCAGATGGAAAACGGCTCTTTCGGGCTGAGCCTTTCTAAGGCGCATCAATCCGTCATACTCCGCCTCCCAGCGCTCGGTCGTTACATGAAAGCGCCGCTCGTTCACAGTCTCCGGATGAGAGCTGGTGAGCACGTCGAAAGGATGCCGCACGCAATAGATCAACCCGACCGAGTCCGGTAGATGCTCGATGTCCTTATGGCTCTCATAGGTGCGTTTGACGACCAGATTGAATTCGGGGCGATCCAGTTCGAGCAGCGTCCGGTAAGGCGCTTCGTCCGCATGGACATAGATATCGTCGAAGCACCCCATCAAGCGACGGCCGAGCGTGGTTCCGCTGCGGGCGCAGCCGGCAATGAAGATTCTTTTGCGAGACGTCATTGCCGAGGGCAGCCAGGGCGCGGCCTTGCGCAAGCGCCAGAACAGTCGTCTTGCGCCACGCCGCAGAGTGGTCGCCGGCGTCCGGACTGCTTTGGCAGGGACGTCCCTCGAAATGATCTCGGCCAAGGCGATGCCGCTCTCTCCGGCGACGGCGTAGAGCAGCCAGCTTCGCCCGTCCTCCTCGAAAATGGCGGGATCGCGCAACGCGTTCTCCTTGCCCTTGGCCGGGCCTTCCCGGCTGCGACGGACCGGCAAGCCCGCCCCTTCGAAATCCGTCCGCGGCCGCAGCAGTTCGGTCTCGCCCCGCACCGTCCAGTTTCGCCAGTCCTCGACGAGATCGATCGTGCCGTGAAGGATCCGTTCCGGCGCGTCGCCCCTGCGCGTGTAATAGACCCGCAGCCAGCGACCGGATTTCTGCAGCGCCAGATGCCGTGGGACGGGGAGACGCTTCATGCCGTGAAGAACGGCCGGGCCCCGTTCGAAATCGGAGATGCCGGTCCTGGAGCGGAAGACGGTGACGGCCCCTGTCCCTAGAAGACCGTACCACCATTGGCCGTGGTGGAAGAACCGGGCATAGGAAGGCCCGATCGGCTCGGAAAGCGGATCGAAATGAAGGCCGTCACCGGATGTCGCGGCAAAGGTCATCTGGCCTTCCCTGTCTTTTGCCGGTCCATGAAAATACATGATGAAGCGACGCTGGCGCCGATCGACGTGAACGTCGGGAGACGCGATGTGGCCTTCGATGAAGGGGCATTGATCGAGCGACAGCACCCCGCCGGGATGGATGCGCCACGGACCCTCGATCGAATCCGCGTGAGCGAGGCGGATATAGGAGCCATTGTGGTCGGCGAAATAGAGATAATAGGCGCCGAGCCGCCCGGGCGCCCAGTCGGGCATGCCAATCAGCGACGGTCCGTTGATGTTGATGCCATCGCCGCCGGGCAACATGTCCGGCGTCACGATGAGCCCATGCCGCCTTGCGGTGAGAACGGGTTGCGCGATCATGCGGCGGGCTGCTTCCGGTCGCCGGTTCCGTTCCGACGACCAGCCAGCCTGTTGTGGAGCCTGCACGTTCCAGCCCGGTTTCGCTGGGTGTCACGTGTCGCTTGCTCTTCCAAGCCAGCCCCCTTCAAGGATTGATCCTGCCGCCGCCGCGCGCGGCAGGCGCCTTGGCGATGGCCGTCCGGCATCGTTCGGTCTTGTCGTTTCGATACAACGGCGAGCGTTGAAACGGAAGCCAATGCCTGGGCCTGCGCCGCAATCCGGCAGTGCTGAAATGGCAGGGCAAAGCGGTCGGCGGCATCTATTGCGCGCTCGGCATACGCCTGGCGCTGCAGCAGCGCTGAAATGCTTCACCCGGTAGAGCCGGTCCAGGCAGGCATGTCGTAGCCGAATTCGCGACAGAAGGCCTGCATGGGTCCAAGGACGGCCTGTGACAGCTGGCCTTGAAGATAGGCGCGATAGTCTTCGTTGCGCTCCCACTTGCGCAGCGAGCGTGCGTGGATAGGGCCCTGCCCGTCCGCGGTCACCGGCACTCTCGGGCGGAGCCCGAACCGATCTGCGATCCGTTGTTGCACGGCGTCCGGGTCGGCGATCGTGTCTTCGTAGCGCACGTAGAGAATATCGCGCGCCGGCTGCGCCTTTCTCAGGCTCAGCAGCGCATCGTATTCCAGCACCCAGCGGTCCGCCGTGGTGTGAAATCGACGTTCCCCCATGGTCTGCGGATGCACGCTGGTGAGCACATCCAACGGATGTCGAACGCAATAGACAAGACCGATGTCGGCGGCCAATTTTGCAAGGTGGACGAAGGCCCGGGAATCGCGCTTGACGACCAGATTGTTTTCCCGGCGGTCCAGCAGATAGAACTTCGTGTGCCGCGCCTCGGGCGGCCAGACGAAAGTATCCTCGAAGCTTTTCATGACGCGTTGCGTCAGGGTCGTTCCGCTGCGCGCGCACCCGGCTATGAATATCTTGTTGGCCCGCGCGGCTCGCGCATTCGGCCTCGACCGCCAGCGAATTTTGACGGCCGTCACCAGGCGATCAAGCTCCCTGCTTGACCGGGCCATCAGAAAACCGAAGGCCGCCCCGAGTTTTGGCATATCCACCCCCATCGCGTGGAACGACTTGCCCCAGCCGCCCTCGGTTTATTGGCCGAAATAGCCTTGTTCGAAGCCGGAACCCCCCGGGCCATGTCGAGACTGACATCGCCAACCCGGTCCCCGCCGGCGGGATGACAAGTCAAGGCTTTCCTTATACAAGAAACCAGGCATCCTCTTGCAGGATTTCAGCCGGGGGTGCTGATTTTTCTTGCAAGAATTCTTGCGATCCAGCTTCTGCGGCATCACACATCAATGGAATTCGCCGTCACGATGGATTCGTCCGCGCCCGTGCTGATCTTTTATGCCCGCAACGACGCGCTTGGCGACGGCCTGCTGCGGATTCCGGCCCTGCGTGCGGCAAGAACGGCCTTTCCCCAAAGCCATATCGTCTACGGCGCCATGCGCGGTTCATCGCTCTCGCAGGTGTTGCGCAAGCATGTCGCGCATCTCGTCGATGACTTCAGGACGAAGACGCCGCTTTCCGCCATCCTCGCCGAATTCGCGCCGCGCGGCCGCAAGGCCATCGTCGTCGATCTGCGGACCGGCGTGCCGGGCCTGATGCTCACGGCTCTGCAACTCGCGGGCCGGGGCATCCGCTATGAAGCGAATTTTGCTGGCCACCTTCTGTCGCTGCGCTGGGACACGCGATTGACGCTGCGGCCGGAACACAATGCCTGGCGCTACCACCGGCTCATAGAGCGCCTGGCGGGCCGGCACCTGCCTTTCGATCACAGGCTCGATGTTCCAGACGCCGCCCGCGCGCGGGCGCGCCAGTTGCGGGACGGTTGCGGCCGTCCGCTCGTCCTGCTTGGCGGCAATGCCCAGGGCAGGAAGTGCATGAGCGAAGATCAAGTGGTGGCTGTCGCCGGCAATCTCATCGGTGCCGGCTACCGGGTGCTGTATCTGGCGACCCCCGGCAGCGGACCGACCCCGCAGGCTCTGGTCGCAAGGGAAAGCCGCCTCCAGGTGGCCGGCCCGGAACTCGCGCCGGACGTCGCAGGCTTCGACGATCTCCTGCTGGCGCTGGGCGAGATGGCGGTCGCCTATATCGGCATGGAGGGCGGGCTGGCGCATCTCATGGCCACCGTCATGACGCCGGCGGTGATCGTCAACAACGGCGCCAATATGGAGCGCTGGCGGCCGCTTTCGAATACCGTCGAGGTGGTCACGGCGCCCAGGCGAGGCCGTTCGGCCAATGTCGCCGACACGCCGGTCGAGGCCATACTCGATGCCGCGCATCGCCTGCTCGCGGCAGGCTGCCGCGACCACGTGGCGGCGGCACCAGTCACGGAAAGGCGTGAAACCGCTCCGGTGCAGTCCGGCGTTTCCGTGAATGCTGACACGCTTTAGAGCATGATCCCGAAAAGTGGGAACCGGTTTTCGGAGAAAGATCATGCTCCAACAAAGAGTTACATCGTGACGGCGATTCGAAACGCCATCACGATCTAGTTCAGGAAATCGGCCCGGCAGGGCGCGAAGCTGTCGACCAGCCGCCCGGCCTCCAGCGCCTTGACGCCATGCACGAGATCGGACGGAACGATGAAACTGCTCCCTGTTTCGAGGATCTCCGACCGGCCGTCGATGGTGACCTCGAAGCGGCCCTCGGCGACATAGCTTGCCTGCACATGCGGATGCGAATGCAGTGCGCCGATGCCGCCCTTGTCGAAGGCGAACTCGACCATCATCAATTCATCGGTGTGCACCAGCACCCGCCGTCGGTTGCCGTCCAGCGTCGGCTCCCAGGCTTTTTCGCCCACATGGGAAAAGATATCGGTCATCGCTCAACGTCCGTTCGAAAGGGGCAGGAGACAGTCACCGCGCCAGCCAGCCGCCGTCGACCGGCATGACCGCGCCATGCATATAGTCCGACGCCCGCGCCAGCAGGAACACGGCTGCATCGCCTATGTCCTCGGGCTGGCCCCACCGTCCGGCCGGGATGCGCCCGAGGATGGCGGCGCTGCGGTCGGGATCGGCGCGCAAGGCTTCGGTGTTGTTGGTCTCGACATAGCCCGGCGCGATACCGTTGACGTTGATGCCTTTCGCCGCCCATTCGCAGGCGAGCAGCTTTGTGAGGCCGAGCACGCCATGCTTCGAGGCCGTGTAGGAGGCAACGCGGACGCCGCCCTGGAAGCTCAGCACCGAGCCTATGTTGACGATCTTGCCGCGCCGTCCCGTATCCGCAAGCACGCGCCTCGCGAAACCCTGGCAGAGGCGGAAGACCGTCTTCAAATTGACGTCCATCACCTCGTCCCAGTCGACTTCGCTGAGGTCGACCGCATCGGCGCGCCGGATGATGCCGGCATTGTTGACGAGGCCGTCGAGCGGGCCGCTCTCGTCCCAGACCCGGTCGAGCATCGCGGCTGCCTCGGCGGGATCGCCGAGGTCGACTTTCACCGCTTCGAAGCTGCCCCCCGCCGCCGCGACCTTCCCGACCGTCTCGTCCATCGCCGAGCGGCCTGCGCCGACGACCATGCCGCCGGCGCGCGCGACCGACACGGCGATGCCTTGCCCGATGCCGGTGTTGGCGCCGGTGACCAGGATGCGCTTGCCCGTGAGGCTGAAGGCGGAAAGATCGCTCACCGCAATTGATCCATCGCCACCTGGTCGACGTCGGTATAGTCGACGTTGTCGCCGGCCATCGCCCAGATGAAGGCGTAGTTGGATGTGCCGGCGCCCGAATGGATCGACCAGCCCGGCGACAGCACCGCCTCCTCGCTGCGCATGACGATGTGGCGCGTCTCGTCCGGTTCGCCCATGAAATGGAAGACGCGCTGCCCTTCCGGCAGATCGAAATAGAGATAGGCTTCCATGCGCCGGTCATGCACATGGCAAGGCATGGTGTTCCACACCGATCCGGGCGCCAGTTGCGTCATGCCGACGACGAGCTGGCAGGTCTTGACGCCGTCGGCGTGGATGAACTGGAAGATCGAGCGTTCGTTGCTGGTCGCCTGGCTGCCGAGGTCGAGCCGCCTGGCGTCGCCGACGCGGATCAACCGGCTGGGATAGGTCCGGTGCGCCGGCGCGCTCAGCAGGTAAAATTTTGCCGGCTTGTCGGGCTCCGCCGAGGCGAACGACACCTGCTCAGTGCCCATGCCGAGATAGACCATGTCGCGCGCCGCCAATTCGTAAGGCAGGCCGTCGGCCATGACGGTGCCGGCGCCGCCGATGTTGACGGCGATCAGTTCGCGGCGGTCGAGGAAAGCCTTGGTTCCGGTCGGCTTGATCGCCTCGAGCGGCAGGATTTTGTCGACCGGCACGGCGCCGCCGACGATCATGCGGTCGTAATGTGTGTAGGTCAGGCTGACAAGGCCCGGCTGGAAAAGCCCCTCGACGTGGAAGTGGTGGCGCAGCTCGTCGGTCCCCATGGCCGCGGCGGCGATAGGATCGATGGCGAAGCGCGAGGAAAATTCGGTGTGTGTCTGGTCCATTTCTAGGCCTTGTCCGACGGTCACTCGGTCGATGCCGCTTTCAGCGAATTGGCATAATAGGCCTGTCTGGCCTGCAGCCGCTCGCGGTAGCGCTGCTGGCTGCGGGTCAGATGCGTGCGCATCGCCTCGCGCGCGGCCTCGGCATCGCCCGCCGAGATCGCATTGAGGATGACGAGGTGCTCGCGCTGCAGGCCGCGCTGGTACTCGTCCGACTGGACGAGCTCTGTCGACCAGGGCGAGGTCACGTCGCAGGGAATGGCGCGGCGTCCCAGCACCTCGAGCATCTCGACATAGAACGGGTTGTTGGTGGCGCTGGCGATCGTGCGGTGGAAGGCGAGGTCGGCCGGGCCGGTCGGCTGGCTGGCGAGCAGCAGCCGCTCGAACTCGAAGAAGGCCTCCTGGATCGCGGCCTCCTGGGCGGCGTTGCGGCGGATGGCGGCCAGGCCCGCCGATTCGATCTCGATCGCGAGGCGGACCTCGAGCACGTTGAGCGCGACCGAATCCTTGGCTCCCATGTCGGCGGCCAAAACGCCGAAGGTCGTCGAGATGTGCTCGCTGACGAAGACGCCGGCGCCTTGCCGCGCTTCGACCATGCCATCGGCGGCAAGCTTGGCCAGCGCCTCGCGGATGACCGTGCGGCTGACGCCGAAAGTCTCCGTCAGCTGGCCTTCGGTTGGCAGCTTCTGTCCGGGCGGAACCTCGCCTGCCAGGAGCTGCTTGCGGATCGCCGCGACCACTGTCTCCGACAGCTTCGGCTTGCGTTCGACCCTGAGGTCGGCAACTGTTTGGGACACGTGGTGCCCTCCTAATGGAACAGGCTCGGCAGCCACAATGAGATTTCCGGTATGTAGGTGACAAGCATCAGCACCGCGAAGGCCGCTCCATAGAACGGCCAGATCGAGCGCATTGCCGTCCAGACAGGAATGCGACCGATGGCGCAACTGACGAACAGCACCGCGCCGACCGGCGGCGTGCAAAGGCCGATGCCGAGATTGAGGATCAGGATGACGCCGAAATGCACGGGATCGACGCCATAGGCCATGACCACCGGCAGGAAGATCGGCGTCGTGATGATGATGAGCGGCGACATATCCATGAATGTGCCGAGGATGAGCAGGACGACATTGATCAGGAACAGTATGATTAGCTTGTTGTCGGACACGGACTGCAAGAACGCGACAAGCGCTGCCGGAACCCGGAGATAGGCCAGCAGCCAGCCGAAGGCCGCGGCGCAGCCGATAATCATCAGCACCATCGCTGTCGTGCGCACCGCCGCGGTGGTCGCGGTGACGAAATCGTTCCAGCTCATCGACCGGTAGATGATCAACGTCACCAGGAAAGCATAGACGATGGCGATGCACGAGCTTTCGGTGGCGGTGAAGATACCGGAGCGGACGCCGCCAAAGATGATGCCGATCAGGATCAGCCCGGGAATGGCGGCGACAAGCAACTGCAAGGCCCGGCCGAAACCGGCAAACGGTTCCGTCGGATAGCCGCGCCGGCTTGCCACCAGATAGGCGGTGACCATCAGTGACAAGGCCAGCAACAGCCCCGGCAGAACGCCAGCGGTGAACAGATCCGCGATCGAGATGCGGCCGCCGGCCGAGATCGAATAGATGATCATGTTGTGCGACGGCGGGATCAGCAGCGCAATGATGGCGCCGACTGAGGTGATGTTGACTGCATAGTCGACGCCGTAGCCGCGCGCCTTCATCTGCGGGATCATCAGCCCGCCGACGGCTGAAGCATCGGCCACCGCCGAACCGGAAATACCGCCGAACATGGTCGACGCGGCAATGTTGACTTGGCCCAGACCGCCGCGCAGGTGGCCGACCAGGGACCCGGCCAATGCCACCAGGCGGGCGGCGATGCCGCCGCGAACCATAAGGTCGCCGGCGAAGATGAAGAACGGGATGGCCATCAGCGAAAAGACGCTGACGCCGGAATTGAGCCGCTGGAACACCACGACGGGTGGCAGGCCGATCGTGAGGATCGTCGCGAAGCTGGCGACGCCGAGGCAGAACGCGATCGGCGTGCCGATAACCAGCAGGAAGACGAAAGTGCCGAAAAGCACGATCAGCGCCATGGTTCAAAGTTCCTCGCCGGCTGCGTAGATGTCGGCATCGACCGGCAGCCCGGCAAAGCGCCCTGCCAGCCGCTCGAGTGAAAACAGGCAGACCAGCCCGCCACCCAGGATGACCGGCAGGAAGCTGACGCCGCCGGGCAAGGCGAGCGATGGCATCACCGTGTTCCAGGTCAACCTGGCCAACTGCACGCCATAGACGATCATGCCCGCGCCGAAGGCCAGCACGACGAGATCGGAAATACTGCGCAGCACCGCCTTGGCCGAGGCAGGCAAGACATAGAGCAGCACGTCGAAGCCGAGATGCGTACGCTCGCGCACGCCGACGGCGGCGCCGAGAAAGATGAACCAGCCCATCAGCAGCACGGATGAGGATTCGGTCCAGCTCGGCGAGCGGTTCAGCACGTAGCGCGAGAAAACCTGCCAAAAGATGATGACGGTCATCAGCGTCAACCCGGTGCCGCTGACCCATAACGCCAACCGCGCAAGCCCGGAAAGGGTCCGTTCCACCCGCAGCCAGAACCCTTTCGGACCCGACTGGCTGGATGGCAGCGCGGAAACCTCCGTGCCACCGGGCCCGTTGCCCATCCCGGTCATTTCGTCGCCTGGATACGGGCGGCGAGGTCCTTGAGCTCGGGCGTCGACAGATATTTGTCGTAGACCGGCTTCATCGCGTCGATCAGCGGCTGCTTGTCGATCTCGCTGACCTTGACGCCGGCCTTCTCGACGATGTCGCGCGACTTCTTCTCCTGCGCGTCCCACAGCTCGCGCATCTTGACGACGCTGTCCTTGGCCGCCTGGCGCACGATCGCCTGGTCTTCCGGCGCGAGCTTGTCCCAGCTTGCCTTCGACATCACCAGCACCTCCGGCACGATCTGGTGCTGATCCAGCGTGTAGTGCTTGGCGACCTCGTAGTGCTTGGCGGATTCGAAGCTCGGCCAGTTGTTCTCGGCGCCGTCGATGACGCCGGTCTGCAGCGCCGAATAGACCTCGCCATAGGCCATCGGCGTGGCGTTGGCGCCAAGCGCGTTCACCATGTCGACAAAGACGTCCGACTGGATGACGCGGAACTTCATGCCCTTCATGTCTGCCATCGAGGCGATGTCCTTCTTGGTGTTGTAGAAGGAGCGCGCGCCGGAATCGTAGAAGGCGAGTCCGACAAGGTCATGCGCTTCGAAGGCCTTCAGGATCTCGTCGCCGATCGGCCCGTCCATGACGTGGCGCATATGCTCGACCGAGCGGAAGATGTAGGGCAACGACGGCACGGCGGTTTCCGGCACGATGCCGTTGAACGGCCCCATGGAGACGCGATCGAGGTCGATGACGCCGGCCTGGGTCTGCTCGATCGTGTCCTTTTCCTCGCCGAGCTGCGCCGAATGATAGACCTCGATCGAATAGCGCCCGTTGGTGCGCTGCTTGATCAGCTCGCCCATATATTTGACCGCCTCGACTGTCGGATAGCCGTCCGGATGGGTGTCCGAAGAGCGCAGGACGGTTTCGGCCCGCGCGGCGCCGATCATCAAGGACCCGATGGCGAACGTCGCCGCCAGCAATCTCGAAATACGCAACATGTTCTTCCTCCCTTCAAAAATCACGGATGCCCTGGCTCAGAGCCGGTACGCCTTCTTGGCGAGCGAGTAGGCAAGCTCCCGCGCCAGCTCATGCGCCTCCTCCTCCCGGAGGCGATGCTCTGCGACCAGCCGCGCCAGAAAGGCGCAGTCGACACGCCGCGCGACGTCGTGGCGCGCCGGGATCGACGGAAAGGCGCGCGTGTCGTCGTTGAAGCCGACAGTGTTGTAGAAGCCGGCCGTCTCGGTGGTCATCTCGCGGAAGCGGCGCATGCCTTCCGGGCTGTCGTGGAACCACCAGGCCGGCCCGAGCTTGAGCGCCGGATAGACGCCGGCGAGCGGCGCAAGCTCGCGCGCATAGCTCGTCTCGTCGAGCGTGAACAGGATGATTGTGAGGTCGCGCTCCAGCCCGACGCAGTCGAGCAGCGGCTTCAGCGCCGTCACATAGTCGGTCCGGGTCGGGATATCGAAGCCCTTGTCGCGGCCGAACCTCTGGAAGACAGAAGGCGAATGATTGCGCCATGATCCAGGATGGATCTGCATCACCAGGGCGTCGTCGCGGCTCATCTTGGCCATCTCGGTCAGCATCTGGGCTCGGAACAGTTTTCGCTCGCGCTCATCCTCGGAGCCGCTCCGGATGCGGTTGAACAGATCTTCGGCCGCCGCGTCGGAAAGATTGGCGGTCTCGGCCGTCGGATGGCCGTGATCGGATGAGGTCGCGCCGAATTCCTTGAAATAGGCGCGGCGCTTTCGATGCGCATCGAGATAGCCGGACCACCTTCCGGTGTTGCATCCGGTGATCTCGCCGAGGCGATCGAGATTGGAAGCAAACCCTTCGAAATCGGGATCGACCACGGCGTCCGGCCGGTAGGCGGTGACGACACGGCCGTTCCAGCCGCTGTCGCGGATCGTCCGGTGCCATTTGAGATCGTCGAGCGCGCCTTCGGTCGTCGCGATCACCTCGATGTTGAAGCGCTCGAACAGCGCGCGCGGCCGATAGTCGTCGCGTTGCAGCAGCGTGGCTATCGTATCGTAGATGCGGTCGGCGCTGGTCGCGGTGAGCGGCTCCTCGATGCCGAACAGATGTTCGAACACATGGTCGAGCCAGAGCCGTGTCGGCGTGCCGCGGAAGAGATAATAATGCTCGGCGAAGCGCCGCCAGATCGCCCGGCCGTCGGTCTCGACCGGCGAACCGTCGTGCGCCGGCACGCCGAGCTCCTCCAGCTGCACGCCTTGGCTGAACAGCATGCGGAAAATGTAGTGGTCCGGCACGATCAAGAGCTGCGCCGGATCGGGAAACGGTTCGTTGAGCGCGTACCAGCGCGGGTCGGTGTGGCCGTGCGGACTGACGATCGGCAGGTCCTTCACACCCGCGTAAAGGTCGCGCGCCAATGATCGCGTTTCCGGCGCGAACAGCAGGTCCGGATCGGTCAATGCGGCCACGCGGCTCCTCCCAGGGCTTCGCTATTGGTAGATCAGCGAGAGATAATGTCAACATACAAATATTATACAGTTGTATGATGACTTTCGGCAGGAACGCGGCCATTGTGTATGGTGACAGCGGGTGTTACGTCGCTGCCGTCGTTTTCCGATCGGAGACTGGCTTCCATGAGCGGCCGCCTGTCCAACGCTACCTTAGCGGAGCTGCCGGCCGAAGTTCTGGTGCCTCGCTACGACCGCAAGTCCGTCGCGCCCGGCATCGTCCATCTTGGCGTCGGCGCCTTTCACCGTGCCCACCAGGCCGCCTATGTCGATGCCTGCCTGGCGGACGGCGAGAGCGATTGGGGCATCGTCGGGGTCTCGCTGCGCAGTCCCGACACACGCGATGCGCTCAAGCCGCAGGACGGGCTCTACACGCTGGCAATCAGGGACAGCGCCGGCGAACGGCTGCAGGTCATCGGCTCGATCCAGTCCTTGCTCGTCGCTCCGGAGGATCCTGGCGCGGTGCTCGCCGCGCTCACCGACCCACGCACCCGCATCGTCACGCTTACCATCACCGAAAAGGCCTATCTCAGGGCAGCCGACGGCAGCCTGGATGAAGCCCACCCCGACATCGTCCACGATCTGGCGAACCCCGGATCGCCGAAGACGGCGCATGGTTTTCTCGCCGAGTCGCTCGCGCGCAGGCGCGCCGCCGGCATACCCCCCTTCACCGTGCTCTGCTGCGACAACCTGCCGGCCAACGGTGCCACGCTGCACCGGCTGTTGATCGAGTTCGCCAAATTGCGCGACGCCCAAACAGGCTCGGGCGACCAGCCGTTAGCGGGCCATGTGGCCGACGAAGTGGCCTTCCCGTCTTCTATGGTCGATCGCATCGTGCCGGCGACGACGGATACCGATCGCGCCCGCATCGCCGGCGAACTCGGCCTCGATGACGCGTGGCCGGTGATGACCGAGCCGTTCCGCCAATGGGTGATCGAGGACAACTTTCCGGCCGGGCGGCCGGCCTGGGAGAAGTTCGGCGTCACCATGGTCGAGGATGTCGGCCCGTTCGAGGACATGAAGCTGCGGCTGCTCAACGGCGCGCATTCGGGCATCGCCTATCTCGGCCTGCTCAGCGGCCACGCCACCGTCGATCGCGCCTTTGCCGATCCGTCGATCCGGCAATTCGTCGATGCGCTATGGCGGGAGGCCATCCCAACGCTTCCGCAGGATGCCGGGCTCGACACAAGCGCCTACACGGCCGAGCTTGCCGCGCGCTTTTCCAACACCGCGCTTGCTCACCGCACCGCGCAGATCGCCAATGACGGCAGCCAGAAGCTGCCGCAACGCATCGTCGCCTCCGCCCTCGCCCGGCTGGAAGCGGGTCTGCTGCCGGAACATTTGTCGCTGGTTGTCGCCGCCTGGATCGCCGCCTGCGCCGCGCGCGGCAAGACATTGCCGGAAAGCCATTTCACCGATCCGCTCGATGCCGCCCTCGGCGACCTGTTCGGCCGCAATCCGCCGACGGCGGAGATGACGGCGGCGGTGTTCGATCTCGCCGGCTTTGCCAAGGGTCACTCGGAACGGCAGAAATTGATCGAATTTGTCGCCACGCATCTGGTCCATTTCAAGCAGGGCGGTCCGAAGCTGGCTCTCGCCGCGCTCGGCATCGGCAACTCGAATGGAACGGCCGGATAGCGTTTGTGCCCGGTATTGGCTGGACGGTGAACCGGGACGGTTTCACTTGTTTGCCGGCTTAACCGTTCATCACCGGCAGCGCGGGCATAGTCGACTCCGGTCGCATTCGGGACTGTTTCGCAAACGAAAAAACGGGCAAACAAAAAGCGGGGCAAGCCCCGCTTTCTCAAACGCCTATCGGCAGCCGAATTCAGGCCGGCAGCAGCGCGCCTTCCAGCGTGGTGAGCTGGCTGAGGAACTGCTCGGCCTTGCTGCGGCTCTCGTCGTCCTTGGCGTCGGCGGCGTCTTCCTTGGCCTCCTGGATGCGGCGAGCCAGATCGGCGCGATCGATGTCGTTCACATGCGTCGCCGATTCGGCAAGCAGCGTGCAGCCGGAAGGCAGGATGTCGGCGAAACCGCCGAACACGACGAAGCGCTCTTCCTTGCCGCCCGCGGTCTTTATCGTGACGACGCCAGGCTTGATCGTGGTCATGACCGGCGCATGCTGCGCCATCACGGTCATCTCGCCTTCGGCGCCCGGAATGACCACGGACTCCACCTGCTCGGAAACGAGCAGCCGCTCCGGCGAGACCAGTTCGAACTTGAAAGCTTCAGCCATGTAAAACTTAGCAGGTAGGGAATAGTGAGTAGTCAGTAGTGAAGGGAGGCAACCGCCCGGATCACACCGCTATTCTCTACTCGCTACTCACTACTCCCTATTCGCTTTCTTATGCCGCTTCAGCCGCGAGGCGCTGTGCCTTCTCGACCGCCTCATCGATGCCGCCGACCATGTAGAAGGCGGCTTCGGGCAGGTGATCGTAGTCGCCGGCGCAGAGGCCCTTGAAGCCCTTGATGGTGTCGGCGAGGTCGACCAGCTTGCCCGGCGAACCGGTGAACACTTCGGCGACGAAGAAGGGCTGCGACAGGAAGCGCTCGATCTTGCGGGCGCGTGCAACCGTCTGCTTGTCCTCTTCCGAAAGCTCGTCCATGCCCAGGATGGCGATGATGTCCTGCAGCGACTTGTAGCGCTGCAGGATAGACTGCACCTGGCGGGCGACCTGGTAGTGCTCCTCGCCGACGACCATCGGGTCGAGCATGCGCGAGGTGGAATCCAGCGGATCGACGGCCGGATAGATGCCCTTTTCCGAGATCGCGCGGTTCAGCACGGTGGTGGCGTCGAGGTGGGCGAACGATGTCGCCGGCGCCGGGTCGGTCAAGTCGTCGGCCGGAACGTAGATGGCCTGCACCGAGGTGATCGAGCCCTTGGTCGTCGTCGTGATGCGTTCCTGCAGCGCGCCCATGTCGGTGGCCAGCGTCGGCTGATAACCCACGGCGGAAGGAATACGGCCGAGCAACGCCGACACTTCCGAGCCAGCCTGGGTGAAGCGGAAGATGTTGTCGACGAAGAACAGCACATCCTGGCCCTGGTCGCGGAAATATTCGGCGACGGTGAGGCCGGTCAGGCCGACGCGGGCGCGCGCGCCCGGCGGTTCGTTCATCTGGCCGTAGACAAGTGCTGCCTTCGAGCCCTGGCCGCCGCCCTTCTTGTTGACGCCCGATTCGATGAACTCGTGATAGAGATCGTTGCCTTCGCGGGTGCGCTCGCCGACGCCGGCGAACACCGAGAAGCCGCCGTGGGCCTTGGCGACGTTGTTGATCAGTTCCTGGATCAGCACGGTCTTGCCGACGCCGGCGCCGCCGAACAGGCCGATCTTGCCGCCGCGGGCGTAAGGCGCCAAGAGGTCGAGGACCTTGATGCCGGTGACCAGGATCTGCGCTTCCGTCGACTGGTCGACATAGGCCGGAGCCGGCTGATGGATGGAGCGCAGTTCGACGCCGTCGACCGGGCCTTCCTCGTCGACCGGCTCGCCGATGACGTTGATGATGCGGCCGAGCATGCCCGGGCCGACCGGGACCGAGATCGGCGCGCCGGTGTCGAAGACGTCCTGGCCGCGGACCAGGCCTTCAGTCGAGTCCATGGCGATGCAGCGCACTGTGTTCTCGCCGAGATGCTGGGCGACCTCGAGCACCAGGCGGTTGCCGACATTGTCGGTTTCAAGCGCGTTCAGAATGGCCGGCAGGTGATCTTCGAACTGCACGTCGACGACGGCGCCGATGACCTGGCGGACCTTGCCGGCGGCGCCGACCCGCTTGGCCGCAAAGGCCGGCGCATTGGCGGTCGCTGCCGCCTTGGCGGGGGCTGCTGCCTTGGCCGGAGCGGCCGCCT
Source organism: Mesorhizobium sp. B4-1-1 (assembly GCF_006439375.1). NCBI lineage: Bacteria > Pseudomonadati > Pseudomonadota > Alphaproteobacteria > Hyphomicrobiales > Phyllobacteriaceae > Mesorhizobium > Mesorhizobium sp. B4-1-1. Next base: position 47,567 of record NZ_VFTH01000018.1, read on the forward strand.
TCTTGGCCGGAGCGGCCTTCGCCGCCGCTTTGGGGGCCTCTGCCGCCTTCGCGGCGGTCTTCGGGGTAGCTGCTTTCGCCATCGTCTTTGCCCTTTTCGTCTATCCGTTGTTCACGCCGTCCGCCGGGTGTCCCGCGCGGCGCGTGATTAGAGCGCCTCGGCGCCCGAAATGATCTCGATCAGTTCCTTGGTGATCTGCGCCTGCCGCTGGCGGTTGTAGGTGATCGACAGCCTGTTGATCATGTCGCCGGCGTTGCGCGTCGCATTGTCCATCGCGCTCATCTTGGCGCCCATCTCGCCGGCCGCGTTTTCCAAAAGCGCGCGGAAGATCTGCACGGCGATGTTGCGCGGGATGAGGTCGGAGAGGATCTCGCCCGGCTCCGGCTCGTATTCGTAGACAGCGGTGGCGCCGTTGCCCGTCTCGGCGGCGGACGCAGCCTGTGCCGCCGGGATGATCTGCTGCGCCGTCGGGATCTGGCTGATCACCGATTTGAACTGCGAATAGAACAGCGTGCAGATATCGAAGCCGCCCTCGTTGAAGAGGTGGATGACCTTGCGCGCGATCGCATCGGCATTGACGAAGCCGAGAGTCTTGACTTCGCGCAGGTCGACGCGTTCGAGGATCATCGAAGCGTAGTCGCGGCGCAGGATGTCATAGCCCTTTTTGCCGACGCAGATGATCTTCACCTGCTTGCCGTCGGCCAGCAGCCTGCGGATGTGATCGCGGGCGAGTCGCGCGATCTGCGAGTTGAAGCCGCCGCACAGGCCGCGCTCGGCCGTGCAGACGATGAGCAGATGCACATCGTCCCTGCCGGTGCCCGTCATCAGCGCCGGGGCATCGCCGCCGCCGCCGATCGCCTGGGTGATGTTGGCCAGAACCGCGCCCATGCGCTCGGAATAGGGACGCGCCGCTTCCGCCGCTTCCTGGGCGCGACGCAACTTCGCCGCGGCGACCATCTGCATCGCCTTGGTGATCTTCTGCGTCGCCTTGACCGAGGCGATACGGTTACGAAGGTCTTTTAATGAAGGCATGCTTCAAACCTGATCCCGTGCGTCCGGCTTGTTGTTAGGCGAAGGTCTTGGCGAAGGCGTCGATCTCGGCCTTGAGCTTGGCGCGCAAATCGTCCGACAGCGCCTTCTCCTTGCGGATGGCGTCGAGCACGTCCTTGCCGGCCGAGCGCATGTGGCTGAGCAGGCCATGTTCGAACTTGCCGACCTGGTTCAGCGGCAGCTTGTCGAGATAGCCGTTGACGCCGGCGAAGATCACCGCGACCTGTTCCTCGACCTTGAGCGGCGAGAACTGCGGCTGCTTGAGCAGTTCGGTCAGGCGCGAACCGCGATTGAGCAGACGCTGCGTTGCCGCGTCGAGGTCGGAGCCGAACTGCGCGAAGGCCGCCATTTCGCGATACTGCGCGAGCTCGCCCTTGATGGAGCCGGCGACCTGCTTCATCGCCTTGATCTGCGCCGAGGAGCCGACACGCGACACCGACAGGCCGACGTTCACCGCCGGGCGGATGCCCTGGAAGAACAGGTTGGTTTCGAGGAAGATCTGGCCGTCGGTGATCGAGATCACGTTGGTCGGGATGTAGGCCGACACGTCGTTGGCCTGCGTCTCGATGATCGGCAGCGCCGTCAGCGACCCGTTGCCGTTGTCGTCATTGAGCTTGGCGGCGCGCTCGAGCAGGCGCGAATGCAGGTAGAAGACGTCGCCCGGATAGGCTTCGCGGCCCGGCGGGCGGCGCAGCAGGAGCGACATCTGGCGGTAGGCGACGGCCTGCTTCGACAGATCGTCGTAGCTGATCAGCGCATGCATGCCGTTGTCCCGGAAATATTCGCCCATGGTGCAGGCGGTGAACGGTGCCAGGAACTGCATCGGCGCCGGGTCGGACGCGGTGGCGGCGACGATGATCGAATATTCGAGCGCGCCGCGCTCTTCCAGCACCTTGACGAACTGCGCGACGGTCGAGCGCTTCTGGCCGACGGCGACGTAGACGCAGTAGAGCTTTTCCTTCTCGGGGCCGTTGTCGTGCACCGACTTCTGGTTCAGCATCGTGTCGAGGATGATGGCGGTCTTGCCGGTCTGGCGGTCGCCGATGACCAGCTCGCGCTGGCCGCGGCCGACCGGGATCAGCGCGTCGATGGCCTTGAGGCCGGTCGACATCGGCTCATGCACCGACTTGCGCGGGATGATGCCGGGCGCCTTGACGTCGACACGCTTGCGTTCGGTTGCCTTGATCGGGCCCTTGCCGTCGATCGGATTGCCCAGCGCGTCGACGACGCGGCCGAGCAGGCCCATGCCGACAGGCGCGTCGACGATGGCGCCGGTGCGCTTGACGGTGTCGCCTTCCTTGATGTCGCGGTCGGCACCGAAGATGACGACGCCGACATTGTCGGCTTCGAGGTTCAGCGCCATGCCGCGGATGCCGCCCGGGAACTCGACCATCTCGCCGGCCTGGACGTTGTCGAGGCCGTAGACGCGGGCGATGCCGTCACCGACGGACAGAACCTGACCGACTTCGGAGACCTCGGCCTCCTTGCCGAAATTCTTGATCTGGTCTTTCAGAATTGCGGAAATTTCCGCGGCGCGGATGTCCATCAGCCGACCTCTTTCAGTGCAAGCTTGAGCGAATTGAGTTTGGTTTTGAGCGACGTATCGATCTGGCGCGAGCCCATCTTGACGATCAGCCCGCCGAGCAGCGACGGATCGACGGTCATGGCGATGGCCACGTCCTTGCCGGCGATGCCCTTCAGCGCCGCCTTGAGTTCATCCTGTTGCGCGGCCGTCAGCGCATGCGCCGAGGTGACCTCAGCGGACGTCTCGCCGCGATGGTCGGCGGCGATCCGGCGGAACGCCTTGATCATGCCGGGCACCGCGAACAGGCGGCGGTTCTTGGCCACGACGCGCAGGAAATTGCCGACCAGGCCGGTGATCTTGGCCTTGTCGGCGATGGCGGCAATAGCCTTTGCCTGGTCCTCGCTGGAGAACACCGGGCTGTTGATCAGCCTCGAGAGATCGTCGCTGTCGTTGAGCATTGCCTCGAAGCTGCCGAGGTCGGCCTCGACCTTGGCGACTGAATTGTCCTGCAGCGCGAGCTCGAATAGCGAGCCTGCATAGCGTTCGGCGACAGCTGAGATTGGCGATGACGATTGGGCCACGGACCGTCTTTTCTCTTGTCTGACAGGCCGCAGATTGTTGGCGCGAGCAAAAACTCTGGCTAAATCTTTGACCTTATTACAAATTTTCAAGCACGGAGATGCGGCTTCCGCTATCCCCTGCCGAAAGTCGATTGCCGTCTAGCACAGGCCTTTTAAGACCGCAATGCATCGTCCGGCATGGTTTTCAGGCACTTTTGTCGCATCAGGCGGCGAAGGCCAAGCTCAAGCGCCGAATTCATGGCACGAAGCCGAAGGCAAAGGCCAGCGGCAGCGCCGCCAATGCCAATTCAACCACGATCGAAACCCAGTTGAAAGGGGTGTTGGCGCTGTCCGACATCATCGACAAGAGCCTGCCGAAGGCGGTGAACAGCCAGGAGAAGCCCAGCGCCATGTAAAGCAGCGGCTGCGCCAGGAGGATGCAGCACAGGCTGACGCCGAGATAGAAGCCCGACATGCGGCCGCGTCCTTCGGCGATCGCCGCCGCTTTCTCCGGCCTTGGCTGCAGGCGCAGCGCGCGAAACGCAAGCCCCGGCGCCAGGAACAGGAACAGGCCGAGGGCCAGGGTCGCGACGGCGCTCGACCAGGCCAGCCATTCACCCTGGCTCGCGGGCCACGGAAACGCGAAGTCCATAAAATCCCCCTCGTATTTCTTGTTCTGAAACACCGGCATTCTAGCGAGGGAATGAAACCGCGCCAGAGGATGGCGGGCACATTAGGTACAGCGCATCAAGCGAGTGCGAAATCGACCGCGGCCTCGGCATGGATCCGCGTCGTGTCGAACACCGGAACGTCGAAATCGCCCTGGCCGATCAGCATGGTGATCTCGGTGCAGCCCATGATGACGCCGTCCACGTCGTTGGTGCGCCGCATCCGGCCGACTTCGTCGAGATAGGCGGATTTCGATTCGCCTTTGACGATGCCCTGGCAAAGCTCGTCATAGATCACCCGGTGCACCATGTCGCGGCCGGCCTGGTCCGGCACCACCGGCTGGAGGCCGTATTTGTCGGCAAGCCGACCCTTGTAGAAATCCTGCTCCATGGTGAAGCGCGTCGCGAGCAGCGCCGGCCGCTTCACGCCGGCATCGACGACGGCATGCGCCGTGGCGTCGGCGATATGGATAAGCGGGATCGATATGGCCGCCTGCACCGCGTCGGCGAGCTTGTGCATGGTGTTGGTGCAGATCACCAGGCCCTCGGCGCCGCCCGCCTCCAGCCTGCGCGCGGCTTCCACCAGAAGAGCGCCTGCGCCTTCCCAGTCGCCGGCATGCTGCCGTTCGGCGATCTCGGCGAAATCGAACGACCACAGGAGCAGCTTCGCCGAGTGCAGACCGCCCAGCCGCTCGCGCACGATCTCGTTGAGCAGGCGATAGTAAATGGCGGTCGATTCCCAGCTCATGCCGCCGATGAGGCCAAGGGTTTTCATGAGCCAGCACTCCGTTGGGACTGTCTCTCTCGCTTATAGGAAGCTCTGCGGGTCGATGTCGACCTGCACCCTGACCGAGCCGCGCGGCTTCGGCCCCTCGGCCAGCATGGCGCGAATGAAGCCTTGCATGTCGGCGCGCCGCTCGCCCTGGATCAGCAGGCGGAAACGGTGGCGCCCGCCGATCAGCGACAGCGGCGCTTCGGCCGGCCCGAGCACGAAGAGGTCGGAAGCCTGCGGCGCCGCGCGCCGTAACCCCCGCGCATGGTTTTCCGCCTCGCCCCGTGTCGCGGCGCTGACGATGATGCCGGCGAGCCGTCCGAAGGGCGGCAGCGCCGCCCGCTCGCGCTCGGCGATCTCGCGCTCGTAAAAAGCTTCCGAATCGCCCGAGACGATCGCCCGCATTACCGGATGATCCGGCTGGTAGGTCTGCAAGAGGCCGAGGCTCTTCTTGCCGGTGCGGCCGGCGCGCCCCGTCACCTGGCTGAGCAGCTGGAATGTGCGCTCGGCGGCGCGCGGATCGCCATTGGCGAGCCCCAGATCCGCATCGACCACCCCGACCAGCGTCATGCCGGGAAAGTTGTGACCCTTGGCGACGAGCTGCGTGCCGATGACGATGTCGGCCTCGCCATTGGCGACGGCCTCGAGTTCGAGCCGCAGACGGCGCACGCCGCCCAGAAGATCGGAGGACAGCACGATGGTGCGGGCATCGGGGAAATGCGCCACCACCTCCTCGGCGATGCGCTCGACGCCGGGGCCGCAGGCCACCAGATGGTCGAGCGTGCCGCATTCGGGGCAGGCCTCCGGCCGCCGCTCATTGTGGCCGCAATGATGGCAGACGAGCTGGCCGCGAAACCGGTGCTCGACCAGCCAGGCCGAGCAGACCGGGCAGCCGAAGCGATGGCCGCAGACCCGGCAGAGCGTCAGCGGCGCATAGCCGCGCCGGTTGAGGAAGAGCAGCGACTGCTCCTTCCTCTCCAGCGTGCGCTGCATCTGCTCCAGCAAGACTGGCGACAGGAAACCGCCGCGCGCCGGCGGCGAGCGCCGCATGTCGATCGACTTCAGGTCGGGGAGCGCCGCCTCGGCGAAGCGCGACGACAGCACCGCCCGGTCGTAGCGGCCCTGGCTGGCGTTGACCCGGCTTTCCACCGACGGCGTCGCCGAGGCGAGCACGACCGGGAAAGTACCGATATGGCCGCGCACCACCGCCATGTCGCGCGCGTTGTAGAAGACGCGGTCTTCCTGCTTGTAGGCGGGATCGTGCTCCTCGTCGACGATGATCAGGCCGAGTTCCTTGAACGGCAGGAACAGCGCCGAGCGCGCGCCGGCGACGACGCGCACGCCGCCTTCCGCAACCTGCCGCCAGACACGTTCGCGCATCCGGGGCGGCAGGTCGGAGTGCCACTCCGCCGGCTTGGCGCCGAACCGGTCCTGGAAACGTTCGAGGAACGCATGCGTCAGCGCGATTTCCGGCAAAAGGATCAGCACCTGCCTGCCCTTGTCGAGCGCAGCCGCAACCGCCTCGAAATAGACTTCCGTCTTGCCCGACCCGGTGACGCCGTCGAGAAGGGTGACATTGAAAGTATCGGCCGCGATTGCCGCCCGCAGCTTCTCCGCCGCGACATTCTGGTCCGGCATCAGCTCCGGCACGGCATGGCTGGTATCAGGCGCCGCCACCACCGGACGCGGTGGGATCATCACCGTCTCGAACACGCCTTGTGCCCGCAATCCGTCGATGACGGTCGAGGACACGCCCGCGGCATGCGCCAGCCCGGAGCGCGTCCAGGCAAGTCCGCCTTCGGCCGTCTCCAGCACGCGCCTCCGCGCATCCGTCAACCGGTCCGGTTCGGCCAGCGTGCGCTGCAGCCCTTCGATCCACGGCTCCGGGTCGAAGGCCTCGGGCGCTCTGAGCAGCATGCGCGCCACCATGCCGGGAGCCGACAGCGTGTATTGCGCGATCCAGTCGACGAAGCGGCGCATCGCCCTATCGATCGGCGGGCAGTCGAACACTTCCTCGATCGGCCGCAGTTTCCTCGCATCGACGGTTTCGACGGCGCCGTCCCAGACGATGCCCGCGACCTGGCGCGGCCCGAGCGGCACGCGCACGATCGAGCCCGGCACCACGCGCATGCCCGGCGGCACGGCATAGGTGTAGGGCCGTTCGGCCGGCATCGGCACCAGCACGGGCGCGGCTGCGACAAAGGGCGAATCTTCCATCATCAGGCGTGACCTTGCCCTGACTTTGGTCTAGATCAAAGGGGACCCTCGCATCTGCCTGGCTGGCGCCCGGCAATCCCCAAGGAGACCGCCATGAAATTTTTTGTCGACACCGCTGACATCAAGGAAATCAAGGAGCTCAACGATCTCGGGCTGCTCGACGGCGTCACCACCAACCCGTCTCTGATCCTGAAATCGGGTGGCAAGATCATCGACGTCACCAAGCAGATCTGCGACATCGTCGAAGGTCCCGTCTCGGCCGAGGTCGTGGCGACCGAGTACAAGGACATGATGGCCGAAGCCAAGGTGCTGGCCAAGATCGCGCCGAATATCGCCATCAAGGTACCGCTGACGCTCGACGGCCTGAAGGCCTGCAAGACCATCCGCACCGAGATGAACCGCATGGTCAACGTGACGCTCTGCTTCTCGGCCAACCAGGCGTTGCTGGCCGCCAAGGCCGGCGCCTCCTTCATCTCGCCCTTCGTCGGCCGCATCGACGACACCGGCTCGGACGGCATGGAGCTGATCTCGGAAATCCGCACCATCTACGACAATTACGATTTCAAGACCGAGATCCTGACCGCCTCGGTGCGCACGGTGAACCACGTCAAGCAGGCCGCCCTGATCGGCGCCGATGTCGTCACGGCGCCGCCGGCGACGCTGAAGGCGCTGGTCAATCACCCGCTGACCGACAAGGGCCTCGCGCAGTTCCTCGCCGATTGGGCCAAGACCGGCCAGAAGATCGGCTGAGGCGGGAGCAGTTCCAGGAAAAGTGCGTAACGATTTTCCGTCCGGAATTGCACAAGGCAAAAAGTAGCGAAGAAGGTCGGGCAACCGGCCTTTTTTCGTGGCGAAGTGTCTATGCCTCGGCAAGTCACATGCCTTTGCGATTGGCCGGGACGCCCATCGCGATCGTCATCCACGGGCGGAGCAAGGAGCAAAGCGACGCGCGCAGACCCGAGGATCCATTCCGTGACATACGAGCGTCGCGACGCCGCTTCGCGGCTGCTCCGCCCTAGGATGACGAAGTTCGGAAGGCTTCAGCCAATCCCCGGCGAGGAACTAGGCCCTTTTGCCGTGCTTGGCTAGGTCCTGCGCGATCGACAGCCGCAGAAGGTCGGCCAATTCGCGCGCGGCCCGGTTCTCGGCGTCGATCTGTGCGCGGTAGGCCGCGAATTCCTGGCGCGGCCGGTCGAAGGACGAAGGGATGGAGCGCTTGCCGACGGCAATCACCGTGTTGGTCGCGGTGTCCCGCAGCACGTAATTGGCGGTCAGCGTGACCGTGCCCGCCGTCGGCTCGTCTTCCTGGGTCTGCACCTGCACGATGGCCGCCGATTCGACGAGCTCGGTGACGCCGAGATCGAGCGTGTAGGCCGGCGAGGCCGGCTCGCCCGAGCCTTGCCCGAAGGCGAAGATCAGGTTGTTGCGCACCTGCTGCGCGTAGCGGGTGTTGACCGGCTTGATCGAGATCGAGCCGAGCTCGGCGGATGCGCTGAGCCGCGATCCGGGCGACAGCGGCTGGTTGGAATAGAGCGGCCGCACGGTGCAGGCCGAGACCAGCGCCAGCGCGGCGACCATGCCGCAGACCGCCAAGCGGCCGCGCAGGCGGGCCGCTTCTGACTTCACCGGATCAGGGAACGACATTGACGATTCTCTGCGGCACGATGATCACCTTGCGCGGGGCCTTACCTTCCAGTGCTTTTTGCACGAAGTCGAGGGCCAGCACCGCTTTTTCGACGGCACCTTGATCCGCGTCGCGCGCAATTGTCAAATCCCCCCGCTTCTTGCCGTTAACCTGTACCGGCAGCACGATCTCGTTGTCGACGACCAGAGCAGGATCGTAGACCGGCCAGGGCCGTTCGGCGACCATCTCGGCGCCGCCGAGCTCCTGCCAGCACTCTTCCGCCAGATGCGGCATGACGGGCGCGATAATATGCACCAGGATCTCCACCGCCTCGCGGCAGGCGCCTTTCAGCGCGGCATCGGCCTTGCCCTCGGCAACGTCGGCGAGCGGCGTCGCCAGCGCGTTGGCCAGCTCGTAGATACGCGCGATCGCCCGATTGAAGCCGAGCTTCTCGATATCCTCGCCGACCGCCTTCAGGATCTTGTGCGCGGCCTTGGACACGGCGCCCGCCTCGCCATCCGTCGCCGCCGCCGGTTTCACACCGGCAAGCTGCTCGGCCGCGATCTGCACCAGGCGCCAGACGCGCTGCACGAAGCGGTGCGCACCGGCGGCGCCGTCGTCGGTCCATTCGACGTCGCGCTCTGGCGGCGAGTCCGACAGCATGAACCAGCGGGCGGTGTCGGCGCCGTAGCCGTCGGTGATCTCTTCCGGGCTCACCGTGTTCTTCTTCGACTTCGACATCTTCTCAAGCGCGCCGACCGTCGCCTCCTCGCCGGTGGCGATCTCGACGGCGCGGCGCTTGCCGCCCACGTCCTCGAGCCTGACCTCGCTCGGCGACAGCCAGCGTCCGTTGTTGGACGGGCCGCCGACGCGGTAGGTCTCGTGCACGACCATGCCTTGCGTGAACAGGCCCTTGAACGGCTCGGCCAGATCGAGGTGGCCGGTCTCGCGCATGGCGCGGGTGAAGAAGCGCGAATAGAGCAGATGCAGGATCGCGTGCTCGATGCCGCCGATATACTGGTCGACCGCCAGCCATTCGTCGGCCGCTTTCGGCTCGGTCGGCTCGTTCGCCCAGGGCGCGGTGAAGCGCGCGAAATACCAGGACGAATCGACGAAGGTGTCCATCGTGTCGGTCTCGCGCCGCGCATCGCGGCCGCATTGCGGACATTTGACATGCCGCCAGGTCGGATGACGGTCGAGCGGGTTGCCCGGACGGTCGAACTCGATGTCGTCGGGCAGCTTCACCGGCAGGTCGGCCTTCGGCACCGGCACGACGCCGCAATGCTCGCAATGGATCATCGGGATCGGGCAGCCCCAGTAGCGCTGGCGCGAGATGCCCCAGTCGCGCAGGCGGAAATTCACCTTGCGCTCCGCCATCGGCCGGCCGCCGATCGTCTTTTCTTCCAACAGCTTCGCGACTTCGTTGAAAGCCTTCTCGGGCTTCATGCCGTCGAGGAAGCGCGAATTGATCATCACGCCGTCGTCGACATAGGCCTCCTCGATGATCTGGAAGGTGTTCGCGTCGGCGTCTTCCGGCATCACCACCGGGATCACCGGCAGGCCGTATTTGTTGGCGAAATCGAGATCGCGCTGGTCGCCCGACGGGCAGCCGAAAATGGCGCCGGTGCCGTATTCCATCAGCACGAAATTGGCGACATAGACCGGCAGCGTCCAGCTCTCGTCGAACGGATGGACGACGCGAATGCCGGTGTCGAAGCCCTTCTTCTCAGCCGTCTCGAGCGCCGCCACCGAGGTGCCCATGTGGCGGACCTCGTCGACGAACTTGGCCAGCTCGACATTGGTCTCGGCGGCTTTTCTCGCCAGCGGATGGTCGGCGGCGACCGCCATGAAGGAGGCGCCGAAGATGGTGTCGGGCCGGGTCGTGTAGACTTCCAGTTCGTTCGTGTCGCCGACCGGCGCCGCCAGCGGCCACCGGATCAGCAGCCCTTCCGAGCGGCCGATCCAGTTGTGCTGCATCAGCTTGACCTTTTCCGGCCACTCTTCGAGCCCGTTGAGCGAGTCCAAGAGGTCCTGCGCGAAGTCGGTGATCTTGAAGAACCACTGCGTCAGCTCGCGCTGCTCGACCAGCGCGCCCGAGCGCCAGCCGCGGCCGTCGATGACCTGCTCGTTGGCGAGCACCGTCATGTCCTCCGGATCCCAGTTGACCTTGGAGGATTTGCGCGTCACCAGCCCCTTCTCGACGAAGTCGAGGAACAGCATCTGCTGGCGGTGGTAATAGTCGACGTCGCAGGTGGCGAACTCGCGTGCCCAGTCGAGCGACAGGCCCATCATCTTGAGCTGCTCGCGCATGACGGCGATGTTTTCATAGGTCCAGTCCTTGGGGTGGACCTTGTTCTGCATGGCGGCGTTTTCGGCCGGCATGCCGAACGCATCCCAGCCCATCGGGTGCAGCACGTTGAAACCCTTGGCGCGCTTGTAGCGCGCCACCACGTCGCCCATCGTGTAGTTGCGGGTGTGGCCGATATGGATCTTGCCCGACGGATAGGGGAACATCTCGAGCACGTAATATTTCGGCTTCGGGTCGTCGTTGCGGGCCTCGAACAGCTTCTTTTCGGCCCAGGCCTTCTGCCATTTGGGCTCTGAGGTGCGCGGATTGTAACGTTCGGTTGCCATCGGATGTTTTTCACTTAAAAGCAGGTGCGCGGTGCTGGATTAAGGCGTGTTGATATTCAGGTCAGGCCGAGCCGAAAATGGCGGGTTCCGAGAACCGGAGCGGAGCGTACTTAAAGTACGTGAGCACCGGAAGCGCAGGAAACCGGCATTTGCAGGCCGGCATCACCTGAATATCGACACGCCTAGGCCGGCAGCCGAGACAATGTCGTCGCGGTGTTCACCATGGATTGCCGGACCCGTCAACTGCGGTGAGCCGGCGTCGGCGTTAAAAACTATAGGCAGGATAGTGGCATGACGAGCGCCGTAGAGCAGCTCCACGCGGTCAAGGCGAGGATCGCCGGCGCCGAACGCGAGGCCAAGCGCGAGCCCGGCGCCGTCACGCTTGTGGCAGTGTCGAAGACCTTCGCGGCCGACGACATCCGCCCCGTCATCGAGGCCGGCCAGCGGGTCTTCGGCGAGAACCGCGTGCAGGAAGCGCAGGGAAAATGGCCGGCGCTGAGAGAGGCATCCGCCGATCTGGAGCTGCATCTGATCGGCCCGCTGCAGTCCAACAAGGCCAAGGAAGCCGTCGCTCTCTTCGACGTCATCGAGACCGTCGATCGCGAGAAGATCGCCGCGGAGCTTGCCAAGGAGATCGCCAGGCAAGGCCGCGCGCCGAAGCTGTACGTCCAGGTCAATACCGGTTCCGAGCCACAAAAGGCCGGCATCGAGCCGCGCGACGCGGTCGCCTTCGTCAAGCGCTGCCGCGACGTGCACGGCCTCGCCATCGAAGGCCTGATGTGCATCCCACCCGCCGATGAGAATCCTGGCCCGCATTTCGCGCTGCTGGAGAAGCTCGCTCGCGAAGCGGGTGTCGCGAAGCTTTCGATGGGCATGTCCGGCGACTACGAAACCGCCGTCGCCTTCGGCGCGACCAGCGTCAGGGTCGGCTCGGCGATCTTCGGCAGCCGGTAGCAAGGAGCGCCTCTGGGAAGCGTAGGCCTTTCCTTGGGCCGGCCGCGTCACACCACCGCATTGTCGCCTAGAATCCTGGCGCTAGCTCCGTGCACAGGAAGCAAGTGGCTCCTTTCATAGCAAAGGAGGTCCCTATGACCGCCACATGCCACAGCCAGCACACCATGCAAAACCGGCAAGTCTCCCGCGGGCTGCACCGCTGGGTCTATTTCGCCATGATTGGACTTGCGGCCTGCTATGCATTGTCGGCCTGGATCGGCTTCGCGGGCAGCGGCGCCGACGACTATTTGCTGTTCGTCGTAACTGGATTCATCGTCATGTCGGTCGTGTTGCCGGCCATCGCCGGCCGTGTCTGGCGTCATCACCGGATCAGCGCTGCCGGCAGACCCACGACGCTCGCCGACTGGTTGGCAGGCGATTTCGACACCGGCGAGAGCCCGGTGAAGGCCAGCACGGCGACGATCGAAATCCTGCTGCCCCTTGCCGCCGTCGCATTCGGCATGACTGCCTTCGCGATCCTCGCTTTGGTGGAAAGCTGAGCGCCCTGGCAATCGTCACGATCTCGTTACCGGCCCGCCGACCGGTCGATATTCTTTGCGCCCGCGCTTGAAACGAAACGGACCGTTCCTATTTCCCCGATGTCATTCAATCCTTTTCTCGGGGAAAGCTCACCATGCGCTATAACCAGCTTGGCAACACCGGCCTGTTCGTTTCCGAGCTCTGCCTCGGCATCATGACCTTCGGCGCCGCCGGCGAGAATGCCCAATGGGGGCTGATCGCCAGCCTCGACCAGAAGGGCGTCAACGAAATCGTCGGCCGCTCGATCGCCGCCGGCGTCAATTTCTTCGATACGGCCGACGTCTATTCATTCGGCCAGTCCGAGCAGCTGCTTGGACAGTCGCTCAAGGACCTCGGCGTCAAGCGTTCGGACGTCATCATCGCCACCAAAGTGCATGGCGCCATGGGCAACGGGCCCAACGAGCGCGGCTCCTCGCGCGGCCACATCATGGATTCGGTCGACCGCAGCCTGGAGCGGCTGCAGACCGATCATATCGACCTCTACCAGCTGCATGGCACCGACACGGTGACGCCGATCGACGAGACGCTGCGCGCGCTCGACGATCTCGTCGCCAGCGGCAAGGTCCGCTATGTCGGCGTCTCCAACTGGCAGGCCTGGCGCATCGCCAAGGCGCTCGGCATTGCCGAGCGCAAGGGCTTTGCTCGTTTCGAGACCATTCAGTCCTATTACTCGATCGCCGGCCGCGATCTCGAACGCGAGATCGTGCCGCTCATCAACGAAGAGAAGCTCGGCCTGATGGTCTGGTCGCCGATGGCGGGCGGACTGCTCTCCGGCAAATATGGCCCCGGCGCGCCCGGCAATGGCGAGGGCCGCCGCGCTTCCTTCAACTTCCCGCCGGTCAACGAGGACCGCGCCTGGGCGGCGGTCGCCGGCATGCGCGAGGTTGCCAAAAAACACGATGTCAGCGTCGCCACCGTGGCGCTTGGCTATGTGCTGGCAAAGCCTTTCGTGATGAGCGTCATCATCGGCGCCAGCCGCATGGACCAACTCGAGCAGAACCTCGCCGCGACCGGTTTGAAGCTCGACGCCGACGACCTTGCGAGGCTCGATGAGGTGAGCGCGCTGCCTGCCGAATATCCCGGCTGGATGCTGGAGCGGCAAGGCGCCGGCCGGCGCCCGGCGCCGTTCGTGCCGAAGGCGTAATCCGTCTTCGCAAGCAAGCCGACGTCCTTCGGGAGCCGCGTGTCCTTGGACGCGCGGCTTTTCCGTTTCAGAGACGAACGGTCTCCGCGAGAAAGTCGAGGAAAGCCCGCACCCGTGCCGGCAGATGCTTGCCATGACCGACATAGACAGCATGTGTCGGCTCCTCGTCGCCAGGATTGAACTCCTCGAGCAACGGCACGAGCAGTCCGGCGGCAATGTCGGGCTCGACATGCCAGCGCGCCAGCCGCGCTATGCCGGCTCCTGCCAGCGTCGTTCGCCGCATCGCTTCGCCGTCGGTGAGCGACATGTTTCCGACAATCGGCATGATGATCGATTTGCCTGTCGCATCAACAAAGGGCCAGCCCTCGATATGCCTGGCGAAGCCGAAGGCCAGCATGTTGTGGCGAGCGAGGTCGGACAATGCGCGTGGCGTGCCGCGTGCTTCAAGATACGCAGGCGACGCGACCAGGACCATCCGGCTCTGGCCGAGCTTGCGCGCAACCAGGCGTGACTCGCGTAGCGGCCCGGCGCGGATAGCGACATCGGCGCGCTCTTCCAGAAGATCGATCACACTGTCGGTCAGCACGGCTTCGACGAAAATCTCGGGATAATTCTCCAGGAAGCGCGGCAACAACGGCATCAGCCGGTGCTGGCCGAACGGCACATAGGAATTGACCCTAAGCCGGCCTCGCGGCGCTGCACCCGCCGCCGCTTCGCGCTCGGCCGAGTCGAGATCGGCGAGGATGCGCAGGCCGCTGTCATGGAAGGCAGCCCCTTCCGGCGTCAGCTGCAGCTTGCGTGTCGAGCGGCTGATGAGCCGTGCGCCAAGCCGCGCCTCAAGCCGCGCGATCAGCTTGCTCACCGCCGACGGCGTCATCCGCAGCGCCCGCGCCGCGGCCGAGAAGCTGCCCGCCTCGACGACGCGGACGAACACTTCGATCTCGCCGGAGCGGTTGATCTCGGGCCTCGCCATTCGTGAATCTATTTCACAGAAAGTATGCCTGATGCAAGGCTGGTTCACAGCTTGGCGGATCACGATCTTCCGCCCGGGGCGCGGGCTTTGGGCCTCCCCTTCCTGATCAACCGGACCGCAGCCATGCCTCTCGCTCTTTATGCCCTCACCGCCGGCGCCTTCGGCATCGGCGTCACCGAATTCGTCATCATGGGCCTGCTGCTCGATGTCAGCGCCGATCTCGGCGTGTCGATCTCGGCCGCGGGCCTGCTTATTTCCGGCTATGCGCTGGGCGTCGTCGTCGGCGCGCCGCTGCTTGGCGCCTTGACCGGCCGTCTGCCGCGCAAGACCCTGCTGCTTGCCCTGATGGTTGTCTTCACCGTCGGCAACCTCGCCTGTGCGCTGGCGCCCGACTACTGGACGCTGATGGCGGCGCGCGTGCTAACCGCCTTCGCCCACGCTTCCTTCTTCGGCGTCGGCTCGGTCGTCGCGACCAGCCTCGTCGCGCCCAACAGGAAGGCTTCGGCCATCGCGCTGATGTTCACCGGCCTCACCGTCGCCAACATCCTCGGCGTGCCGTTTGGCACCTGGCTCGGCCAGGCCTATGGCTGGCGCTCCGCCTTCCTCGCCGTCACGCTGGTCGGCGTCGTCGCCTTCGCCGTGATCGCATTGCTGGTGCCGCGCGACGAACCGGCCGCCACGGACGAGGCGGAAAGCGCCGAAGGCACGCTTGCCGTGCTCGGCCGCCGGCCGGTGCTGCTTGGCCTTTTGACCACGGTGCTGAGCTGGGTCGGCGTCTTTGCCGCCTTCACCTATCTGGCGCCGATCCTCACCCGCGTCACCGGCTTTTCCGAGGGAGCCGTGTCGCCGATCCTGCTGGTCTTCGGCGGCGGACTGGTCGCCGGCAACCTGCTCGGTGGACGCCTCGCCGACCGGCATTTGGTACCGACGGTTATTGGCACGCTGGTCGCGCTGTCGGCGGTGCTGTTCCTCATGGCCGCGGCGATCCATCAGCCGGTCGCGGCGGTCGTCGCCGTCGGCCTGCTGGGCGCCGCCGCCTTCGCCACCGTCGCGCCGCTGCAGATGTGGGTGCTGGAGAAGGCCAAGGGCGCCGGCCAGGGCCTTGCGTCTTCCTTCAACATCGCCGCCTTCAATCTCGGCAACGCCATCGGCGCCTGGCTCGGCGGCTTCGTCATCGATCACGGCCCCGGCCTCGGCGCCGTCCCTCTCGTTGCCGGCCTGGTGCCGCTCGCCGCGCTCGGCGTGGTGCTCGTGGCGCTGCGCCTCGAACGCGGCCGCGCCATCGGCAAGCCGGTCACGGCGCAGGGCTGAGCGGCCGAATTCCGCCTTCGACATCCCAAGGAGAAAAATCATGGACTATCGACCTCTCGGCGCCTCCGGCCTGAAAGTGCCGGCGCTTTCCTTCGGCGCCGGTACCTTCGGCGGCTCCGGCCCGCTCTTCGGCCACTGGGGCAACAGCGACGCCAAGGAGGCGCGCCGGCTGGTCGACATCTGCCTGGAGGCGGGCGTCAATCTCTTCGACACGGCCGATGTCTATTCGAACGGCGCCTCGGAAGAGGTGCTTGGCGAGGCCATCAAGGGCCGCCGCGACGCGGTGCTAATCTCGACCAAGACGTCCCTGCCGATGGGCGACGGCCCGGCCGACTGGGGCTCGTCGCGGTCGCGCCTGATCCGCTCCGTCGACGTGGCGCTGAAGCGCCTCGGCACCGACTATATCGACCTCTTGCAGCTCCATGCCTTCGACGCCTCGACACCGGTCGAGGAGGTGCTGTCGACGCTGGACGACCTCGTGCGCCAAGGTAAGCTGCGCTATGTCGGCGTCTCAAACTTCTCCGGCTGGCAGGTGATGAAGTCGCTCGGCCTGGCGGAAAAGCACGGCTACCCGCGCTATGTCGCGCATCAGGTCTACTATTCGCTGGTCGGCCGCGACTATGAGTGGGAGCTGATGCCGCTCGGCCTCGACCAGGGCGTCGGCGCGCTGGTATGGAGCCCGCTCGGCTGGGGCCGGCTGACCGGCAAGATCCGCCGCGGACAGCCCTTGCCGGAAAAGAGCCGGCTGCACGACACCGCCAGCTTCGGTCCGCCGGTCGAGGACGAGCATCTTTTCAAGGTGGTCGATGCGCTTGAAGCGGTCGCCGCCGAGACCGGCAAGACCGTGCCACAGGTCGCCATCAACTGGCTGCTGCAGCGGCCGACCGTGTCGTCGGTGATCATCGGCGCGCGCAACGAGGAGCAGTTGCGGCAGAACCTAGGCGCCGCCGGCTGGACGTTGACGCCCGAGCAGATCAAGGCGCTCGATGAAGCGAGCGCGGTGACGGCGCCCTACCCGTATTTCCCCTATCGGCGCCAGGAAGGCTTCGCCCGGCTGAACCCGCCAGCGGTGTGACGTGTCGACCCGTCCCTATCAGGGCGAGCGTGAACGTTCGCGATTGGCTGCCACCTCCGAGCTTCATCATCCACGGGCGAAGCAGCCGCGAAGCGGCGTCGCGAAGACCCTAGGATCCATGCCGTTACCTTGATCGCCGAGCGCGCGGAGCAGAATTCTGGATCGCCGCAACGCTTCGAAGTCACGGAATGGATCCTCGGGTCTGCGCCGCGTCGCTTCGCTCCTTGCTTCGCCCGTGGATGACGAAGCGACGGGCATTTCCGCCAATCACTGACGATCGATAAAACCTGCACCTAATGTACCAGGAACTCCCCATCCACCTTCCGCCACTCATTCGGTGCGATCAGCTTGTGATGCGTGTAGGTGACCGAGTGCAGCGGTCCGTCGAGCTTGGTTTTCCAGAATTCGATGAAGCGGATCAGCACCGGGAATTTCGGAGCTATGTCGTAATCCTGCCAGACAAAGCTTTGCAACAGGTGCGGGTGGTCCGGGTAGTGGTAAAGGATCTTGGCCGTGGTCAGCCCATACCCCTTGAGCATCAGGTCCATTTCGGAATTGTCGCGCATTGCGTTTCCTTGGTTGATTCTCCTTCCTCCCAACGCTGAATTGTGCGCACGGTTGCTTAACTGTCTATGGATTTCTTCGAGCTTCTTCAAAATTTTTGCCGTTAAAACAGGCGGTTAGCAGCCGTGAAGCGAGAGTGCTAATAGCTCTAGCGCTTAACCCCGCGTCATCCCGCCGCGCGAATCCAACGTCTAATATTGCCGTCACGGCGGAACTGTTAATAATGCCTCGAATTCGCGGCCGCTTCGCCGCGATGCCGTCGGCGTTTCAAGCCGGCGCAACGGTCCCGGAGGAAAGCTGAAAAATGTCCGATGTGCATGTCCACCGCGTCCAGCCGGCGTGGAAGAAGAACGCGTTGATCGACAACGATACCTATCTCAAATGGTACGCCGACAGCGTGAAGAACCCGGACAAGTTCTGGGGCAAGCATGGCAAGCGCATCGACTGGTTCAAGCCTTTCACCAAGGTCAAGAACACTTCCTTCGACGGCAAGGTCTCGATCAAGTGGTTCGAGGACGGGCTGACCAACGTCTCCTACAATTGCATCGACCGGCATTTGAAGAAGCGCGGCGACCAGACCGCCATCATCTGGGAGGGCGACAACCCTTACGACGACAAGAAGATCACCTACAACGAGCTCCACGCGCATGTCTGCCGGCTCGCCAATGTGATGAAGAAGCACGGCGTCAAGAAAGGCGACCGCGTCACCATCTACATGCCAATGATCCCGGAAGCCGCCTATGCGATGCTTGCCTGCGCACGCATCGGCGCCATCCATTCGATCGTCTTCGGCGGCTTTTCGCCTGATGCGCTGGCCGGCCGCATCGTCGACTGCGAATCGACCTTCGTCATCACCGCCGATGAAGGCCTGCGCGGCGGCAAGCCGATTCCGCTCAAGGACAATACCGACAAGGCGATTGAGATCGCCGCCAAGGCCGGCACCAAGGTCGAGAAGGTCATGGTGGTTCGCCGCACCGGCGGCAAGGTCGGCTGGGCGCCCGGTCGCGACGTCTGGTACCACGACGAGATCACCACGGTGAAGGCCGACTGCAAGCCGGAGAAGATGAAGGCGGAAGACCCGCTTTTCATCCTCTACACCTCCGGCTCGACCGGCAAGCCGAAGGGCGTGCTGCACACCACGGCTGGCTATCTCGTCTATGCCTCGATGACGCACCAATATGTCTTCGACTACCATGACGGCGACATCTACTGGTGCACGGCCGATGTCGGCTGGGTGACGGGCCACAGCTATATCGTCTACGGGCCCTTGGCCAACGGCGCCACGACGCTGATGTTCGAAGGCGTGCCGAACTATCCCTCGCAGTCGCGCTTCTGGGAAGTCATCGACAAGCACCAGGTCAACATCTTCTACACCGCGCCGACGGCGTTGCGCGCGCTGATGGGCGCTGGCGACGACCCGGTGAAGAAGACATCGCGCAAATCGCTGCGCGTTCTGGGCTCGGTCGGCGAACCGATTAATCCGGAAGCCTGGGAGTGGTATTTCAATGTCGTCGGCAACGGCAAGGTGCCGATCGTCGACACATGGTGGCAGACCGAGACCGGCGGCATCCTGATCACGCCGCTGCCAGGCGCCACCGACCTCAAGGCAGGCTCGGCGACACGGCCCTTCTTCGGCGTCAAGCCGGAACTGGTCGACGGCGAGGGCAAGGTGCTCGAAGGGACCGCCGACGGCAATCTCTGCATCACCGATTCCTGGCCCGGTCAGATGCGCACCGTCTATGGCGACCATGACCGCTTCGTGCAGACCTATTTCTCGACCTACAAGGGCAAGTACTTCACCGGCGACGGCTGCCGCCGCGACGCCGACGGCTACTACTGGATCACCGGCCGCGTCGACGACGTCATCAACGTCTCCGGCCACCGCATGGGCACGGCGGAAGTCGAATCGGCGCTGGTGAGCCACGAGAAAGTGTCGGAAGCCGCTGTCGTCGGCTACCCGCACGACATCAAGGGCCAGGGCATCTACAGCTACGTCACCCTGATGAAGGGCATGGAGCCGAGCGAGGAGCTGCGCAAGGAACTGATCGCGCATGTCCGCAAGGAGATCGGCGCCATTGCTTCGCCCGACAAGATCCAGTTCGCGCCCGGCCTGCCGAAAACCCGTTCCGGCAAGATCATGCGCCGCATTCTGCGCAAAATCGCCGAGGACGATTTCGGCGCGCTGGGCGACACCTCGACGCTCGCCGATCCGGCCGTGGTCGACGACCTCGTCGCCAACCGGCAGAACAAGAAGGGCTGATGACCGGCGATCTCGGCACCGTCAGCCAGCTCTGGCGCTACCCGGCGAGTTCGCTCGCCGGCGAGCGGCTCGATGCCATCTCCGTCGGGCTGAAGACCGTCGACGGCGACCGGCTGTTCGGACTGGTCGATGTTTCCGACGGCGAGATCGCCAGGCCCGACCGCGAGGCCAGATGGCATAAGGTGCCGCTGATCCGCACCCGGTTGAGCGAGGACCCGATGAGCAAGGAATGGCGGCTCGAAGTGGCCGTGCCCGGCGGCGGCTGGCTGCCGGCGCCAGACCCTCGAAGCAACCGCGCTGTATCCGCCTTCCTCGGCTTCGAGGCAGCGATCCGACCATTCGGCGCGCAGAACGCGGCGCCCTCCTATGCCGGTCCGCTGATCGAGGCCCGCTACGCCAAGGCGCCGATCCATCTGCTCACCACCGCCTCGCTGTCCCGGCTGAAGGCGCTGCATCCCGAGGGCACACCCGATCCGCGCCGCTTCCGGCCCAACATCGTCGTCAATATGGACCCGGTCGAAGGCGCCTTTCCGGAGACGGAATGGATCGGCAGGAAACTCGCGGTCGGCGATCTCGAGCTCACCGTCTCCGAGCCCTGCCGCCGCTGCGGCTTCACCATCATCGCCCAGGACGGTTTCGACACCGATCCCGGCATCCTGCGCAACCTGGTGCGCCACAACGCCCACAATCTCGGCGTCTACTGCACCGTCGACCGGCCCGCGCGGATCGGGATCGGCGCGCCGATGCGCTTGATGGACTGAAGCGGGCCGGGTCTACCTGTACAAATCCGCCCGTGTCGGTGGCAGGCCGCTCGGGCCGCGGGCGCGCCTGGTGGCGACAGTCTGAAAAATCTGCGCCGAGGCGCGCTGGAAGGTGATCGAGCAACCCGTCAGATAGAGCAGCCACAGCCGCGCCTTGGGCTCGCCGACCTCGGCGACCGCCTCGTCGAAGCGCGCATGCAGACGCTCCGCCCACAGGCGGCAGGTTTGCGCATAATGCTCGCGCAGGTTCTCCACGTCATAAACGAGGAAGCCGTGCGCCTCGAGATTGCCGAGCGTCATGCCGATCGTATCGAGCTCGCCGCCAGGAAAGATGTATTTGATCAGGGCCTTGTATTCCGGCCCCTTGCGCAGCGTCTTGCGGATGTCGCCCTTGCTGCGCCTGGTGATGGCGTGATGCAGATAGATCCCGCCGGGTTTCAGCAGTCGATGGACGGTCGAGAAGTAGGCCTCGTGATTGGCGAGCCCCAGATGCTCGAACATGCCGATCGACGATATCTTGTCGAACGTGCCTGAGAGTTCGGCATAGGATTTTATCTCGATGGTGATGCGATCCTCCAGCCCCTCGGCGCGAATGCGCTCGCGGGCAAGGTCGGTCTGGGCTTGCGACAGCGAGACGCCATGGCCGAAGACGCCGTAATTCTTCGCCGCATGGATAAGCATCGCGCCCCAGCCGCAGCCGATGTCGAGCAGCCTTTCGCCGGGCTCGAGCCTGAGCTTGCGGCAGATGTGGTCTAGCTTGTCGACTTGCGCCTGGTCGATGCCATTGGCGAAATCGTGGAAATAGCCGCAACTGTAGACCATGCGCTCGTCGAGGAAGAGTCGGTAGAAATCATTCGAAATGTCGTAATGGTGCTGGATCGCCTCCTTGTTCGATCCGCTGACGAAAGGCTTGCGGCCGGAAAGGTCGCTGCGCGCCGTCATCTGCTTGCGCGAAAACAGCACAGCCGGCAGGTCGCGCAGGATCGCCAGCTTGGGCAGGGATTTGAGCTTCGTCTTGAGCTTGCCTTGCGAAGGCAGGGCATAGAAATCGAACAGCGTGCCCTCTTCGATATCGACGGTCTTGGAAATCCACATCTCCACCAGCGTCGAGAAGGTCGGCCGGCGAACCAGTTGCCAGACGATGTCCTGATCGTTGATGGCAAGCACCGGACCGCTGGCGGGGCCGATCCGCTCGCCGGTCCACAGCCGGACCGCAAAACCCGGCTTCAGCGTTTCGACGACCTTGCGTACGATCCGCGCTGCTCTGTCGGCGGCGTCCATTCCCACCTCCCGATATGTCGCCCCCAGAGGCGCACTGTCGTCCACCGGCCTGTGGACCGCAATCCCGATCTGTTGCGCAAAAGCACCGCAAGAGCAGGTTTCCCGGGTGGAGGCATGACCATTCCGTCGCGTCATCTTGTCTTTTGCCGCGACACACCCCATCATCTGAGTGTCTTCAACGAACTGAAAGGAGGTGATCCGATGTCGAGTGATTTCGTTTTCCATAACGTGAGCTCTGCGGATTGCACTTTCGGGAAGCAGTCTTCCCGTTAAGGCGCGAGACGCGCGGCAGGTAGCCCGATGGGGCTGCCGCCAGAAGCCGCGTCATGGACGGAAACACGGAAGGCCGCCGGCTTCGTCAAGAAGCGGCGGCCTTTTCCTTTTCTTTGCGATAAACCCCGCTACCTGGTCACCGTCAAATTGTCGATGTTGCGCACGATATCCTGGAAGGCCTGGTCAAGCTCGGCGCCGTTGGCCGCCTGATAGAAATGCTTGCTGTTGCCGCTATCGGGGCTGGCGCAGGATTGCAGCGTCGACTTGGCGTTCTTCTCCGTAAGGGCAAAGCCGATGGTGAATATCTCGATGCCTTGGTCGCGCATCGCCGCGCAGAGCGTTGTCGCGGCCGTGCGCGTCTGTACCTTGCCGGCGTCGTTATAGACCTGACTCGCGTCGCTGGCGTCGAAATAGGACAGGTTGAATTCGCCGTCGGTCATCAGGATCACATATTTGGCCACCTTCTTAGGATCCAGCTTGGCCGGCCGTTGCGAGGCGTTCATCACACTGCCCCAGTTTTCCGAGAGCATATACCAGGCCCACTGAATCCCGATATGACCGGCGGTGCCGCCGGAGGCGACGAGATCCTTGATGACATTGTTCAGCGTAGAGGCATTCGCCGTCAGCGGCTGCAGCGTCGCGACCGGACAGGCTGCCGTATTGGTCTGCTTGGCGAAGGCCGACAGATAGAGGTCACGATTGACCATGCTGACGTCGGGACCGGCATCCGAGTACTGATAGGCGCTCTTGCGCTCGGTGGCGCAGTTGTCCGGCCGCGTCGACGCCGAGACATATTTCGGATCGTCATTGCCGGGCGCCTGCTTGCGCTCGCTGGCCTTGGTCTCGACAAAGACCGTGCTTGCGGCGAGCGAGCCGACATTGACCGAATTGGCATAAGGCACGATCGCCACCCGCACCCGCGGATTGGCGGCGTTCTGGCCGGCGAGGAAGGAATTGACCGCGTTGCTCGCCGCTGTCCTCAGGTCCTTGATCTTCTGGCCGGCCATCGAGCCGGTGACGTCGAGCATCATCGCCACCTCGACCGTCTTGTCCGAATAGAGCGCCGTGGTCGAGGACGTCACCCGTTGCATGTCGCCGATGCTGAACAGGGGGAAATAGAGGCTGAGATCGGTGTGCACATCCGCCTTCACCGTGCTGGCCGTCCTGTCGACGGTGAGTTTGTCCAGCACGATCCGGTTGGCCTGCAGGATGCCGGCCGCGCTGTTGGCGTCGAGGAACGCCTGCACCGTCTTGTTGGCGTCGGCTTCGGTGATGACGCCGAGGGTGAGATCGCGGGCCGTCGAGGTCACAGCGGCGTCGACGACGCCCTGCAGGCTCGATCTCGCATTGTAGAGCTGCGAGATATTGACCGCCAATCCCACCCCCAGCGCGAGGACCGATGCGGCAGCTCCGAACAGAACCGCGAAATTGCCTTCGCGATTGCGGGCAAAGCCGTCCACCCCACGAACGACGCCTCTGAACTGCCGCATCCCTTCCGCCTCCACTGTTTGCGGCACCGTGCCGCACGACAAAGGCGTTGCAGGATTTCGGCCAGACCCGGCCAACGACCCGCCGAAAGATGCTTAACGGCAGGTTAATCCATTGTTTTTGCTGGCTTTCGGCAAATCCTAGAGTGAACGGGAAGTAAACGAAAATACGCTGGCCAAGCGACCTTCATGAAGTGCTTACCATGATCTCGAAGGCTGTCGCGGTCGTTCTCTCTTCGGCACAATCGAACTGTGCCGAAGCGGGTCAGCGGCAGCCATAAAACAGGCGCAGCGCAGGGTCTGTTGAAAACCAGGTCAGGCCGGCATCAAAGGAGCATCTGCGCGCTGACCGTCCGATCGATGCCATGATGCGGAGGATTGAAGCGGTTGCCTTCCTGCTCGTAGGTCCAGACCTTGAACAGGCTGAGCTGGTGCGGACCGAAACTGTGCAGCAGCGGCACGTCGGTGGCGTCGCGGCCGCGCGCAATGACGACGCGGCCGATGCGCGGGCAGTTGTGGCGCGGATCGAACGTGTACCATTTGCCGTCGAGGAAAACTTCCATCCAGGCCGAGAAGTCCATCGGTGCCGGATCGGCCGGCACGCCGATATCGCCGAGATAGCCGTTCACGTAGCGGGCCGGAATGTTGATGCATCGGCAAAGCGCGATCGCCAGATGCGCGAAGTCGCGGCACACGCCGACGCGCTCCTCATGCGCCTGGGCCGCCGTGCGCGTGGCGCGCGCATAGCCGTAGCCGAAGGAAAGTCTGCTGTTGACATAATCGACGATCGCCTGCACCCGCGCCCAGCCAGGCGGCAAATGGCCGAAAAGCTGCCAGGCGATGTCGCTGAGGTGGTCGGTCTCGCAGTAGCGGCTGCCGAGCAGATAGACCAGCACGTCGTCGGGCAGTTCCGCGACCGGCGTTTCGCGCGCCAACGTATTGACTTCATCGGTCTCGCCGCTGTCCTCGATCGTCGCATCGTAGAGGATGCGGAAGCTTCCGGCGGGCGCCGTGAAGCGACGGCAGATATTGCCGTGGCGGTCGCGATAGGTCCGGGTCGGCACCGAGGGCGAGGTCAGAACCCGCGTCTGTCGCTTGATGTCGGCATGCCGTTCGGCATGGACGTCGAGAAGCGAGATGATCGGCGTCACCGCCGCGCATTCGATGGCGATTTCATATCCGAGCCGGATCAGCATCGCATGCCCCCCTTCGTGATTTTGGAAAGACTGCTTGTTCAACGCCGCGAGCCGGAGCCGGTTCCGGCGCAGAGTCGAAATGGCGGCGTCTGGAGCAATTCAGGAAAAGTGCGCAGCGGTTTTCGATCCGCAATTGCGTAGAAACAAGAAGTGAGAACAGGTCAGCGTTCCATCAACGCTGACCTGTTCTCTTCTCAGGCGGTCCTGCCCGGGCTAAACTGCGCTTTACGTTTCGCCCTCCCCGAAAACGATTCTCCAGGACATCCGATGTTTGCAGGCTCAAAATTCGCCGCCTTCCTATTCGACATGGACGGCACGGTGCTCAACTCGATCGCCGCGGCGGAACGGGTGTGGACGGCATGGGCAAACAGGCATGGCCTCGACGTGGCGGCTTTCCTGCCCACGATCCATGGCAGGCGAGCGCGCGAGACGATCGCCGCGCTGAGGCTTCCGGGTGTCGATCCGCTGGCGGAGGCGGATTTGCTGCTCAAGGCCGAGGCGGATGACCTCGAAGGCATCGTCCCGATCCCCGGCGCCGTCGCGTTTTTGCAATCGCTGCCGCCAGAGCGCTGGGCGATCGTCACCTCGGCGCCGCGCGAGCTGGCGCTGCTGCGCATCAAGGCGGCCGGCATCCCGGTTCCCGCCATGATGGTGACCGCGGAAGACGTCACCCATGGCAAGCCGGCGCCGGACTGCTTCCTTCTGGCGGCAAGGCGTCTCGGCATCGAGGCGCGCGACTGCCTGGTCTTCGAGGATGCGCCGGCGGGCATAGCGGCGGGCGAGGCTTCCGGCGCCTCGGTGATGGTGATCAGCACCACCCATGTCCACCCGCTCGTCACGCCGCACCCGACAATCCGTTCCTATGACGAAATCGCCATTGCGACGGACGATAAGGGCTGGATCGCCCTCGCGCCCGAGCGGGCCGTTGCTTAAAAGTCGCTGGTGAGACCCTTGACCTCCCAGTCGCCGTAGCGGCCAGGTTCCTTGCCGCCGCGGCCGCCGATCTCCTTCGGCAACTGCGCTTCCGCCACTCGATACTTTTGACGACGCGCTTCGGCCTCTGCTAGCGCCCGCTGCGCTTCGGGCGCCAGCGTCTTTTGCAGCTCTTCGGTCGTTGCAACCGCTTCGGTTTTGCTTGGCTCTTCGGTCATGCGATACTCCCGCCGATTGAAACGAAGCCCGGCCTCTCCCATCATATAGCCATGACGACAGAAGGATCGACCCCCATTAATGAGCATCGGAATATTCCGAAAACCGGATTCCACTTTTCGGTCCGATGCTCTGGCCCCCTCCGCCACCACGTCAGACGGATGAAACGATGAACACGCTTCGCACCACCATGCTTCTTGCCGCGATGACGGCGCTGTTCATGGGCGTCGGCTATCTGATCGGCGGCCCGGGCGGCATGGTCATCGCGCTTCTGATCGCCGCCGGCACCAATCTGTTCAGCTATTGGAACGCCGACAAGATGGTGCTGTCGATGAACCGCGCCGTCGAGGTCGACGAGAAGAGCGCGCCCGAATATTACGCGATCGTGCAGGCGCTGGCCAAGCAGGCCGGCCTGCCAATGCCGAAGACCTATCTGATCGACAACCCGCAGCCCAACGCCTTCGCCACTGGCCGCAACCCGGCGAATGCCGCGGTGGCGGCGTCCACGGGCCTGCTCCAGCGCCTCTCTCATGAAGAGGTCGCGGCGGTGATGGCGCATGAGCTTGCGCATGTGCAGCATCGCGACACGCTGACCATGACGATCGTAGCCACGCTTGCCGGCGCCATTTCGATGCTCGGCAATTTCGCTTTCTTCCTCGGCGGCAGCCGGGAAAACAACAATCCGTTCGGCTTCGTCGGCGTGCTTGTGGCGATGATCGTCGCGCCCTTCGCCGCGATGATCGTGCAGATGGCGGTGAGCCGCACGCGCGAATACGAAGCCGACCGGCGCGGCGCCGAGATCTGCGGTCACCCGCTATGGCTTGCTTCGGCGCTCAACAAGATCGCGCGCGGCGCCGAACAGATTCCCAATCCGGACGCCGAGCGCAATCCGGCTATGGCGCATCTTTTCATCATCAACCCGCTCCACGGCGAGCGCATGGACAATCTGTTTTCGACCCATCCGAACACGGAGAACCGCATCGCTGCCTTGCAGGAGATGGCGCGCGCGATGGGCGAGGCCGCGCCGGCTAATCGGCGCGAGGCTTCCGCGCCGCCCATCCAGCCCGAGGAGCCATCAGCAGGGCCATGGGGCAAGCCGGCAGATGCGGCCTCAGAGGCTGGGCCGGCGCCGCCAAAGCCCAATCCTTGGGGGCGCAACCCGACCGGACCGCGCAATGTCCGGCCGAAGGGTCCCTGGTCATGACGCCGCCGAGGCGCGGACAGCCAGGCAATCCGCAACACAAGGATGGCGACGAGAACGTCGCCGGCCTTGTGGCGCGCAAGGCGGCCGCGCGCCTGCTTGCCGCCGTCATCGACGCGCATACGCCGCTCGATGGCCTGACCGACAACGAGCACGGCCACCCGCAATACAGGGCGCTGGACGGCCGCGACCGGGCGCTGGTGCGCGCCATCCTGGTCACGGCGCTGCGCTATCGCATGACCATTGCCGGGCTGCTGGCCAGGCGCCTGGAAAAGCCACTGCCGGCCAATGCCACCGCGCTCTCGCATATCCTCAACGTCGCCACCGCGCAGATCCTGTTCCTCGATGTTCCCGACAGCGCCGCCGTCGACCTTGCCGTGACCCACGCCAAGTCCGATCCGCGAACACTGCGCTTCTCCGGCCTCGTCAACGGCGTGCTGCGTTCGCTGGCGCGCGCCAAGGAGGCCGAACTTGCCCCGGCGCTTGTCGCCACCAGCGAGGCGCCGCAATGGTTTTCGCAGCGGCTGACCGCCGCCTACGGAGCCGACAGGGCGCGCGCCATTCTTGCCGCGCATCGTCATGAGGCGCCGGTCGATTTCACGGTCAAGGCCGATCCGGCGGTCTGGGCCGAGCGCCTGGGCGGCATCGTGCTGCCGACCGGCACGGTGCGTGTCGAAAAGCTCTCCGCCAATGTCATCGACCTGCCCGGTTTCGCCGACGGTGCTTGGTGGGTTCAGGATACCGCGGCAAGCCTGCCGGCGCGCCTGTTCGGCGACATCCGCGGACAGCGCGTCGCCGACCTGTGCGCAGCGCCCGGCGGCAAGACGGCGCAGCTTATCCTGGCCGGCGCCGAGGTGACCGCGGTCGACACCTCGAAGAGCCGGCTGGCGCGGCTCAGTCAGAATCTCGAGCGCCTCGGCCTGACCGCCGAACTCGTCCAGACCGACCTCCTGGATTACCGGCCGGCGCAATTGTTCGACGCCGTGCTGCTCGACGCACCCTGCTCGTCGACCGGCACGGTACGCCGCCATCCCGACGTGCCCTGGACCAAGACCATGGCGGATGTCGAAAAGCTCGCCGATCTCCAGCGCCGCCTGCTTGCCCATGCCGTCGGTCTCGTCAGGCCCGGCGGCCGCATCGTCTTTTCCAACTGCTCGCTCGACCCGATCGAAGGCGAGGAACTCTATCGCGATTTCCTCGCCGGGAACCCCGGCGTGGACGCCGATCCGATCCGGCTTGGCGAAATTGCCGATATCGACCCATTCCTGACGCCGGAGGGCACGCTGCGCACCACGCCGGCCGACCTCGCGCTGGAATCGCCCGGGATTTCGGGCTTGGACGGCTTCTTTGCCGCGCGGATGAGACGGACCGATTGAAACGTTATCTCATAAAACTTGCTGACTTTTTTAGGGAAGACCCGGCCGTGGCCGCGTGAATTGGTTCACTTCGGCGAAATCCGCCTTCGCATAAGTTCTTGAATCGCATAAGCTTGTGCTCGGGTTATGGGGACATCAGGAGGGCTATTGGCACTTGTTGCCGGCAGCACGACGCGTCTATGGACGCTTGTCGCGAGGGAGTTCTGGCGCAAAACGCGCCGGCGCCTCCGCGCCGGCCCGGTCTATCGCTGGCGCTATTCCGGCCGCACGCCCGAACGTGTCCTGATCGCGCCGCCGGATCTGCGGCTCGCCGATCCGCAGATCGCGCTGGAGATCTATTACGGCCGCTACCCGCTGTCCGGCCATCTGGTCGAGACCGGCGGCACATCGCCCTTCCAGCTCGACGTGCCCAATCGCGGCTGGCAGAAATCGCTGCATGGCTTCCGCTGGCTGCGCCACATGCGCGCCACCGGCACCGAGCTTGCCGCCGCCAACGCCAGGGCGCTCGTCACCGACTGGATCGCCATGCACGGCAATCAGATCTCCGGCATCGCCTGGGAGCCGGGCACGACGGCCAAACGGGTGATCGCCTGGCTGCAGCATTCCTCGGTGGTGCTGCAAGGCGCCGAATTCCCCTTCTATCGCGCCTTCCTGAAATCGCTCGCCGTGCAGATCCGCTATCTCCGCTCGATGGCGCGCGAGATGCCGGATGGCGAGGCCAGGCTGCGCGCCCGCATCGCGCTTGCCTTCGCCGCGCTGTCCTTGCCGGCGCCGGCCTCGGCGCTGCGCGCCGCGACACGCAACCTGGCCGAGGAGCTGGAACATCAGATCCTGCCCGATGGCGGCCATATTTCGCGCAAGCCGATGGCGGTGCTGGAGCTGCTGGCCGATCTTCTACCGTTGCGCCAGACCTATGCCAACCAGGCCGAGGCACCGCCGTCGGCCTTGATCGGCGCCATCGACCGCATGTTGCCGGCGCTGCGTTTCTTTCGTCACCAGGACGGCAGCCTCGCCCGCTTCAACGGCATGGGCGCCACCATCCACGACCGCATCGCCACCATCCTGCGCCATGACGACACGGTGGGCGCGCCGCTGCTGCACGCGCCGCACTCCGGCTACGAGCGCCTGTCGATGGGCGGCGTGACGGTGATCGCCGACACCGGCCTGCCGCCGCCGGTCGACGTCTCCAACGCCGCGCACGCCGGCTGCCTTGCCTTCGAACTCTCCTCCGGGCGCCAGCACTTCATCGTCAATGCCGGCATCGACACCTACGGCGCCCCGGAATTCCGGCCGCTGGCGCGCGCCACCGCCGCGCATTCGACCGCCACGCTCAACGACACCTCGTCGGCGCGCTTCAGCCATTCGCTGCGCGTCAGCGATCTGCTGGGCTCGCCGCTGATCGGGGGCCCGCAGCACGTGCCCTGCAAGCGCCTCGACCAGAAGGGCGTGCACGGCTTCGTCGCCCGCCACGACGGCTATGCCCAGCAATTCGGTTTCCTGCATGAGCGCGAGCTGAAGCTGACCACGAACGGCAACGTGCTTGCCGGCCGCGACCGTTTCCTGCGCCCGGGCAATGCCGCGATCCGCAACAACGGCCGCGACTTCGTCACGGTGCGCTTCCACGTCCACCCCGACATCAGCCTGCTGCAGGACGACCACGACCGCCTGACGCTCGCCGCCGCGCAGGGCGACACCTGGGTTTTCACCTGCGCCGAAGTGGCGCCGGAGGTCGAGGAATCGATCTACTTCGCCGGACTGAGCGGCCCGCGCCGCAGCCGGCAGATCGTGCTTGCCTTCAAGGCCTCGGAGATTGCCGAGGTCCACTGGCAGCTGACCCGCACCGGCATCGCCGGCCATCCGGAAAACAACTGAGCCTGGCCGGCAGAACGGGCTGCGCGCCTGATGCCAGACCCACTTGATTTCCGGGGCTCATATGCTAGGGCCGGCCAACGTCCCCTTCCAACAGCTCCGAAAGGCCGCCTGTCCATGGCCGTGCCCACAAAAAACATTCCGGCGCCCGACCTTGTTCCGGTGCGCCGGGCGCTGCTTTCCGTCTTCGACAAGACCGGGCTCATCGCCTTTGCCAGGGCGCTCGCCGCCGCCGGCGTCGAGCTGGTTTCGACGGGCGGCACGGCGAAGGCCATCGCCGAGGCGGGCCTGGCGGTCCGCGACGTTTCCGAGCTCACCGGCTTTCCCGAGATCATGGACGGCCGGGTCAAGACCTTGCATCCGTCGGTGCATGGCGCGCTGCTCGGCATCCGCGACGATGCCGAGCATGCCAAGGCCATGCGCGACCATCGCATCGAGCCGATCGACCTTGTCGTCTCGAACCTCTACCCGTTTGAAGAGGTCCGCCACTCCGGCGCCGGCTATGCCTCGATCGTCGAGAACATCGACATCGGCGGACCGGCGATGATCCGCGCCGCGGCCAAGAACCACGCCTATGTCGCCATCGTCACCGATCCGGCCGACTATGCGTCCGTCGTCAACGCGCTGGAGATGAACCTCGGCTCGCTGTCGCTCGACTTCCGCAAGATGCTGGCGGCCAAGGCCTTTGCCCGCACCGCCACCTATGACGCCGCGATCTCCGGCTGGTTCGCCGAGGCACTGCAGATCGAGCACCCGGCCTGGCGCGCCTTCGGCGGCCGTCTCGACCAGGTGATGCGCTATGGCGAGAACCCGCACCAGGGCGCCGGCTTCTACCTGTCGGGCGACAAGCGGCCGGGCGTCGCCACCGCCAGGCAGTTGCAGGGCAAGCAGCTCTCCTACAACAACATCAACGACACCGACGCGGCTTTCGAGCTGGTCGGCGAGTTCGATCCCGCCCGCTCGGCGGCGATCGCCATCATCAAGCACGCCAACCCTTGCGGAGTCGCCGAGGGTGAGACGTTGAAGGCGGCATACGCCAAGGCGCTGGCCTGCGATCCGGTCTCGGCCTTTGGCGGCATCGTCGCCATGAACCGCATCCTCGACGCTGAGGCGGCGCGGGAAATCGTGAAAACCTTCACCGAGGTCATCATCGCGCCCAACGCGACCGACGAGGCAGCCGCGATCGTCGCCGCGAAGAAGAACCTGCGCCTACTGGTCACCGGCGGCCTGCCCGATCCGCGCGCCGCCGGCACAACAGCGAAGTCGGTCGCCGGCGGGCTGCTGGTGCAAAGCCGCGACAACGCCGTGGTCGACGATCTCGAGCTGAAGGTGGTGACGAAGCGCGCGCCGACGCCGGCCGAACTGGCGGACCTCAAATTCGCCTTCCGCGTCGCCAAGCACGTCAAGTCCAACGCCATCGTTTATGCGAAGGATGGCGCCACGGTCGGCATCGGTGCCGGCCAGATGAGCCGCGTCGATTCCTCGCGCATCGCCGCCCGCAAGGCGCTGGACGCGGCGGAAGCCGCCGGCCTCGCCGAACCGCTGACCAAGGGCTCCGTCGTTGCCTCCGACGCCTTCTTCCCCTTCGCCGACGGCCTTCTCACGGCGATCGAGGCCGGCGCCACGGCCGTCATCCAGCCCGGCGGCTCGATGCGCGACGAGGACGTCGTCGCCGCCGCCGACGAGCACGGCATCGCCATGGTGTTCACGGGCGTAAGGCATTTCAGGCATTGAGGCTCGGCGCGAAGATGCTTCAAGAATTCGCTCCGCTGAGTCTATTGGTGCGGTTTTCGAGAACCGGAGCGGAGCGGACATTCAGGTCCGTGAGCACCGGAAGCGCAGAAAACCGCGGCAAGCGGCCAGCGGAGTAGAATTATCGAAGCATTTCTTTCGGCCTGTCCGCCGGATAGGGTGTGCCCGCCAGGATCGCCATGCCGATGCCGAGAAACAGGATGATCGCCGCCATGCCGAGGCGTGGTGAATCGCTCACGGTGGTGATGGTCGCCACCATAAACGGCGCCAGGAAGCTGGTCGCGCGTCCCGCCAGCGCATAGATGCCGAAATAGCGGCCCGACTCGGCGGCGGTCACGCTGCGCGCCATGTAGGAACGCGACGACGCCTGCACCGGCCCGAAAGCGAGCCCGATCAGCAGCCCATAAAGGATATAGGCCTTTTCGGCCGCGGTGCCGAACAGGCCGCCTGAATCGGCGGTCGACAGCGGGATCAGGCCGAGCAGCGTGAAGCCCGGACCGGTCGAGACGACGCCGATCGTGGCGACCGAGAGCATCACCAGCGCGATCATCACCACGTGCTTCGAGCCGAGCGCGGTATCGAGCCGCGCCGCGATCCAGCAGCCGAAGATGGCGACGACGTTAAGGATGATGCCGAACAGACCGATCTCGGTGATCGACCAGCGGAACATGCCGGCCGCGAAGGTGCCGCCGAGCGCCAGCAGCGCATTGACGCCGTCCTGATAGATCATGCGCGCCAGCAGGAAGCGCAGGATGCCGCTGCGCTGGCGCACTTCCACCAGAGTAGACTTCAACTCGGACAGGCCCTCGCGCACCGCCGGGCCGATCGGGATTCCCTTGGCGGCGTCCGGCGTGAAGAAGAACATCGGCAGGATGAACAGGAAATACCAGCCGGCGGACATCGGCCCGGTGAAGCGCGCGTCCTCCCCGAGTTTCGGATCGAGTCCGAACAATGGATCGAGGCCGATGAGCGTCTTGCCGGTTTCGAGATTACCCGCCAGGAACAGCACCACGAAGATCAGCGCGATCATGCCGCCGAGATAGCCGAGCCCCCAGGCCATGTTGGATATCCGGCCGATCTCTTGCTTCGGCACCAGCCGCGGCATCATGGAATCGTTGAACACGGTGGAGAATTCGGCCGCCACCGAAGCCAGCGAAAACAAGAGCACGACCAGGAAAAGGTTCGAGCCCGGCGCCGCGAACCACAAAAGCGTGAGGCTGACGATCTTGATCGTCGCGAAGAAGGCGATCCACGGCTTGCGCGGCCCGGTCTGGTCTGCGATCGAGCCGAGCACCGGGGACAGCACCGCGATGACCAGGCCCGCGGCGGCGATACCATACCCCCAGGCGGCCTGCCCGGCTGTGGGATCACTGGCCATGCGCGAGACGAAATAGGGCCCGAAGATGAAGGTGGTGACGACGGTGAAGAAAGGCTGCGCCGCCCAGTCGAAGAACATCCAGCCCCAGATGCCGCGCCCCGATGTCCGCTGCACTGTCTCTACTGCCGCCATGCTGATTCCCTCGACCCGCCCGCGTCGGGAGCCATGTCTGCATGTTTTCAGGCAGCGATGCAAACGAACAAGCGCGGCGCCAATTCCTCGCCCCACGAAGGCGGCTACGCGATGCACGCATCTTCTGGCGTGACCGATCAGGCCGAGGCTTGATTGCCAGGTGGTTCCCCCAATCCGTCGCTGCTTCGCAGCGCCACCTTTCCCCCTCCGGAGGGAAGGGAAAGGAGCGTTGCTCGACGAGCATTGACGGCAAAAAGCTTGGGCGCCTTCCTCTACCCCGTCGATCGGGGGAGAGGTGGCTCGGCGAAGCCGAGACGGAGTGGGGGTCGACCCGCGCAGCATAGGATAACGCAAGCGCCAAGCTGCCATGCGCGCTATCGCCAAAGACCAGCCGCTTTGGCAGGGCGAGGAACTTCACATCCCCGTCAGGTCGCTCATCAGCCCCGACGCCACCGAGAGCCGCGACACGGTGATGTCGCCGCCTTCGGTCAGCGCCTGCAGCCGCTCGCGGATGCGCGCGACGCGTTCGCCGCCGGCCTCGAGCCATGCCCCGACCGGATCCGCCGCCGTGCCGTGCGCGGTGAGCGCCGCCACCGCGATGCCGCGCCGCGCCACGCCGATCGTGTCGGTCGCGCGCGACAGCGCCAACTGGTCGTAATAGTCGGGCGGCATGATCGAGCGCGCGGCTTCCTCGACGCGCGGGATGCGGAAGGCATCGCTGACGGCGAAGAACGCCTTGGCCGCATTGACGACGTCGGCATTGGCCGTGCGCGCGGTGAGCGCGACATCCGGAATCAGCTCGGCCACCTCGGCCAGAGCGAGCTGCCCGGCGAGCTTCTCCGGCGCGCCGCCCTTGAACAGGCCGTGCCGCCGCTCCTCGACGCGCTCGCGCGAGAAGGCCGGCAGCAGCGACGCCAGTTTCGGCTCCAGCGCCTTTCGCGCATCCTGCAATTCGGCGATGCGCTGGCCAAGCGGCGCGGAACCCGCTTCGTTCTTCAGGGACCAGCCGCTGGTCACGAAGATGAGCCGGCTGACCGCCTGGTAGAGATCGAGCTGGATCTGGCCGTCGATCTGGTTGTCGAGCGCGTCGATCTCCTTGTAGAGCGCCGGCAGCGCGAAGCCGTCGCGGACCACGGCGAAGGTGCGCACGACATCGGCCGCCGTGCGGCCGGTCGCTTCCTGCAGCCGGTTGACGAAGGTCGGACCGCCGCGATTGACTAGATCGTTGGCGACGACGCGCGCGATGATCTCGCGCCGCAGCCGGTGGTCGCGGATCTCGCCGGCGAATTTCCTCGCCATGCGTTCCGGGAAATAGCCCATCAGGTCGCGGTCGAAATGTTCCTCGTCCGGCACGTCGCTGGCGACGATGTCGGAGAACAGCACGATCTTGGCATAGGCGAGCAGCACGCCGAGCTCGGCCCTGGTCAGCGGCTCACCGCGCGCCTCGCGTTCGGCAAGCGCCGCCGGCGAAGGCAGCGTCTCGACCGCGCGGTCGAGCAGGCCGCGCGATTCCAGCGCCGTCATGAAACGGGCCTGGTGCGCGATGTCGGCAAGGCCGCGCTTGCGCGCCAGCGAGAGCGCCAGCGTCTGCTGATAGTTGTTGGAGAGTACCAGCGCGCCCACCTCGTCGGTCATCTCGGCGAGCAGCTTGTTGCGCGCCGGCCGCGTCAGCGAGCCCTTGCGCATGGCGGAAGCCAGCGCGATCTTGATGTTGACCTCGACGTCGGAGCAGTTGACGCCGCCCGAATTGTCGATGGCGTCCGAATTGCAGCGGCCGCCATTCAGGCCGAACTCGATGCGCGCCCGCTGCGTGACGCCGAGATTGGCGCCCTCGCCGATGACTTTCGCCCGGACATCGAGCGCGGTGACGCGGACGGCGTCGTTTGCCCGGTCGCCGACATCCTGGTTGCTCTCGCCCGAAGCCCGCACATAAGTGCCGATGCCGCCGAACCACAAAAGGTCGACCGGCGCCTTGAGGATGGCGTTCATGATCTCGACCGGCGTCGCCGTCGTCTTGGCGAGGCCGACGGCGGCGGCGGCCGCCGGCGGCAGCGTGATCGATTTCTGGTTGCGCGAGACGATGACGCCGCCTTCCGACAGCTTCGACTTGTCGTAGTCCTGCCAGGACGAGCGCGGCAGCGCGAACATGCGCACCCGCTCGGCCATCGATGCGGCCATGTCCGGATCGGGGTCGATGAAGATGTCGCGATGGTCGAAGGCTGCGATCAGCCTGGTCTGCGGCGACAAGAGCATGCCGTTGCCGAACACGTCGCCCGACATGTCGCCGACGCCCACCACGGTGAAGGGCGAGGTCTGGATGTCCCGGTTGATCTCGCGGAAATGCCGCTTCACCGCTTCCCAGGCGCCCTTGGCGGTGATGCCCATCTTCTTGTGGTCGTAGCCGGCCGAACCGCCGCTGGCGAAAGCGTCGTCCAGCCAGAAGTGGTGTTTTTCGGAAATGGCGTTGGCGGTATCGGAGAAGGTCGCGGTGCCCTTGTCGGCGGCGACGACGAAATAGGGATCGTCAGGATCGCGCCGCACCACGCCGGCCGGCGGGATGACGCCGTCGACGCCGATATTGTCGGTGATCGAGAGCAGGCTGGAGACGAAATTCTTGTAGGCCGAGGTGCCGGCTTCGAAGATGGCGTCGCGCCCGGCGCTCATCGGCAGCTTCTTCGGGTAGAAGCCGCCCTTGGCGCCGACCGGCACGATGACCGCGTTCTTCACCTGCTGCGCCTTCACCAGGCCTAGCACCTCGGTGCGATAGTCCTGGGCGCGGTCCGACCAGCGCAGGCCGCCCCGAGCCACCGGGCCGAAGCGCAGATGCACGCCTTCCACCTCCGAGCCATAGACGAATATTTCGCGCCATGGCCGCGGCGCCGGCAGGCCCTCGACCGCTTGCGAGTCCAGCTTGATCGCCAGCGATTGTCCCTTCGCTTTTGTATCGGATACGAAATGGTTGGTGCGCAGCGAGGCTTCGATGAGGTTCAGATAGCGGCGGATGATGGTGTCGTCATCGATATTGGGCACCTCCTCCAGCGCGTCCTTGATCTTGGCCTTGAGGTGCTTGGCGGCGACCGCGCCATCGCCCTCCGCCGTCGGGCCGAGCCGGGCGACGAACAGCGCATGCAGGCCGCGCGCGATCTCCGGATAGCGGTTGAGCGCGGCGGCGATGAAATCCTGGCTCTGCGGAATACCGGCCTGCTGCAGATAGCGGCCATAGGCGCGCAATATGGTGATCTCGCCCGACCACAGGCCGGCGGTCTGGGCCAGGCCGTTATAGCCGTCATTGTCGACATCGCCGCGCCAGACCGACAGGAACGCGTTCTCGAACAGCGCGCCGCCATCGGCGAGGTCTATTCGCGCGCCGTAGCTGTTCTCCAGCTCCATGTCGTGGATGAAGACCGTGCCCGCCGGATCGTCGCCGACCTCGAAGGTGCGCTCGCTGATGACGCGGAAGCCGATGTTTTCCAGCACCGGCACGCGCCGCGACAGCGCCACCGGACTGCCGAAATGATAGATTTTCAAAGCCGCCTGTTGCGGCTTCTGGTCGGCATGGCGGTAATAGTCGATGGCGATCGGATTGACGGCGTTGATTTTCGCGATGCGCCCGGCATCGGCCAACGCCACGGCGGCCGAGAAGGAGTCGCGATAGCTTTCGGGGAACCGCGCCGCGATCGCCTTCAGCGCCGGATCGCTGCCGGCGGCTTCCGCGGCTTCGGAGAGCGCGTCCTCCCAGGTGCGCACGATGTCGCGGATCGCCGCCTCGATCGTCGACTGCTCGACCTTCGGCGTCTTGCCGCCGGAACGGCCGATGATGAAATGCACGCGCGCCAGCCCGCCTTCCGGGAAGGCCGGGTAATAGGCCGACAACCGGCCTTCGAACGCGGTCTTGAGATAGGTGCCGACCTTCTCGCGCACGACGCTGTCGTAGCGGTCGCGCGGCACGAAAACGATGATCGAGACGAAGCGGTCAAACTGGTCGACGCGCACCAGCGCCCGCACGCGCGGCCGCTCGATCAGCCCGAGTATGGCGCCGGCATGCTTGCGCA
Source organism: Mesorhizobium sp. B4-1-1 (assembly GCF_006439375.1). NCBI lineage: Bacteria > Pseudomonadati > Pseudomonadota > Alphaproteobacteria > Hyphomicrobiales > Phyllobacteriaceae > Mesorhizobium > Mesorhizobium sp. B4-1-1. Next base: position 85,384 of record NZ_VFTH01000018.1, read on the forward strand.
GGATGGGAATGGGGACCTGGAACAGCTCGTCGCGCGGATAGCTTTCCAGGATGTTGATCAGCGCCTTGCCGGAATGATCGTGCGGATCGAAACCGGATTTCGAGATCACGGTCTCGGCCTTGGAGCGCAGATAGGGGATCTTCATCACCGAGCGCGTGTAGGCGGTCGAGGTGAACAGGCCGACGATGCGCAGCTCGCCCGCAAGCGCGCCTTTCGCCGTGTAGGTCTTGATGCCGATGTAATCGAGATAGATGCGGCGATGCACCGACGACTTGGCGTTGGCCTTGGTGACGATCAGCGGCTCCGGCCCGTGCAGGAAGGCGCGGATCTCCGGCGTCGTCGTCACCGCCTCCGTGCCGCGCCTCAACACCAGCACATCGGGATCCGAAAGGATGCCGAGGCCCGGCTTCTCGGCGCGCTCCAGCGAGCCGCTTTCCTCGCCGCCGGTATATTTGAACTCGCGCATGCCGAGGAAGGTGAAATTGTCGTCGCGCAGCCATTCTAGGAAGGCGATCGCCTCGGCGACGCTCTTCTTGTCGAGCGGCACCGCCGAATAGCGGAATTCGGAAATCGCCTGGTCGAGGCGGGCGAGCATGCGTTTCCAGTCGACGACGGCCGCCCGAACCTGCGAAAGCATCTTGCGCAGCCGCTCGGTGAGGCTCTTGGCCTGCTCGGCGTTCAGCCTTGGAATGTGGACATGGACGACACTCAGCCTGTCGTCGTCCTCCTTGCCGACATCGCCAAGCACCTCGACCACGCCATCCTTGCCGTGGCGGACGGTGACGATCGGATGGGTGACCAGCGTCGGCTCGCCGCTGATCTCGGTGATCTCGCCAAGGATGGAATCGAACAGGAACGGCATATTGTCGTTGACGACGGTGATGACCGTTACCGGCCGGCCGTCGCAAGCGACGCCCGAATCGGCTTCGACGGCGACGACGCTTTCGCCTTTCCTGTGGCCGGCGACCGCTTGGGCGGCGAGCTCGCCGGCGCGTTCGAGATCGGCCACGTCATAGGCCGCGATGTCCTCGGCGGGCGCCCGTGCCAGCAGATAGTCGGCAAGCCTTGCGGGTTTCTCCTCCGCTTTCGCGGCGGCGGCTTTCTTCTTCGGCTTGGATTTCACGCTGGCCATGACGCTTATTGCCTCCCGTGGCATGCTTTTGCGACTATGGTAGCCAGATGACTGCGGTTTGGCGACAAAGGTTTGACGACGCTTTAAAAAATTCGAGCCGACGCCATCGCCGCGCGAGGAGAGAATGACCATGACCGGCAAAATAACCGCGCTCGACCTTGTCCAGGCGGAACTCAGCGAGGCGACGAAAGCCTATTTCGACAAATGCCGGGAGAAGCTCGGCCTCGTACCCAACGTGCTCACCGCCTACGCCTTCGACGAGAAGAAGCTGCGCGCCTTCACCGACATGTACAACGATCTGATGCTCGGCGATTCCGGCCTTTCGAAGCTGGAGCGCGAGATGATCGCCGTGGTCGTCTCCTCGATCAACCACTGTTTCTATTGCCTGACCGCGCATGGCGCGGCGGTGCGCCAGCTGTCGGGCGAGCCGGCGCTCGGCGAGATGATGGTGATGAATTTCCGCGCCGCCGCGCTATCGCCGAAACAGACAGCGATGCTCGAATTTGCGGTCAAGCTGACCGAGGAGCCGGCCAGGATCGTCGAGGCCGACCGCGCCGCCTTGCGCCAGGCCGGCTTCACCGATCGCGATATCTGGGACATCGCCTCGACCGCCGCCTTCTTCAACATGTCGAACCGGGTGGCCGCCGCGGTCGACATGCGGCCCAACCCCGAATACCACGCCATGGCGCGGTAGCGGCCGCGGCTTTATATTAGCGATATCGAATTTTTCATTGCCCATCCCGCCATTTGGTCCGATGATCAGGATTGCGGCATAGCCGCACATCCGACTGCGGCGTAGCCGCATATTGCAAGCGGCGTGGCCGCATGCCGGTTCGACGCCGCCGACAAGGGAGGAGAACATGGCGAAATTTCTCTATGTCTATCACGGCTCCGGCAAGATGCCGACCGACGAAGCCGAACGGAAAGCGGCTATGGATGCCTGGACCGGCTGGTACGACAAGCTCGGCTCGGCAGTGGTCGACGGCGGCAATCCGGTCGGCATGTCGAAGACGGTGCTGCCGAGCGGCAAGATCGAGAACAATGGCGGCAGCAATCCGACCGCCGGCTACACCATCGTCGAGGCAAAAGACATCGACGACGCCGTCGCCAAGGCCAAGGACTGCCCGATCCTGATGGACCCTGCCTTCAGCGTGGAGATCGCGCCGATCATCGAGATGATGTAGCGCTTACGCGTTTTGATGCATGTCGTTATCCCAAAACCGCGGTGCACTTTGGGCGACATGCATTAGGAACGCGCCGCGATTGCCGCGGCCGCGCCCGCCATCGTCGTAGCGCTGACGCGGTTGGCGATCTTCATGGCGCGCTTGCTCTTCAGGAGCCGGCGCGCCTGCGATGCCGCCAGCACCCAGGCGAGGTCGATGACCACCAGCACGATAGCCATGGTCAGCGTCAGCTCGACCCAGCCGACAACGCTGACCGAGGCAAGATCGATGATGGTCGGCAGCAGCGCCAGATAGAACATCATGATCTTCGGGTTGCCGAGCGTCACCGCCATGCCGGCAAAGAACAGTTTCAGAGGCGAGTCCTCGCGCGGCATCTCGCCTTCCTTCGCCTCGACCGGCGCCGTCCACATCTTGAACGCCAGATAGGCGAGATAGGCGACGCCAACCCATTTCACGACGACGAAAGCGTAGTGGAAGGTCTGCGCCACGACGGCGAGCCCGAACACCGCCAGCGACAGCCAGACGGCTTCACCGATCCACATCGCCAGCAGGAACGGGAAGACGTCGCGGAACCCCTTCGAGATCACGCGCGCCACGAGTGCTGCGATCGACGGGCCGGGCGAGCCGGCGGCGACGAACAAAGCGGCGGCGAAGATCAGCAGCGAGGCGAGATGCATGGCGGACCTCTTGTGGCGAAGAACTCGACCCCGCGAGACTAGCGCAACCACCGGGATGGCGAAAGTCGGTCGGCTTGCCGGCTGGACGCCATGCGGTTAGAAGACCCACTCCGATATCCATTTTCGAGCTTCACTTTGCCTCAGTAACCGCCGGTCTCGCCAACTCCTCTGAATGCACCGCAGGCGCGGCCATTGGCGTGTCTGCTTCATCTCACGTGTTCTTCAGGCGGCGGTTCGAGACCGGTTTGGCATTGCTGAGCCGCCGCGTGTGACCCACGCCGACGCCTGACTTCCAACACACGCAGCCTTCGCCACGCCGTGCCAGCACGAGCATGATCCCGAACCAAAGGCCCACGTCAGCGAAAAGTGGTACCCGGTTTTCGGAAAAGATCATGCTCAACAAAAAGGGGCATCTCGGACATTGCCGGCCTGACGGACTTCCCGACGGGAAGGGCCTGCCGGCATGTCTACCTTGCGTGTCCACTGGACGATCGCGCCCGTAACCGCGCCTCGACCTCTGATCAACTGCAACCGCTGCACCGGCCTCAAGGCTTATCAATGCAGCGAGAAATTCCGCGTCAATGCCAACGGCAAGCGCATTGACGTCTGGCTGATCTATCGCTGCGTCGACTGCGACAACTGCTGGAATTTCGCCATCCTGGAACGGCGAAACCGCCGCGACATCGAGCCGGCGCTGCTCACGGCGTTTGAAAGCAACGATCCGGCGTTTGTCCGCCGCCATGCTTTCGATGCCGCCGCGCTGCGCGACCGGGCCGGCCGGATCGAGGAATCTCCCGACGTCACGGTCCGAAAGGAGCTTCTGGACGGCGAGCCGGGGCGCGCAGTCGCGCTCGCGCTCGAACTTCGTCTCGATGGCACGACACCTTTGCGGCTTGACCGCCGCCGGCGAATTCGGTCTTTCGCGGTCAAGGCTTCAGGCCCTGGACGACCGAAGGCGACTGACCATCGAACCGGATGGCGCCAAAGCCTTGCGCAAGCCGGTTCGCGACGGCCTGGCGGTGCGCGTCGATCTGGCCGAGGAGGCGGATTGCCGCGCTATCCTGTCGGCCGCGTGCCGCTGAAACGAAAAGAGGCAGCTTCCGCTCCCTCTTTGAACTTCGTCTGCAAAGCTTACGCCGCGCCCATCACCTTGGCGGCCTTTTCGAAACGCTTGCGCTCGTTCGGGTCGAGATAGAGCTTGCGGAGGCGAATGGTCTTCGGCGTCACCTCGACCAGCTCGTCGTCCTGGATCCAGGCCAGCGCCCGCTCCAGCGTCATGCGGATCGGTGGGGTCAGCTTCACCGCCTCGTCCTTGCCGGCGGCGCGGATGTTGGTGAGCTTCTTGCCCTTGAGCACGTTCACTTCGAGGTCGTTGTCGCGCGAATGGACGCCGATGATCATGCCCTGGTAGACCTTGACGCCCGGATCGATGATCATCGGGCCGCGGTCTTCGAGGTTCCACATCGCATAGGCGACCGATTCGCCCTGCTCGTTGGAGATCAGCACGCCGTTGGTGCGGCCGGGCAACTCGCCCTTGTAAGGCTCATAGGCGAAGAACAGGCGGTTCATCACGGCGGTGCCGCGCGTGTCGGTCAACAATTCGGACTGGTAGCCGATCAGGCCGCGCGTCGGTGCGTGGAAGACAAGGCGCTGGCGGTTGCCGCCGGATGGACGCAGCTCGACCATTTCGGCCTTGCGTTCCGACATCTTCTGCACGACGACGCCGGCATGCTCCTCGTCGACGTCGATGACGACTTCCTCGACCGGCTCCAGCAGCTGGCCGTCGTCGCCCTTCTGCATGACGACGCGCGGACGCGACACGGCAAGCTCGAAACCTTCGCGGCGCATCGTCTCGATCAGCACGGCGAGTTGCAACTCGCCGCGGCCGGAGACGAAGAAGGAGTCCTTCTCCGCCGATTCCTCGATCTTGAGCGCGACATTGCCCTCGGCCTCGCGCAGCAGGCGGTCGCGGATGACGCGGCTGGTCACCTTGTCGCCCTCGGTGCCGGCGAGCGGCGAGTCATTGACCAGGAAGGACATGGTGACGGTCGGCGGGTCGATCGGCTGCGCATGCAGCGGCTCGCTCACCGCCGGGTCGCAGAAAGTGTCGGCGACCGTGCCCTTCGACAGGCCGGCGATGGCCACGATGTCGCCCGCCTGGGCTTCCTCGATCGGCTGGCGCTCGAGACCGCGGAAGGCGAGGATCTTGGAGACGCGGCCGGTCTCGATCTGCGTGCCGTCATGGTGCAGCACCTTGACCGCCTGGTTGGCCTTCAGCGTGCCCGACTCGATGCGGCCGGTGATGATGCGGCCGAGGAACGGGTTGGCTTCGAGGATGGTGCCGATCATGCGGAATGGGCCGGGATGAACGGTCGGTGCCGGCACATGCTTGACGACCAGGTCGAACAGCGGGGCGAGACCCTGGTCCTTCGGGCCCTCGGGATTTTCAGACACCCAACCGTCGCGGCCCGAGCCGTAGAGGATCGGGAAATCGAGCTGCTCGTCGGTGGCGTCGAGGGCCGCGAACAGGTCGAACACCTCGTTGACCACTTCGATATGGCGGGCGTCCGGACGGTCGATCTTGTTGATGACAACGATGGGACGCAGGCCGACCTTGAGTGCCTTGCCGACCACGAACTTGGTCTGCGGCATCGGGCCTTCGGCGGCGTCGACGAGCACGATCGCCGAATCCACCATCGACAGGATGCGCTCGACCTCGCCGCCAAAATCGGCGTGTCCGGGCGTATCGACAATGTTGATGCGGGTGCCGTGCCAGTCGACCGAGGTCGCCTTGGCCAGGATCGTGATGCCGCGTTCCTTTTCGAGGTCGTTGGAATCCATGGCGCGCTCGGCGACGCGCTGGTTGTCGCGGAAGGCGCCGGACTGTTTCAGAAGCTGGTCGACCAGCGTGGTCTTGCCATGGTCGACGTGCGCGATGATCGCGATATTGCGGAGGTTCATTTTTCTGGTCTCGGGAACGTTGCAGGCAGCAGGCCCAAAAGCGCCGCCTTTTTCGGTTGCGCGGCTCATACAGGGTTTTTCGCAATTGCGAAAGGGGAGGCCCGGCTCCAAATACATGGTCACTGATTCTTAAACGTCTTGGTGTGAAATGATTTCGTTAACCAAGGCGGAACCTTTGAGGGGCCGGGCGATTTCATGTTCATGACCGATCAGATGTCCAGATTGCGTCCGGTTTTCGCGTGGGCAGCGCTCGGCGTGCTGCTTGCGGCCGGTGTTGCACAGTCGGCGACGGCCCTGAGAGAGAGCGGCTCCATACAGCCGCCCGACGCCAGGACCGCGCAGCAGATGTTCGCCGACGCGCCCGACGGCGTCGACCCGATCGTCACCGGCCCGGTCAGCGCCGCCTTCAAGCAGCGCCAGAAGGACGCCAATTGCGACACCGCGGTTTGGCCGAAAATTCCGCGGGCCTGCTATCCGGATTGATCTGCCGCCGCGTATAACGCGGCAAACGTAGCGGTCCTTCGCGCCCCTCTGGCGGACATCTCCCCCGCTTGGGAGGAGATTAGCTGTCGCGTCGGCTTTCGCCAATCTCCAGCGCTGAAGGACTAGCGGCAGCGGCGGAGCTGCCAATCTCCCCCCTTGCGCGGGAGATGTCCGGCAGGACAGAGGGGGCGCCCCGCGCCGCCCTTACGCGGACCGCACCGGATCGAGCGTCACCTTGTAAAGCTCGTTGTCGTCGCGATCCATCAGCCGCACGGTGAGCTGTTCGGTCGCGCCCGAAATATCGACCAGGCCGAAGAACTGCAGCCCGGCCGACGGCGGCAGGTTCTGGCCCTGCTCGGCGGTCGGCGCCTTGATGAATTTCAACTCCGGCCCGAAGGTCATGTCGAGGTCGTTGGGGCCGAAGGTGCCGGCATGGATCGGGCCGGAGACGAATTCCCAGAACGGATTGAAATCCTGGAACTGCGCCTTGTCGGGGTTGTAGTAATGCGCCGCGGTGTAGTGCACGTCGGCGGTCAGCCACACCGTGTTGGTGATGCCGGCATTCTTGATGAAGCGCAGCACATCGGCGAATTCGAGCTCGCGGCCCTTCGGCGCGCCATTGTCGTTATTGCTGACGGCCTCGAAACCGACCTTCTTGGCCGCGTCGTCCCAGACGACGAGGCTGAGCGGCATGTCGGCGGCGATGATCTTCCAGGTCGCCCGTGAGTTGGCCAGCTCGCGCTTAAGCCACTTGGACTGCTCCTCGCCGATCATGCGCGACTTCGGCGTCAGCGTCTCCTCCATGTCGGGGCCGTTCGGGCCGCGATAGGAGCGCATGTCGAGGAAGAACACGTCGAGCAGCGGACCGTGGGAAATCTTGCGGTAGACGCGGCCGGGCTCCGACGGCTCGTAACGGATGGTCGTCATCTCATGGAAGGCGCGCGCCGCGCGGGCCGCCAGCACATGGATGGACTTTTCGGTGTAGCGATTGTCGGCGGTCAGATTCTTCGAATCCGACCAGTTGTTGAGCACCTCGTGGTCGTCCCACTGGTAGAAGGTCGGGCAGATGGCGGAGAGGCCAAGCACATGCTTGTCCATCATGTTGTATTTCCACTGGTCGCGATATTCGTCCAGCGTCTCGGCGACCTTGCGCTTGCCGTCGAGCATGACGACGTTCTTCCACTTGCCGCCGCCGGGCAGGTCGACCTCGTCCTTCAAGGCGCCGTCGGCATAGATGGTGTCGCCCGAATGCAGGAAGAAGTCCGGCGTGTGCTTGGCGATGGTGGAATAGGTCTTCATGCCGGTCTCGTCGATGCCCCAGCCCTGGCCGGCGGTGTCGCCCGACCAGGCGAAGCGCACGTCACGCTTCGAGGACGGCGCGGTGCGGAAGCGGCCGACGATCGGCTCGGAGACAGCGTTGATGTCGGACAGGTCGGCAGCCACCATGCGGTAGAAGATGTCCTGATCGGAAGCGAGGTCGGTGAGCAGGCGCTTGACCGTGTAGTCGCTGGCCGGCGAGGTATCGAGCGGCGCCAGCCGCGTCGCATTGGCGAAGCTTTCGGTCGTCGACACTTCATACATCACGCGCGCCGGACGGTCCGTGCGCGTCCACACCATGCCGGAGGTGGCGTCCACGTCGCCCGACTGGACGCCATGCGTGAAGGCCGGACGCTGGCTGGCGCGGGAATAGTATGGCAGCGCGAGTCCGGAGGCGCCGACAAGGCCGAAGGCGCTGGCCGAGGTGACGAAAGCGCGGCGAGTCAACGAAAGCTTGTTCATGGCTGTCTCCGGATGGCGTTGAACGGGACCGCCAAGCTCTCGCCTCAATGTTTCAGGCGTGTCTCGGAACCATGAAGTTTTGATAACAGTGAACAGTCTGGACTTTCTCTTCTGCCCTCGCGGAGAAGGGAAAAACTGCGCCGGGAGGCATGTCGAGATTCGGGTCAGGACGAGCCGAAAACGGCGGTCTCCGAGAACCGGAGCGGAGCGTACTTAAAGTACGTGAGCACCGGAAGCGCAGGAGACTGCTGTTTGCAGGCCGGCCTCACCCGAATCTCGACATGCCTCAAGCCGCCTGCGCCTCCGGCTCGAAAGCCGGCCTGTCGGTGTTGATCAGCAACGAGATGCATGCCGCCGCAATACCGGTCATGCCGGCAATCAGGAACGCCAGCTCGTAATTGCCCTGCAGCTCGCGCATCGTGCCGCCGAAGGCGGCCGCCGCCGCGGCGCCCACCTGGTGGCCGGCGACGATCCAGCCGAACACGATGGGTCCGCTGCGATCGCCGAACGCCTCGTTGGCAAGCCTCAGCGTCGGCGGCACGGTGGCGATCCAGTCGAGCCCGTAGAGCACGGCGAAGATGACCAAGCTGGTCGCCGAGAAGCCGGAATAAGGCAGGTAGATCAGCGACAGCCCGCGCACCGCGTAATAGACGCCGAGGAGCTTGCGCGGATCGAAGCGGTCGGTGAGCCAGCCGGACAGCGTCGTGCCGATCAGGTCGAAGATGCCCATCATCGACAGCAGTCCGGCAGCCTGCACCTCGCCGATGCCCATGTCGCCGCAGAAGGCGATGAGATGCGTGCCGACGAGGCCGTTGGTAGTGAAGCCGCAAACGAAGAAGGTGGCGAACAGATACCAGAACACCCGGGTGCCGGCAGCCCGGCGCAGCGTGTTCAGCGTATGCGCCAGGAAATTGCCCTGCGACGCGGGCGACACCGGCGGCACGTCGTCGGCATCGGCGCCGTAGCGCACCTGGCCGATCGAGGCGGGGCGCTCGGGCACCAGCAGCAGGACGAACGGGATCAGGGCCGCCGTCGCGATCGCCACGGCGATCGCCACCGGCTTCCAGCCGCCGCTCTGCGCCAGTGAGGCGATCACCGGCAGGAAGATAAGCATGCCGGTGGCGCTGGAGGCCGACATCAGCCCCATCATCAGGCCGCGATTGGTCTTGAACCAGCGGTTGACGATGGTGGCGCCCAGCACGCTCGCCACCGCGCCCGAACCGATGCCGGAAAACACGCCCCAGGTGAGGAAGAGATGCCAGGGCTCAGTCATCAACAGGCTGAGCGCGGTCGATCCCGACATCACCAGCAGCGCGCCGAGCAGCGTGCGGCGCAGCCCGATGCGCTCCATCAGCGCCGCGGCGAACGGACCGGTGAGGCCATAGAGCAGGATGCCGACGCTGGCGGCCCAGGAGGTCACGTCGCGACGCCAGCCGAAGCTCTCTTCCAGCGGAACCATCATCACCGAGGGCGCAGAACGAAGCCCGGCCGCGATCAACAGGCAGAAGAAGATGACGGCAACGACGACGAAAGCGTAGCGCTGGCCAAACGGACGGGACTGAGCTATCATGTTACTGACCGGTACGTTGCAATGGGGTGATGCCCTACATACGTACCGGTCAGTAACATTGTCAAGCGAGTTGTTTGCATGCCATCGGACAATAAAATTGATGCGTCATTGGGCGGAGCTCCGGCGCCGAAGGCTGCGGACAAAATCCTGGACGTCGCGCGCGACCTTTTTTATCGCGAGGGCATCCGGGCGATCGGCGTCGACGAGATCGTCAAGCGCGCCGGCGTCACCAAGCCGAGCCTTTATCGCAGCTTCCCGTCCAAGGACGAGCTCGCCGCGTCCTATCTGCGCAAATACGACCTCGAATTCTGGGAACGCTTCGACGAGGCCGTCGATGCCCATCCGGGCAATCCGCGCGCGCAGATCATCGCTTTCCTGACCCGGGTCGGCAAACGCACGCAGAAACCGGATTATCGCGGTTGCGGCATGACCAACGCTGCGGTGGAATATCCCGAGCGCGGGCATCCCGCGCGGGTGGTGAGCGAGAACAACAAAGTGGAGCTGCGCCGGCGCCTGCGCGGCATGGCCGCCGCGATGGGCGCCGCCGATTCCGATACGCTGGGCGACGGCCTGCTGCTCCTCATCGAAGGCGCCTATATCAGCGGCCAGCTGTTTGGCCTGGGCGGACCGGCGGCCGCCGTCGCGCGCAACGCCGACCTCCTGATCGAAGCCAGCTTGAAGAAATAGCAATTGACGCTACGCTTTCGGCAACTCGAACGGAGTTGTCAGCCATGCGTGTTCTTCCAATCCCGCTTGCTTTCGCCGCTCTCTGCCAGACGGCCCAAGCCGGCGAGATCTCCAGCGCCTACACCGATCTCGACTGGAAGAAGGACTGCGTCACCTATGCGCAGGCCGCGGAAGGCGACGGCGACTGGGCGAGCCTCGTCTGCTCCGGCTATCGCGGCTACCCGGTGCTGATCGGCTATGACGACGCGCGCGAATCCGTCTATTATGGCTTCCCATCCGAGGACATGACCGCGGTCTGGGAGAGCTTCACCGCCTTCAACGGCTCGGGCCCGAAGGTCGAGTGGCGCATCGAGACCAATGGCGATGTCGCCATTCCCTTCGCCGCCATCCACCGCCGCTCGATCAGCGACCCGCAGGACGAGAAGAAATCGACTGACGTGCTGGTCGTCGCCAAGGTGGCGCAGCCGGAAGAGCATCGGGGCTGCACCGTCGGCCTGGTTTTGGCCACCGGCAACCCGCAGGCCAACGACCAGGCGCGCAAGCTTGCCGATGAGAAGGCGAAGACCTTCGCCTGCGGCAAGGACAAGCGCGAAGTGATCGGCGACGTGCCCGCTTTCGGCCGGGTGGACAACTAACCGCGACCGGGCTTCCTCAGCCTTCGCCGGCCTCCAGATGCCGGCTAAGCATTAGCCGCAAGTCCTCCAGCACGCCGTCGCGCAGCCGCTTCTCGCCGGTCAGCGTCAGCGGAATGCGCATCAGCTGCGGCACGATCACCGCCAGCCTTTCGGCCTGTCCCACCGGCAGCGGCGGATCGGCGGCGGCGAACAGCGTCGCGATCTGGCTGCGACGGTGCCCTCGCATGGCGCGCCGCCAGCCGTCGTCACCCGGCAGGTCGAGCAGCGCCGAGTAGGCCGGATGTCCGGCCATGAAGGTCCCAAGCCGCGCGAACAGCCGGTCGGCGATCGCCGCCGCGCTCATCCCTTGCGTCCGGTCGCGCAGGTCATCGAGCTCGGCCGAAAGCGCTTCCGCGTTCTGGGCGAGGATTGCCTGCGCCACCGCCTGCTTGGTCGGGAAGAAGAGATAGAGCGTGCCGATGGCGGCGCCCGCCTTGGCGGCGATCTCGGTCATGGTCGTCGCGTCGAAACCCTTCTCGACGAACAGCTCCGAGGCCGCCGCCATCAGCGCGGCGACGCGGTCACGGCCTCTTTTTTGCTTCGGCGCGCGCGGCTGCGGCACAGTTGCGCTTGATTTTTCCGAGGCCATCCTCATATTTCAAACCTGAAACTATCCTCATATATAGCCTGCCGGCCCTCGACGCGCCAGCGGCGCCGGATCTGAACGCCATGACCACCGCAAGACAGGACCGCCCAAAGAGCCACAAATGGATGGTTCTGAGCAACACCACGCTCGGCATGCTGGCCGCAGCCATCAATGGCTCGATCCTTTTGATAAGCCTGCCGGCGGTGTTTCGCGGCATCGGCCTCAAGGCGCTCGACCCCGGCAACATCAATTACCTGCTCTGGGCGATCATCGGCTACATGATCGCCACCGCCGTGCTGGTCGTCGCCTTCGGCCGGCTGGGCGATCAGTTCGGCCGGGCGAAGATGTACAATCTGGGCTTCGCCATCTTCACCGCCGCCTCCATCGCGCTCAGCCTGCTGCCGGGACAAGGCGATTTCGCCGCCATGTACCTGATCGGCGTCCGCATCGTCCAGGGCATCGGCGGCGCGCTGATCATGGCCAATTCCACGGCGCTGCTCACCGACGCCTTCCCCGAGAACGAACGCGGCTTCGCGCTCGGCATCAATGTCGTGGCGGCGATCGGCGGCCAGTTCATCGGCCTTTTGATCGGCGGACTGCTCGCCGACACCGACTGGCGGCTGGTGTTCTGGATCAACGTGCCGTTCGGGCTTGTCGGCACCATCTGGGCCTATCTCAAGCTGCACGACGCGCCGAACCGCTCCAGCCACACAATCGATTGGCTGGGCAATGTCAGCTTCGGCCTCGGCCTGGTCATGATCCTCACCGCCATCACCTATGGCCTGCAGCCCTATGGCGACCAGGTGATGGCCTGGACCAGCCCGAAAGTGCTGACCTTGTTTGCCATCGGCATTGTCTCGCTGATCGCCTTCGTGATCATCGAAAACCGTGTCGCCAAGCCGATGCTCGACCTGTCGCTGTTCCGCATTCCGGGCTTCGCCTATGGCAACATCGCCAACCTCGCCTCCGGCATCGCCCGTGGCGGCCTGCAATTCATGCTGATCGTCTGGCTGCAGGGCATCTGGCTGCCGCTGCACGGCTATTCCTTCGAGCAGACCCCGCTCTGGTCGGCGATCTTCATGCTGCCGCTCACAATCGGCTTCCTGATCGCCGGGCCGATCTCGGGCTATTTCTCCGACCGCATCGGCGGCGTGCCTTTCGCCGTTGGCGGCATGGTCGCGGGCGCGGCCAGCTTCGTCGCGCTGATGCTGCTGCCGGCCGACTTCTCCTACACGGCATTCGCCGGGCTGCTCTTTCTCAACGGCCTCGGCTCCGGCCTGTTCGTGGCGCCGAACTCGACGCAGATCATGAATTCGGTGCCGGCGCGCGAGCGCGGCCAGGCTTCGGGCATGCGCGCCACCACCACCAACGCCGGACAGGTGCTGTCGATCGGCCTGTTCTTCAGCCTGATGCTGGCCGGCCTCGCCGCCAGCTTGCCGGCGACGATGGAAGCCGGCCTTCTGGCGCAACACGTGCCGGAGGCGATCGCACACCAGATCGCCAACATGCCGCCGGTCGCCAGCCTGTTCGCCGCCTTCCTCGGCTACAACCCGATGGGCGAACTGATCCCGGCCGACGTGCTCCACGCTTTGCCGCCGGCCAACGCCGCGACACTGACCGGCAATCAGTTCTTCCCCGAGCTGATGTCGGGGCCGTTCAAGCACGGGCTGGTCTTCGCCTTCACCTTTTCGGCGATCCTCTATCTGGGCGCCGCCTTCGCCTCCTGGCGCGGCGGCCGCGGCGCCGAGGCGGAGTTTTCAGAGAACCTGGCCGCCGAGGCAGCAAGTCGACGCTAAACGGCCAAGCGTTAGGCCAGCGCTGCATCGGGTTCCCATTCGGGTCGCTGCCGAGTAAACCCTTGCGCGATTGCAGCCGGTCTCGGGAGGTTCCGCTTGTCCAGTTTTGTCAGCGTCGCGAACGAAAACGGCGTGGCGGTGGTCACCATCGACAACCCGCCGGTCAATGCGCTGAGTTTTCACGTCCGTAAGCCGCTCCACGAGGCGCTCGCCGCTTTGCGCGACGATCCCGCCGCAAGCGCGATCGTCATCGCCTGCGCCGGGCGCACCTTTGTCGCCGGCGCCGACATCACCGAATTCGGCAAGCCGATCCAGCAGCCGGAACTGCGCGCCATCATCGCCTTGCTTGAAACCATCGCCAAGCCAACGGTCGCCGCGATCCACGGCACCGCGCTCGGCGGTGGGCTGGAGCTGGCATTGGGCTGTCATTTCCGCGTCGCCGATCGCGACGCCAAACTTGGCCTGCCCGAAGTGAAGCTCGGCCTTTTGCCGGGCGGCGGCGGCACCGTGCGACTGCCACGCCTTGTGGGTGCTGTGAAAGCGCTCGGCATGATCGTTTCCGGAACGCCGATTTCGGCCGACGAAGCCAAGGCCACCGGATTGGTGGATGCGGCTTTCGATGGCGATCTGCTTGTTCAGGCCATTCGTTTCGCCAACGAAATGGTGGAGCGGGGCGAACCGTTCGCGCCGGTGCGCGACCGCGACGACCGCCTTGCCGGGACCGATCTCGCCGCCTTCGACGCCCAGAGGGCGGAACTGGCCAGGAAGGCCCGCGGGCTTGAAGCGCCGCTTGCCTGCGCCGAAGCCGTGCGCAACGCGATCACCTTGCCGTTCGACGAGGCGCTTGCGGCCGAGCGGCAGCTCTTCCTGAAACTCGTTTCCGGCGACCAGTCGCGGGCGCAGCGGTATCTGTTCTTCGCCGAGCGCGAGGCGGCCAAGATTCCCGGCAAGGACCTGCGGAAGCGCCGGATCGAACGCGTCGGCATTATCGGCGCCGGCACGATGGGCGGCGGCATCGCCATGGCTTTCGCCAATGGCGGTCTTCCGGTGACTTTGGTCGAGACCAGCGAGGAAGCGCTGCGACGCGGGCTGGCGACGATCGACAAGAACTACGCCGTTTCGGTCAGCCGCGGTTCGTTGACAGACGCGGCCAAGCAGAATCGGCTCGGACTGTTCAAGGGCAGCACCGACTATGCCGATCTCGCCGATTGCGATCTGATCATCGAGGCCGTGTTCGAGGACATGGCGGTGAAGAAAGAGGTGTTCGGCAGGCTTGACGCCATCGCCAAGCCCGGCGCCATCCTCGCCACCAACACCTCCTATCTCGACGTGAACGAAATTGCCGCCTCGACCTCGCGTCCAGGGGACGTGCTCGGCATGCATTTCTTTTCGCCGGCAAACGTCATGAAGCTCTTGGAGATCGTGCGGGCCGAAAAGACCGCGCCCGACGTGCTGGCGACGGTCCCCGATCTCGCCCGGCGCATCGGCAAGGTGGCGGTCGTCGTCGGTGTCTGCCACGGTTTTGTCGGCAACCGCATGCTCGCCGCGCGCGGCGCGGAGAACGAGGCGCTGTTGCTCGAAGGTGCAACGCCCGCCCAGGTCGACAAGGCGTTCACCGATTTCGGCTGGCCGATGGGACCGTTCCAGATGGGCGATCTCGCCGGCCTCGACATCGGCTGGCGCAACCGCAAGGCGCGCGGCCAGACGGCGGTGATCGCCGATACGCTTTGCGAGCAGGGCCATTTCGGCCAGAAGACCGGTCGCGGGTGGTATCGCTATGAGGCTGGCGCGCGTGAGCCGATCGCCGACCCCGACGTCGCGGCGTTGATCCGTGCCAAGGCGGAAGAACTGGGCATAGCGCGGCGCCAGATCGGCGCCGACGAGATCATCGAGCGCACACTTTACCCGCTGGTCAACGAAGGCGCGACGATCCTCGAGGAAGGCATCGCCGCGCGGGCGTCCGATATCGATGTCGTGTGGGTCAACGGCTACGGCTTCCCGATCGGCAAGGGCGGACCGATGTTCTGGGCCGGACTTGAAGGCGCGGCGAAGATCGTCGAGCGCTTGGAGCATTGGCATGGGCGGACCGGCAGGGCGATCTTCGAGCCGGCGCCGGTGCTGAGAAAGTTTGCCGAGACGGGATCGTGGGAAGGTGCGGGCGGCGCCCCATAACGTCGTCATTCCAGGGCGGAGCGAAGCGTAGACCCGAGGATGACGAACGCCGAGGCGGCACACCAAATTTGACCATGTGGACAAATCTCAACCACCGTTCCATAGTCTCTCGTCTGACATTTTTTTGAACGGCCGGCTCGACACGGCTGTCGAACAGAGGGGCACTTCAATGGAAAACGAACGTAGCAAAACGCAGCGCGCCGGCCTGTCGCGGCGCAACATGCTGGAACTCGGCGCGCTCGGCCTTGCGGCGGCGGCACTGCCCGGCGCGGCCTTCGCCAAGGATAAGAAGCTGAAGGTGGCGGCGATCTTCGCCACGCCGATCGAGGAGCCGTGGGATAATCAGATCCATGTCGCCCTGCAGAAGGCCGAGAAGGAACTGGGCATCGAGTACAAATGGTCGGAAAAGGTGCAAACCGCCGACTTCAGCCGCGTGATGCGCGAATATGCGCAGGGCGGCTACCAGCTGGTGCTGGGCGACGCTTTCGCCGCCGAGCGTGAATCGCGCCGCACGGCAAAACAATTCCCGAAGACGGCTTGGCTGTTCGGCTCGGGTGCTGGGCCCGCCGAGCCGAATTTCGGCGTCTTCGACAATTGGATCCACGAACCCGCCTATCTCTCCGGCATGATCGCCGGAAAAACGTCGAAGTCAGGCACGGTCGGCGCCGTCGCGGCCATGGGCATTCCGGAAGTGAACCGGCTGGTCAACGCCTTCTTCGCCGGCGCCAAGGAGGTCAACCCGAACATCAAGAAGAAGGTCGCCTTCATCGGCTCCTTCTTCGATCCGCCCAAGGCTAAGGAAGCGGCCGTGGCGCAGATCGATGCCGGCGTCGACGTCATCTATGCCGAGCGTTTCGGCGTCATCGAGGCGGCTGTCGAGAAGAAGATTTTTGCCATCTCCAACATGTCCGACCAGTCGAGCCTCGGGCCGGATACGGTCATCACCGGCCCGGTGTGGGACATGTACCCGACGGTCGAGCAGGCGATCAAGCTGGTCAAGGCCGGCGTCTTCACCGCGCAGGACTATGGCGATTTCTCGCGCATGGCCAAGGGCGGCTCGTATCTGGCGCCCTTCCACAAATTCGACAAGACGCTGCCCGCCGACGTCAAGGACCTGGTCGAGAAGAAGAAGGCCGAGATCCTCGAAGGCAATTTCCGCGTCGACGTCGACGAGAACACGCCGGTTTCGGATTGACGCCTGGTTGAGGGGCGGCGCTAGGCACCCTCTCTGTCCTGCCGGACATCTCCCCTCGAGCGGGGAGATTGGCAGTTCCCTCGACGGCGCTCGATCTTTCAACATTGAAAGTTGGCGAAGGCCGCCGTGACATCTGATCTTCCCCGTGAGGGGAAGATTGCCGGCCGGCCAGAGAGAGGGTGTAGCGCTGCCCTCCATGGTTGGCCGGATCGCAAATCCAGGGAGCACCCTTGTCCGCCCCACTCATCGAAATGCGCGGCATCACCAAGCGCTTCGGCGCCGTCAAGGCGAACGAGGCCGTCGATCTCAGCGTCGCGCCGGGCGAGATCCTTGGGCTGCTCGGCGAGAACGGCGCCGGTAAGACGACGCTGATGAACGTGCTATTCGGCGCCTATGCGCCGGAAGCCGGCGAGATCCTGGTCGAAGGCAAGCCCGTCGCCATCCACAATTCGGCCGATGCGCTCGCCGCCGGCATCGGCATGGTGCACCAGCATTTCCACCTCGCGCCGCGGCTGACGGTGCTGGAAAACCTCCTGATCGGCATTCGCGGCAAGTCCGGCCGCATCGACCGTGGCGGCGGACTGGCGCGGCTACAGGAGATCGGCCGCCAGCATGGCTTGAGCCTCGATCCGAACCTACCTGTCTCGGCGCTGTCGGTCGGCGAGCAGCAGCGGCTGGAGATCATCAAGGCGCTGTTTCGCGGCGCCAGGCTTTTGATCCTCGACGAACCGACGGCGGTGCTGGCGCCTTCTGAGGTCGACGGCCTGTTCGCCGCCCTGCGCTCGATGGCGGCGCAAGGGCTCGGCATCATCTTCATCTCGCACAAGCTGAATGAAGTTCGCGCCCTCACCCATCGCTGCGTGGTGCTGCGCCACGGCAAGGTCGCCGGCAGCATCGACCGTCCGGCGCAAACGACCTCGGCCGAGATGGCGAAGCTGATGTGCGGCCACGAAATCGTGCCGCCGGTCAAGGAGGCTTCGACGCCCGGCGCTTCCGTGCTGACGCTCGACGGCATTTCCACCGCCGGCCATGCCGGGACGCCGTTGCGCGACGTCTCGCTTTTCATTCGCGCGGGCGAGATCCTGGGCATCGCCGGCGTCTCCGGCAACGGCCAGCGGGCGCTTGCCGACGTCATTTCCGGCATGCTGGCGCCCAAGGCCGGAGCGATGACGATAGCCGGCAAAACGGTTGCGCAGTTTTCGCCGCGCGAGCTGCAGGCGCTCGGCCTCGGCCGCATACCGGAAGACCGGATGACGACCGGCCTCGTCACCAACCTCCCACTCGCCGATTCCATGGTGCTGCCGCGCATCGGCACCGAGGCATTCAGCCGCAGGGGGCTGCTCGATCCGGCCGCGATCCGTGCCTTCGCCGAAGCGCAGATCAAGGCCTACGATATTCGCTGCCCCGGCCCGATGGTGCGCGCCGGCGCGCTGTCGGGCGGCAATCTGCAGAAGGCGCTGCTGGCCCGCGAACTCGCCTTCGACCCGAAGGTGCTGATCGTCTCACAGCCGACGCGCGGGCTCGATATCGGCGCCGCCCGCTTCATCCACGAGAAGTTCCTGGCCATGCGCGCCAAGGGCTGCGGCATCATCGTCATCGGCGAGGATCTGGAGGAATTGCTGATGCTCTCGGATCGCATCGCGGTGATGTATGAGGGCCGCATCGCAGGCACGCTTCCCAGCGCGGATGCCACCGTCGCAAGGCTCGGCCTGATGATGACCGGCGCAGGGCACACCGAGGAGGCGGCCTGATGTTTCGCCTCGAAGCCCGCGCCTCGACACCCGCCTGGTTCAATCTCGCGCTGCCGCTCTTGGCCATCGCCGCGACGCTCATCCTGTGCAGCGGCCTGATTGCCATCGCCGGCGCCGGCGTGGTCGAAGCCTATGGCGTGATGCTGTCCGCCTCGCTCGGCGACAGCTACGCCCTCACGGAAACCCTGGTGCGCGCCGCACCCATGATCTTCACCGGCCTTGCGGTGGCCATCGCCTTCCGCGCCAAATTCTGGAACATCGGCGCCGAAGGTCAATTGCTCGCCGGCGCGGTGGCAAGCTGCTTCGTCGGCGCTATCCCGATGCCGGGCTATCTCGCCATGCTGTTGATGGCGCTGGCGGGGGCCGCGGCAGGCGCGCTCGTCGCGCTGGTCCCCGCCACTTTGCGCGTAAAATTCAAGGTCGACGACGTGGTGAGCTCGCTGCTGCTCAACTCGGTCATCTATTACGCGCTGATGGCGCTGATCGAGGGACCGTGGAAGGACACGTTCAGCGGCTACCCGATCTCGCCGCCGATCGAGGACGCGGCCAATTTCCCGGTGCTGATCGAAGGCACGCGCCTGCATCTCGGCGTCGTCGTGGCGTTGATCGCCGCACCGCTTTGCTGGTTCCTGATCGCGCGCACCACGCTCGGCTTCCGCATCCGCGTCACCGGCGAGAACCCGGAAGCCGCCCGCTATGGCGGCATCAACGTGCAGCGCGTGCTCATCTCCACCGCGCTGCTGTCCGGCGCGCTGGCCGGGCTCGCCGGCGTTGGCGAGGTCGGCGGCGTGCACTTCCAGGTGATGAGCGACATTTCGCCGGGCTATGGCTATTCCGGCATCGTCGTCGCGATGCTCGCCCGGCTCAACCCGCTCGGCGTGGTGCCGGCGGCGATTTTCCTGGCCGCAGTCATGACCGGCGCCGAGGCGATGTCGCGCGCGACCGGCGTGCCGGCCTTCCTCAGCGACGTCATCCAGGGCACGGCGCTGCTTGCCATGCTGGTGGCGCTGCTCTTCACCGCCTACCGCATCCGCCGCGTGGGAGCGCAAACATGAGCGCGGTGTTCGAGCAGATTTTCCAGGTCGGCTTCCTTGCCGCCATCATCCGCATCGCCACGCCGCTCGCTTTCGCCACGCTCGGCGAAATGTTTTCCGAGCGCGCCGGCGTGCTCAATCTCGGCATCGAGGGCATCATGCTGCTCTCAGCGATGGCGGGCTTCACAGCCGCCAGCCTGAGCGGCAGCCTGTGGCTGGGCGTGCTTGTCGCGGTGTTGACCGGCATGCTGATGGGCGCGCTGCATGCGCTGTTCACGGTGGCACTGGGCCTCAGCCAGCATGTCTGCGGCATCGGCGTGACATTGTTCTCATCCGGCCTCGCCTATTTCCTCTACCGCCTGATCTTCGGCCAGCAATCGGTGCCGCCGAGCGTTACCGGCTTCAAGCCGGTGGCTATCCCGCTGCTCTCGGACATTCCGATTCTAGGCCCGGCCGTGTTCAACCAGTTCACGCTCGTTTATCTCGCCATCATCGCCGTCCCGCTCGCTGCCTTCGTGCTCTACCGCACGCCATGGGGGCTTTCCGTGCGCATGGTCGGCGAGAACCCTCGTGCGGCGGACTCGGCCGGCGTCAGCGTGATCGCCACACGCTTTCAGGCGGTGATCCTCGGCGGCGCGCTGATGGGCCTTGCCGGCGCCTTCCTCACCATGGCGCAGTTCAACGCCTTCACCTTCGGCGTCGTATCCGGACGAGGCTGGGTGGCGATCGCGCTGGTGGTGTTCGGCCGCTGGGACCCATGGCGCTCGGCGGGCGCCGCACTGCTCTTCGCCTTCGTCGACGCGCTGCAGCTCAGGATGCAAGCGAGCGGCCTCGGCCACGTCCCTTATGAAGCGTTCCTGATGCTGCCCTTCATTTTCACCATCGTCGCCATGGCTTTCATGTCGCGCAACGCGGTCGCGCCTTCGGCGCTGCTGAAGCCGTTCCGACGGGAGGAGCGTTAGACGAGCAGGCGTCCTTTTCTCTCCCTCCGGAGTGGGAGAGGTGGCGTTGCGAAGCAGCGACGGAGTGGGGGAACCGCCTTGCAACCGCCGCCAACGAATATTGAAATGGGCCCAGGCGTAAGAGTATTTCGGCACCGCGCCAAGGGTCGACCCCCACTCCGTCGAGCTACGCTCGACACCTCTGCCCCGATCGACGGGGGAGAGGAAGGCGCCAAGCTGGCCTCAAATCGCCGTGAACGCGTTGTCGACAAACAGATGCGCGCCGTTGACGAAGCTCGACTCGTCGCTCGCCAAGAACAGCGCGGCCTTCGCCACTTCCTCCGGCTCGCCGATGCGGCCCTGCTGCGCGGCCATCGCCGCGTCCGAGACGTCGACGCCGAGCTTGCCGAGATCGGCCACCTCGCGCAAGCCATGCGGCGTGCGAATGAAGCCGGGACAGACGGCGTTGCAGCGGATGTTGCGGTCGCGGAATTCCACCGCGATCGCCCGCGCGAACATGTGGCAGGCGCCCTTGGTCGTGTCGTAGAGCACTTCGTTCGGCGTTGCCGCCACGGCCGAGATCGACGAGGTGCAGACGATCGAGCCGCCGCCTGCGGCGATCATGCCGGGCAGCACCGCGCGCGTCATCAGGAACATCGAGCGCACATTGACGGCATGCAGCCAGTCCCATTCTTGCAGCGTCGTTTCCAGGAACGGTTTGATGACGATGGTGCCGGCATGGTTGAACAGCACCGTGACCGGGCCGAGCTTTTCCGTCGCCGCCTTCACCGCCGCTTCGACCTGCGCTTCGTCTGAAACGTCGGCCACGAAATGCTCCGCGACATGGCCCCGCGCCCGGATCGCCGCGGCGGTCTTGCTGGCCGCCTCGCCATTGCGGTCGATGATCGCCACCTTGGCGCCTTCGGCGGCAAACAATTCCGAAGCCGCCCCGCCCATGCCCGTCGCGCCGCCGGAAACGATGGCAACCTTGCCCGCCAGCCTTCCACCCATTCTTATTGCTCCTTCAGTGCCGCCCATATTGGCCCAAGCGATGCTATCCGTCATGCGCGAGGCGGCCAAGACCGTTCGAGCGATTGGATATTGTACCTGTGAACGCCGCGAAAACGGCCGATTTTCAACCGTTCGGCCAGATTGCCTGTGTTCCGATATCGGCCACACTGCCTGCGCTGCGAGTATGGAAAACCACGATCCGTCCTCTTTTAAAAAATTCATTCCAGGAATCGCTCGAAAATAACAATCGACAAAGTCTACTAACTTTATAGATTAATGGTCGTGACGGAGGTCGATATGTCCTATATCCAGAACGCCCAGGCCGCCCGCAAGGGGCAAAGGCTGACTGCCGATCAGAGCTGGAGGCCTGCCTATGGCGGCACCTTCGCCTATCTCGTCTTCGCGCTTGCATTCGTGTTCACCGGCGCGGTGATCCTGGGGCTGATCCCCTGATCCAGGGCGGGCCGAGACCCGCCGTCAAACAATCTGAGTCGAGTAATCGGAGTGGAAAACTGGCCGGGCGCCAGGGCGTCGTCGCGCGCCAACGTCTCGGATTTGGTTAGTAGGCTTTGAAGCGGGGCAAGCCAACGTGATGGAGGAGATGGCAATGCCGATCGAGTTCACGCATGTTCCAGGCAAGCCTGCCAATGGCAGCTTCTTCTACGACTTCGCCGAAACCGCGACCAGATTGTCGCTGATCGAGGACGCCGGTTTCCGCAGGCTGGTGGTCGACGATCCGGCCGGACTGCTCACCAATATGGACATCGCCGCGCAGACGCTCGACCGCACCGGCTCGCTCGAAGTCGTCTTGACGCATTGGGCCGGCGTGATCGAGCCGACCGTGGCGGCAAGGCAGCTCGCGGCGCTCGATCGAAAAAGCGGCGGCCGCCTGTCGCTTCGCATGCTGAGCGAGCCGCTGGAAGACAGCGATGCCGAGGCCCGGCCCGTTGGCCACAGCGTGGTGTGGCAGCGCATCGACGAATATCTGGTGCTGTTGAAGCGCCTGTGGTCGAACGACAGGCCCTTCGACCATGAAGGCGCCTTCTACAGCGTCCGCGGCGGCTTCGTGCCGCGCAAGGGGCCGCATGGCGCCGACCTTGCCATCCGTCTCGGCGGGCAGTCCGGCACGGCCTTGAAGGTCGCCGGAAAGCACGCCGACGTCTTCGAGCTGGCCGCCGGTTCGCCAGACGAGGTCGCGCAATTGATGCAGCGCGTGCGCGGCGCCGCGGCGGAACATGGCCGCGCCGGCAGGCTGCGCTTCGCGCTGCCTGTCCGCATTCGCCCGCACGGCTGGACAGGCACTCCGGATCACAAGGCGGTCGAGCTTGCCGGGCCGCCGGCGCGGATCGCCCTGGCGCTGCTGCCCTACGCGGCGCTTGGCATCGAGGAATTCATGATCGGCGGCATCGACCGCCCAAGCGACATCGCCCGTATCGGACGCGAGACGATCACGCTGGTCGCGAATTCGCTGGCGCGGCGCGAGGTGGAGGTTCCGCAACCGGGATGCTTGCGTCCCAGACCTTCCCTGAGATCCACCTTCGCTAACGCCGGCCTTCCTACGGCTGGGATGAGCAATCCAGGCCGTCCATGACGTAATCCGCGAACAGGAAATCACGGATGCCGGCGATCCGGCCGTTCTCCCAATCGATGAGGATGAAGTAGCGCGGCGGCCTCTCTGGACGGTCCGGGCTGGTGACCAGGATGGCGGGCCGGCCTTCGACAAGGCCGGTCGTGAAATGCCAATGCGTTTCGTCGGCATAGCGGCCGAAATAGTTGCCGACATATTCCTTGCCGTCGGCGCGCAAGCGGTTGACCAGCTCGAGCTTCACGTCCTCGGCCAGCAGGCCGCGCAAGGCATCGAAGTCCCTGGCGTTGAAGGCGGCCACATAGCCGCCGAGGCGTCGCATGTCCTGCGGGTCGAGCGCCGGGCGGGGCGGCGCGATGCGCGGCGCGGCCGCCAGCTTGCGCAGGCTCTCGCGGCCCCGCTGCAGTGCGCCCTTGACCGCCGTATCGGAGGTTTCGAGGATTTCGCCGATCTCCTCGAGGCTGTGGCCGAGCACATCCTTCAGCACGACCGTGCACCTTTGCGCCGGCGGCAGTTGCATCAGCTCGGCTAGGCTCGCCTCGGCGGCCATGCGCGCATCCAGCACCGAATTCTCGTCGGCGATCATGTCGAGCTCGACCTCGCTTTCGCGCCCTCGCAAGCGGGTCCGCTTGCGCAGGAAATCGAGCGCCGCGTTGTGCGCGATACGAAACAGCCAGGGCTCGGTCTTGTCGGGCATGTCGCCATTCCTGATCGCCACGAAGCCTTTGGCCAAAGCTTCCTGGACGATGTCTTCGCCATCGATGACCGATCCGACCATGCGCGAGGCGTAGCGGTGCAACTTGGCCCTCAGGCCGGCGGCATCGCGCTCGAAGGCGCGAAGCCTGGTTTCGGTCGCCGCAACGGACTGATCCTGCGAACCGGTCACGCAACCTCCTAGTCTTCGGTCCCGCCCGTATGGGAATAGGTCGTGTGACCCATCATGCTCTCGCCGGCGGCCAGCTCGATGATGCTCCTCATGTAATCGGAGAAGCGGGGATCGCCGCGGAAGGCGGCGATGTCCTCCGCCGAACGCCATTGCGAGATATTGGCGACCTTGCTGCCGTCGCCGCCGACGACCACCGACGACGACAGCGAGCCCGGCTGCTTGCTGAAGAAGGTTCGCGTTCCTTCGGCAAGCGTGTTGGCGAGTTCCTGCTGCTTGCCCGGCTTGGCGGTGAAGACGTTGATCAGGGTCACTGTGGTCGACATGGCTTGGCTCCGTTTGTCCTGATGGCGGAGGCCGTCGCGGCTCTCGCACCCGTTACGACCCTCAAGACGAAGCCAAAACCGAAAACGGAACGATGGGGCGAAAAAATTTCGATGAAACCACGAAATCCTCAGCGCATTGCGCCCGCGAGTTGCCGTAACGCGGCAATGACTGCCGCCGAATCCGCCAGCGCGCCGAAGACGCCGTCCTCGACCGTCACCATATGCAGCGCTGCTTCGTGAGCGTACTGGTCGCCGCTGGCGCAGGCGTCCGAAATCGTCAGGCACTGGAAGTTGCGGTCGCAGGCCTCGCGCAATGTGGTGTGCACGCAGACATCCGTCGTGCAGCCGGTGAACAGGAGATGCGTGATGCCGCGCGCCCGCAAAACGAGCTCCAGATCCGTATAGGTGAAGGCGCTGTTGCAGGTCTTGTCGATGATGAGGTCCTGCGGCGCCACGTCGATGTCGGCGGAGATCTGGAAGCCCGGGCCGGAACGCAGCAGGACGTCGGTGCCGTCGAGGCCAGCCCGCTTGCGGCGCCATTTTTCGTAAGGCGTCATGTCGGCCATGTCGGCGCGATAGCCTTGCCTGGTGTGGATGATGGTTAGGCCGGCGGTTCGAGCGGCTTCGATCAGCCGGTTGACCGCCGGCAGGATGGCTCTCAGCGGCGATGGATCGTAGCCTTTCCTGGCGAAATAGCCCGTCGGCGACAGGAAATCCTCCTGCAGGTCGATCACCAGCAGCGCCGTATGCTGCGGCTCCAGCCTGCCGTCATAGGGAAAGTCGAAGGGTATCGCCTTGATCATCGGCCGCCTGCCTTGGTTGTTGTGCGCGCATCGTGCCCAGCAACTGCCTTGCCGTCCAGACCTTGCAGCGTGCCGAACCGATATCGGGGAACGCGTTGCAATTGTTGATAATCGCAATCATCTTTATAGTTGACTTGCAAAGTCATGTTTCATAGTCAACCGGCATCGGCCGCATGGCACCTGCCTTGGATGGCGGCCGCTGCGTTGGAGGCAGATGTTGGCCGGAGCGGGGACAGGCTTTCATGTCGACGCCGTGCGCTTCGCCGTCGGCGGACGCACGCTGCTCGGTCCAGTTTCGCTCGAGCTGCGCCGTTCGCGCGTCTACCGCCTTGTCGGCCACAACGGCTCGGACAAGTCCACCCTGCCAGCCGATCGGATATGTGCAATGATGAAGCGAGGACGAGCCTTGTCCCGAAACGGTCTTTTCGCGGCGCTGGCCGCGTCCCTCATTCTTTCGGCCGGCCTCGCCAAGGCGCAGGAACAGCCGGCGGCGCCCGCCGTGCTGGCTCCCCTCGGGCAGGCTCCGGCAGCGCAAGCACCGGTCGCTCCGGCCCTG
Organism: Mesorhizobium sp. B4-1-1; assembly: GCF_006439375.1. Lineage (NCBI taxonomy): Bacteria > Pseudomonadati > Pseudomonadota > Alphaproteobacteria > Hyphomicrobiales > Phyllobacteriaceae > Mesorhizobium > Mesorhizobium sp. B4-1-1. The sequence goes on from NZ_VFTH01000018.1 coordinate 111,170, forward strand.
CAAATGCCGGCGGCGCGGGCGGCCGTCGCCACGCCCGTGGAACCGGGCATCCAGCCGGCCCCGAACAGCGCCACAGGCGAAGAGCGCTCCATCTCGCTGGCGCTGCCGCATGACCTTTCGCCCTGGGGCATGTTCATGAATGCCGACATCGTCGTGAAGGCGGTGATGGTCGGACTGGCCTTCGCTTCCCTGGTCACCTGGACCATCTGGCTCGCCAAGTCGCTGGAGGTGTTCGGCGGCAAGCTGAGCGCCCGCCGCGCCGCCGCCGCGATCGGCAACGCCGCGACGCTGATGCAAGCCGGCCGCGCGCTTGGCCACAGCGGCGGCCCGGCCGCGCTTCTGGTGCGGGCGGCGGAAGAAGAAAGGACGCTTTCGGCCGGCGCGCTCGACCATGCCTCCGGCGATGGCCTGAAGGAACGCGTCGCCTCCAGGCTTGCGCGCATCGAGGCGGCGGCGGCCCGGCGCATGTCGCGCGGCACCGGCCTGCTCGCCACCATCGGTTCGACGGCGCCCTTCGTGGGCCTGTTCGGCACCGTCTGGGGCATCATGAACGCCTTCATCGGCATCTCGCGGGCGCAGACCACCAATCTGGCGGTCGTGGCGCCCGGCATCGCCGAGGCGCTGCTTGCGACCGCCATGGGCCTTGTCGCGGCCATTCCGGCGGTCGTCATCTACAACGTCTTCGCGCGCTCGATAGCCGGCTACAGGCAGATCCTGGCCGACGCCTCAGCCGGCGTCGAGCGGCTGGTGAGCCGCGACCTCGATTTCCGCACAGTGCCGCCGGCAACCGCCATGGCGGCGGAGTAACGGCGATGGCGGCGCGGATTCGCGAGACTGCCGGCGACGATCTCGAGGAAAGCCACGACATCAACGTCACGCCATTCATCGACGTCATCCTGGTGCTGTTGATCATCTTCATGGTCGCGGCGCCGCTCGCCACCGTCGACGTCAATGTCGACCTGCCCGGATCGACGGCAACGCCGGCGCCGCGACCCGAGACACCGCTGTTCTTGACTTTGAAAACCGATCTCACGCTGGCGATCGGCAATGACAGCGTGCCCCGTCCGGCCTTTGCCGGCGTGCTCGACAGCCGCACCAAGGGCGACAAGCAGACACGCATCTTCCTGCGCGCCGACAAGACGGTCGACTATGGCGACCTGATGGAAGTCATGAACCTGCTGCGCCGCGCCGGCTATCTCAAGGTCGCGCTGGTCGGCCTCGAAACAGCTGACGATGCCGGCGGGCGGGCCGTGCCCGAAATGCCTGCGGCCGGCGCGAACCTCGTCCCGGCGCCGGGCGGAAACTCGGCGCCATGACGGTCGCCGCCCGCTCCCGGATTTCCCAGCCGCGCTTCGGCGCGCCTGAGGCCGGCCTGTGGACGAGCGCCGCCGCGATCATTCTGGCCGCCCATGTGGCGGTCGCCTATGCGGTGCAGAACCTGAGTTTCGCCGAGATGCAGGATGGTGGTCCGCCGCCGGCGCTGGCGGTCGAGATGGCACCGCTGGCGATCGCGCCCGCCGTGCCGGAAGAGGCGGCGATGCTGGACATGGTGACACCGGAGCCGCCCGATGCGGCGGACACGGAAAAGCCTGTCGGCGTAAAACCGGCAACCGACCCGGTGCCGGCTGTGGAACAGGCCGAGCCCGTGGCCGAACAGCCATCCGATGCCGACGATACGCAAGAAGCCGAGCAGGCCGCGCTGGCGGAACAGGCCATTGCCGCGCTGAGCGAGCAGAAGCCGCTGGACGAGGTCGTGCCGGACCCTGTCGAGGCGATCGCCCCGGACGTCGTCATTCCGCCGCCGCAACCGAAACTGGTGGAAGCACAAGTGAGGGTGCAAAAGCCGGCCGAACCCAGGAAGAAGGCCGAGAAGAAACCGGTCGGAAAATCGAAGGAACGGGTCAGGAAGGAAAGGGCGCCTCCACCCAAGGCGACAACTACCGCCAGCATCGACGCCAAGGCGGCGGCGAAGGCGGCCGCGCCCCTGTCCTCGAATGCGGCGCCGCGCTCGAGCGTCAGCCCGTCGCGCTGGAATTCCAGCCTGGCGGCATGGATCAGGCGGCACACCCGCTATCCGAGCGCGGCGCGCTCCAGGCGGGCCGAGGGCACGCCGAGCGTGACCTTCACGGTCGACACCTCCGGCAGGGTGGTCTCGGCCCGACTGGCGCGATCCTCGGGCGACGGCGATCTCGACCGCGCGGCCCTCGGCGCCTTGCAGGGCGCCTCGGTGCCGGCGCCGCCGGCGGAGCTCGGCGCGCGCGTCACCCGCACTGCGCCCTTCGTGTTCAGCCTGCGGGACTAGATGGCCGTTCGACTTTCAGGCTTGACTGACGGGCGGTACGGAATAGGGTAGCCCGCGAAAATACCGGCTTTGGTCGCCGGGCGGCAAGAATGCCTCGTATGCCTCGCCCATCCGGCGCTGGCTGCGGGGCTTTTTCATTTTTGGGGCCTTGCTTGAAACGACGTATCGAGATCGGCATCCTCTATTCCCGGTCAGGGAGCTACCAGCTCGTCTCCGACGCCTGCCGGCTGGGGGCGATGCGGGCGATCGCCGACATCAACGCCGATCGCGCGCAAGGCATCGAACTCGTCCCGGTCGAGCGCGATCCGCAAAGCAATGCCGACCGCTACGCGACGCTCTGCGAAGACATCTTCCGCACCAGCAGCGCCCGCCATGTCGTCGGCTGCATCACCTCCTGGAGCCGCAAGGAGACGATTCCCGTGCTGGAGAAGGCGGGCGGCATGCTCTGGTACGCCTGCCCGTATGAAGGCTTCGAGGCCAACGAGCATGTCGTCTACATGCATGCCTGCCCGAACCAGCATCTGGTGCCGCTGATGGCTCATGTCGCGCCGCGTTTCGGCGCCAACGGCTTCCTGCTCGGCTCGAACTACATATGGGGCTGGGAGATGAACCGCGTCGCGCGCGACCTGATCGCCGACGCCGGCGGCAAGGTGCTCGGCGAACGCTATCTGCGCATCGGCGAGACCGACGTTTCGCGCCTGATCGACGAAATCCGCGTCACGCGGCCGAATTTCATCCTCAACAACCTGATCGGCACCTCGTCCTATTCTTTCCTCGCCGCCTATCGCGACCTGGGACGCGAGGATGCGGCCTTCAAGCCTGGCACCTGCCCGGTGATTTCGTGCAATCTCACCGAGGGCGAGCTGCCGGCGATCGGCGAAACGGGCAAGGGCCATCTGTCGGCCGGACCCTATTTCGCGCCGCGCCCGGCTGCCTTCGCCTCGTCCTTCGAAGCCTCCGCCTATGCCTCGGTGCAGGTGATGGCGGACGTGCTTGCCGGCAACCCGGACGCCGGCCCGGCGGAATTCTCGAAAGCTTTCGCCGAGCGCCGCTTCTCGACCCGCCTCGGGCCGATCGCCATCGATCCGCACACCCAGCATGCGACTCTGCCGGTGATCATCGGGCGTATTGCCGACGGCTTCTTCGAGGTGGTCAGCCGCGAGGAAGAGGTGGGGCCCGATCCCTATCTTTCGCGCTACGATCCGGCCAAGGTCTTCGGCCGTCCGCGGCTCAGGGTGGTGTCGTGAGCCGCGCCGCGCGCATCCCCAATCTCGGCGGCGCCAAGGCGTTCGTGCTGCATCGTCCGCACACCACGGTGCAGGCGATCACCAGGCAGTTGTCGGCGATCGGCCTCGCGGCGGTCGAGTGCTGGCCGCATCTGCCGGCGGAGTCGCTCGCGGCGGATTTCGTGTTCTTCGACGCCGACCTTGGCTTCGACGAGCAGTTCCCGTGGAAGCCCGGCGAGGCGCCGATGCCGCTGGTGGCGCTGATCGGCTCGGAGGCGCCGGGCCGCATCGAATGGGCGCTGTCGCACAAGGCCGATGCGCAATTGCTGAAACCTGTCGGGACCGCTGGCGTCTACAGCGCGCTGCTCATCGCCCGGCAGAGTTTCGAGGCGCGCAGGCAGCTTGCCGGCGAGATCGCGTCGCTGCGCCAGCGCGTCGGCGAGCGCCAGACCATCGTGCGCGCGGTCGCGGCATTGTCGAAAGGCGGCGACGACGACCGCGCCTACGCGCAGCTCAGATCGCTGGCGATGAACTGGCAGATCAGCGTCGAGGAAGCGGCCCGGCGCATCGTGGCGATGACGGAAGCGGAGGGCGGCGATGACCAATCCCATCGCGCCTGACCTTTCGGCGGGCCGGATGCCGGCAAAGCCGCGCGCCGGCGTCTGGCGCCGGCTGGTCAGGCGGCCGCTGGCGCTGCTCGGGCTGTTCATTATCGCCATCGTGCTTGCCGGCGCCATCCTCGCGCCATGGCTGACCGGCTACGATCCCAACGAGCAGATGTTCGACGGCCTGACGCTCGAAGGCTCGCCTTTGCCGCCGAACGCCAAGTTCTGGCTGGGCACCGACCTGCTCGGCCGCGACCTGTTGACCCGCATCCTGTTCGGCGCCCGCACCTCGCTGATCATCGGCATCGTCGCCAACGGCGTGGCGCTTCTGATCGGCACGCTGGTTGGCGTCACGGCGGGTTATTTCCGCGGCTGGATCGGCAGCGCGCTGATGCGCTTCACCGACCTGATGATGGCCTTTCCCGCGCTGCTTTTAGCCATTTGCCTGGCGGCGGTGTTCGAGCCGAGCCTCTGGATCGTCGCCATGGTGATCGCGCTGGTCAACTGGGTGCAGACCGCGCGCGTCATCTACACCGAAACCTCGTCGCTCTCCGAACGCGAGTTCATCGATGCCGAGCGCACGATAGGGGCGAGCGCGCCGCGTATCCTCATCCGCCACATCCTGCCGCATCTCCTGCCGACCATCATCGTCTGGGGCACGCTTGGCATCTCGACCACGGTGCTGCTCGAAGCCACGCTCAGCTATCTCGGCATCGGCGTGCAGCCGCCGACGGCATCGTGGGGCAACATCATCTTCGAGAACCAGACCTATTTCCAGGCGGCGCCCTGGCTGGTGTTCTTCCCGGGCGCCGCGATCCTGGCGCTCGCGCTGGCCTTCAACCTGATCGGCGACGCGCTGCGCGACATCCTCGACCCGACGCAGAGGGGCCGGGAATAATGGGGGACCGGTCATGATCGCCTATCTCGGCCGCCGGCTCATCCAGTCGCTGCTCATCCTGCTCGGCGTCTCGCTGATCACCTTCGCGCTGCTCTATCTTTTGCCGGCCGATCCGGTGCGCCAGATCGCCGGGCGCAGCGCCACCCCCGAAACGGTGGAGAACATCCGACGCCAGCTCGGACTCGACCAGCCCTTCATCGTCCAGTACTGGCACTATCTCACGAGGCTCGTCAGTGGCGATCTCGGCCGCTCCTACATCCAGCGCTCGGAAGTCACCGAACTCATCGTCTCGCGGCTGCCGGCCAGCCTGCTGCTGATGGTCGGCGCCATCCTGAGCGAGCTGGCCATCGGCCTCACCATGGGGCTGATCGCCGCCGTCAGGCGCGGCACCGCCACCGACCAGACCTTGATGGTCGCCTCCTTCGTCGGCGTCTCGGCGCCGCAATTCGTCGTCGGCCTTTTGCTGCTCTACGTCTTCGCCGTCAGGCTCGGCTGGTTCCCGATCGGCGGCTACGGCAGTTGGCGCCACCTCGTGCTGCCGTCGCTGACCATGGGCATACTCGGCGCCGGCTGGTACGCGCGCATGATGCGCTCGTCGATGATCGACGTGCTGCGCCAGGACTATATGCGAACCGCTCGCGCCAAGGGGCTGGCACGCGGCGCCATCCTGTTTCGTCACGCGCTGCCCAACGCCATCCTGCCGGTCGTCGCCATGATCGGCATCGACGTCGGCATCTTCATGGGCGGCATCGTGGTGGTCGAAAGCGTGTTCGGCTGGCCCGGCATCGGCCAGTTGGCCTGGCAGGCCATCCAGCGTGTCGACGTCCCGATCATCATGGGCGTCACCCTGGTCTCGGCCTTCGCCATCGTGCTCGGCAACCTTCTCGCCGACATCATCGCCCCCTTCATCGACCCCCGGATTAAACTCAGATGAAAATGAAAACCGAACAGAGAAAGGGAACATAAAAATGAAAACGTTTCTCGCATCCACCGTCGCGGCATCGGCGCTTGTGCTGATGCTCGGCATGGCAAGCGCGCGCGCCGAGGACGCGGTCGACCCGAACATCAAGCAGGGCGGCGCCATCACCATCACCTACAAGGACGATGTCGCGACCCTCGACCCGGCGATCGGCTATGACTGGCAGAACTGGTCGATGATCAAGAGCCTGTTCGACGGGCTGATGGACTATGAGCCCGGCACGACCAAGCTCAAGCCCGATCTCGCCGAAAGCTACGAGATCTCGCCCGACGGCAAGACCTTCACCTTCAAGCTGCGCCATGGCGTGAAGTTCCACAACGGCCGCGAGATGACCGCCGACGACGTCAAATATTCGCTCGACCGCGTCACCAACCCGAAGACGCAGAGCCCGGGCGCCGGCTTTTTCGGCTCGATCAACGGCTATGACGATGTCGCCGCCGGCAAGGCGGAAGGCCTCTCCGGCGTCACCGTGGTCGACCCCTACACGATCAAGTTCGAGCTGACCCGGCCGGACGCCACCTTCCTGCATGTCATGGCGATCAACTTTTCGCATGTCGTGCCGAAGGAGGAGGTCGAGAAGTACGGCGCCGATTTCGGCAAGCATCCGGTCGGCACCGGCGCCTTCAAGCTCGCCGAATGGACGCTCGGCCAGCGCATCGTCTTCGAGCGCAATCCCGATTATTGGCACAAGGGCCTGCCGCATCTCGACAAGATCACCTTCGAGATCGGCCAGGAGCCGATCGTGGCGCTGCTGCGCCTGCAGAAGGGCGAGATCGACGTGCCCGGCGACGGCATTCCGCCGGCCAAGTTCCAGGAGGTGATGAACGATCCGGAGCAGAAGGCGCGCGTCGTGGTGGGCGGACAGCTGCACACCGGCTACGTCACCATGAACACCACCATGGCGCCCTTCGATAATGTCAAGGTGCGCCAGGCCGTCAACATGGCGATCAACAAGGGCCGCATCGTCCAGATGATCAACAATCGCGCGGTGCCGGCCAACCAGCCGCTGCCGCCCTCGATGCCCGGCTACGACAAGGCGTTCAAGGGCTATGCCTATGACGTCGCCAAGGCCAAGGCCCTGCTTGCCGAAGCCGGCCACCCCGACGGCTTCGAGACGCAGCTCTTCGCCATGAACACCGATCCCAATCCGCGCATCGCCCAGGCGATCCAGCAGGATCTGGCGGCCATCGGCATCAAGGCCAGCATCCAGTCGCTGGCCCAGGCCAATGTGATCGCCGCCGGCGGCGACAAGGCCGGCGCGCCGATGATCTGGTCGGGCGGCATGGCCTGGATCGCCGACTTCCCGGATCCCTCCAATTTCTACGGCCCGATCCTCGGTTGCGCCGGCGCTGTGCCGGGCGGCTGGAACTGGTCGTGGTATTGCAACAAGGACCTCGACGCCAAGGCGGCCGAGGCGGATTCCGTCGTCGACCCGGCCAAGTCCGACGAACGCGAGAAGATGTGGAGCGCGATCTATGACAAGATCATGGAGGACGCGCCCTGGGCGCCGGTCTTCAACGAGCAGCGCTTCACGCTGAAATCAGCCCGCATGGGCGGCGCCGACAATCTCTATGTCGACCCGGTCCATATCCCGATCAACTACGACAATGTGTATGTGAAAGATGTGCAGTAACTGCGACTACACCATCCACGGACGCCATCACCATTTCGGCTGGGACAATTCCTTCGCCCCGGCCGAACGGGTGGCGCCCGGTTCGACGCTCGAGTTCCAGTGCCTCGACGCGGCGGGCGGCCAGCTCCAGGCCGACAGCACGGTCGCCGACGTGGCCCGGCTCGACTTCTCCAAGGTCAATCCGGTGACCGGGCCGATCTTCGTCGAGGGTGCCGAGCCCGGCGATGCGCTGAAGGTGACGATCGAGCTCTTCAAACCGTCCGGCTTCGGCTGGACGGCGAACATCCCGGGCTTCGGCCTGCTCGCCGACGACTTCAAGGAACCGGCGCTCAACATCTGGAGATACGACGCCGCCTCGCTCGAGCCGGCGTTGTTCGGGACGAACGCCCGCGTGCCGCTGAAACCGTTCGCCGGCACCATCGGCAACGCGTTGGCCGAGATGGGCCGGCATTCGGTGGTGCCGCCACGGCGTGTCGGCGGCAATCTCGACATCCGCGACCTTGCCGCGGGCACCATTCTCTATCTGCCGGTGGAAGTGCCCGGCGCGCTGTTCTCGGTCGGCGACACCCATGCCGCGCAAGGCGACGGCGAGGTATGCGGCACGGCGATCGAGAGCCCGATGGACGTCGTGCTGAAGCTCGACCTGGTGAAGGACGCGCGGCTGAAGACGCCGCGTTTCACCACGCCCGGCCCGGTGACGCGGCATCTCGACGCCAAGGGCTACGAGGTGACGACGGGCATCGGACCGGACCTGATGGCCGGAGCCAGGGAGGCAGTCAGCCAGATGGTCGACCTGCTGTCCGCCCGTTACAAGCTCGACCCGGTCGATGCCTACATGCTGGTCTCGGTCTGCGGCGATCTCAGGATCAGCGAGATCGTCGACATGCCGAACTGGGTGGTGTCGTTCTACTTCCCGCGCTGCGTGTTTGAATGAGCGCAGTCGTGGTCGACGAACACGCTGACGCCGTCGCAAAGGCGGCCGCGGGGCCGGTGCTCGAAATCACCGGCCTCTGCGTTGGTGTGCGCGGCGAGGACGGCGAGCGCGAAGTGGTGTCCGGCCTGTCGCTGTCGCTAAGACGCGGCGAGACGCTGTGCATCGCCGGCGAGTCCGGTTCCGGCAAGTCGATGACGGCGCTGGCGATCATGCAACTCCTGCCGCAGCCGGCCGGCCGCATCGCTTCCGGGACGATCCGGCTCTTCGACAAGGATGGCAGTGCCATCGAACTGACGGCGCTCGACGAGCGCCGCATGCGCGGCATTCGCGGCGATCGCATCGCCATGATTTTCCAGGAGCCGATGACGTCGCTCAATCCGGTGCTGTCGATCGGCCGGCAACTCACCGAATCGATCGAGGCGCATACCGGCCTTTCCCACGCCGAGGCGCAACGGCGCGCGGTCGAGGCGCTGAAGGCGGTTCGAATTTCCGAAGCCGAAAGCCGGCTGAAGCAGTTTCCGCACGAATTGTCGGGCGGCATGCGCCAGCGGGTGATGATCGCCATGGCGCTGGCGCTGGAGCCCGACGTGCTCATCGCCGACGAGCCGACGACGGCGCTCGACGTCACGGTCCAGGGCGAGGTGCTGGAGCTGCTGCGCGACCTGCAGCGCCAGCACGGCACCAGCGTGATCCTCATCACCCACGACATGGGCGTCGTCGCTGAAATGGCCGATCGGGTCATCGTCATGCGCAACGGCCGCATGGTCGAGGAAGGCGCCATCGCCGACATTTTCGCCAGGCCGCGGGCCGCCTATACGCAAGAATTGCTGGCCGCCGTTCCGCGCATCGGCTCGGGCGCCGGTCGGCGCGTCACGGGAGGGGCAACCGACGCAACCGGGCAGGACAAGGTGGCGGTGGTGAACGACCTCCATGTCCGCTTCGACCTGCGCGGCGGCTTCTTCGGCCGCGTCAACCGGCGAGTACACGCCGTCGAGGGCGTCTCCTTCTCGATCGCGCCCAACGAGACGCTGGCGCTGGTCGGCGAATCCGGCTGCGGCAAGTCCACCACCGCCAAGGCGCTGGCCGGCCTCGTGCCCTATACCGGCGGCGTGACGATCGGCGGCCGCGAGCTCTCCGGGCTTGGCGGCGACGCGCGCAAGGCGGTGCGCCGCGACGTGCAGATGGTGTTCCAGGATCCTTACGCTTCGCTCGATCCGCGCATGCGCGTCGGAGATCTGGTGGCCGAGCCGCTTCTGATCCACGGCATCGGCTCACGGCAGGAACGCCAGAGCCAAGTGGCTGCTCTGTTCGAGCGGGTCGGCCTGTCGGCGGCACAGATGGAGCTCTATCCGCATGAATTTTCCGGCGGCCAGCGCCAGCGCATCTGCATCGCCCGGGCGCTGGCGCTGAGGCCGAAGCTGATCATCGCCGACGAGAGCGTGTCGGCCCTCGATGTCTCGGTGCAGGCGCGCGTGCTCGATCTTTTGAAGGAGCTGCAACGCGAATTCGGCGTCGCCTATCTCTTCATCTCGCATGACATGGCAGTCGTCGAGAACATCTCGGACCGCGTCGCCGTCATGTATCTCGGCCAGATCGTCGAGATCGGCAGCCGCGACCAGGTCTTTTCCAACCCGCGCCATCCCTACACGCGGCGCCTTATCGAGGCGGTGCCGGTTCCCGATCCGTCACGACGCCGGACACGCTTTTCCCGTCTCGACCGCGAAATTCCCAGTGCTACGCGGCGGATCGGCGAAAGCGTCTCAAAACTGGTGCTCAAGGACTTTGGCGACGGACATCTCGCCGCGGTCGCGGATTGACAGGCACCCGGAGCGGCGATCTGTCCGTTTCGGGAACGGCGCGAATGGTGGTAAAGCCTGAGGCAGCCACTCATCTATTTGGGAATCCAATGTCGGCCCTCACACGCCGCAAACTCCTGCAAGGCGCCGCGGCTGCCGGCGCGGCCGGTATCGGCCTCTCGGCCGCCGGCAAGTTTGCCGGCTGGGCGGCGCCGAAGCCCGAGCCGCTGGTCCTGAGGACCGCGAGCATCGAGGCGCGGCTGATGGACGGCGCGCCGACGAAGAATGTGCTGACCTACGGCGAAGCGGGCATGCCGCCGGTCGTCAGGATGAGGAAGGGCGAGCCGTTCGCCGCGCGGTTGATCAACGGCATCGACGATCCGACGACCATCCACTGGCATGGCATCCGCGTTCCCAACAAGATGGACGGCGTGCCGTTCCTGGTGCAGCCCTATGTCTATCAGGGCGACGGTTTCGACTACGCGTTTTCGCCGCCCGACGCCGGCACGTTCTGGTATCACCCGCATTGCAACACGCTGATCCAGATGGGGCACGGCCTGACCGGCGTGATCGTGGTCGAGAACCCGAACGACCCGGTCTTCGATGTCGAGATGGTCGTCAACCTGCGCGACTGGCGGCTTGGCGACGACGGCCAGTTCATCGAGCCGTTCAGGCCGCGCGACGCGGCCAAGGCCGGCACTTTCGGCACCGTGCGCACCGCCAACTGGCTCGACCAGCCGCAATTCGATGCGCCGGCCGGCGGGCTGGTGCGGCTTAGGGCGGCCATCACCGACGTCACCCGCATCTATGCCTTCCGCGTCGACGGCGCCGAGGCGACGGTCATAGCGCTCGACGGCAACCCGGTGCCGCAACGGTTCACGCCGGATGCGCTGCAACTGGGACCCGGCCAGCGGCTCGAGCTTGCCATCCGCATGCCCGACGAGGAGGGCGCGATCGTCAGCCTGCGCGACGTCCGGGGCACCAAGCCGAAAATCCTGGCGACGCTGCGCTCGGTCGGCAAATCGCTGAAGCACGATCTGCGCGATCTCGGCCCGCTCGAAGCCAATCCGGTGGCGGAGGTAGACCTTGCCGGCGCCAAGCGGATTCCGCTGGCGCTGAGCGCCACGGCCGAAAACGTCGCGGCCGACGGCATTTGCGGCTCGCTCGGCTACAGTTTCTGGGCGATCAACAAGGTGCCGTGGCCGGGCGACACGCCTGACCCGACGGCGCCGCTCGCCGAACTGAAACTCGGCCGCAGCTACATCATCGACATGGAGAACCTCACGCCGCACGCGCACCCGATCCATTTGCACGGCCTGAGCTTCAAGGTGCTGTCGTCATCGACCAGAGCCGTCCAGCCGTTCGTTTCCGACACATATCTCATCCAGCCCGACGAGAAGGTGCAGCTCGGCTTCGTCGCCGACAATCCCGGCGACTGGCTGCTGCATTGCCACATCATCGAGCACCAGAAGACCGGCATGACGAGCTATCTGCGGGTGGTATGAGCGCATCGGCGCGGGAAGGCGCCGGGCATTCCGCACTTATCTCGGGTTGACGCCTTTGGTCGATTGCCTAGGTAGGCAGGAGGGCGCCGGGGCGGCGTACAACTCCGACCGACGGCATGACATCCTGGCGTATTCGAAAACTTGCCTTTGTCGCGGCAGGCATCTTCATCCTGTCGTCCTGCGTCATCCCCGACGATAGGTCGAGCATCGCGAAGATCGACGCCACCACGGCTGCGGCCCGCAAGGAGATGGTCGGTCTAAGCGAGGCCGATGTCCGCATGTGCGCCGGCTTTCCGACCGCGACGGCCGATGTGGGATCATCCGGCCATATCTGGACCTATCAGCGCACGGTGCAACGCGGCAACCTCAGCATCGCTGTGCCCACGATGGCCGTGGGGGCGATCCCCGCGGTTGGAGGGTCGGTCAACGTCGCTCCTGGCGGCTATTGCAACACGCAGATCCGCATGATCGGCGGTCATGTCGCCGAGGTTGCCTATGCCGGCGACAACAATCTGCCGAACAGCATCGATGCGCTCTGCGTCAGCACGGTGGATGCCTGTGTGGCGTATGCGCGCCAACGCAATCACAAAGCGACGGCGGTCTCCCGATGAGTGGGGTTAGGTCGGCTCGAGACTCCGCTTGCGTCAGCGTCCTCCGGGTTGAGTGGCGCCAGGCTCTTTTTCGGAGGCATCGGGCGAAACATGCCGGCCCATATGGCCGCGGGTTTCGGGCGGAGGGACATCCATCAGGTTTCTGACCTTGGCATTGTTGTGCGCCTGGATGATGGCGCGGCTGAAACGGAGCAGGGTTCCGAGCGCAGACATTGGCACGTCCTCCATTGAAATGGCTGATATGTCGGCGGCGGGTCCCGGAAAATGCGCCTGGTCTGTTTCACGGGAATGGCTCGGAAACCGGCTGATCGTTTCCAAACCTTTTGGTCTGGAAACACTTGCGCGCAAATGGCTTCGATCGCGACGGCCCTCGGCGAAAGGGCCGACGGGCTCCCTGGAACGGTCCGAAATTCGTTCGGCGCGAAGCCCGTGGTCCGGCAGGATTCAGTCGGGCGCCGGAAGCATGTATGCTCAACGATACTGATTCTTCCGATTATTTAGGCTGGTCGATGTGAGAAAAATCGTCGCCGCACTCACCGTAGCTGTCGTTCTTGTCGTCGGGCTGCTTTTCGTTTTGCCCGCGCTTGTTTCAACCGACTGGGTTCGTGCCGAACTGAGCCGGCAACTGTCATCCGCGACCGGAATGACCATTCGGCTGGACGGACCTGTCAGACTGTCGCTGCTGCCCAGGCTGGCGGTGGTCGCGGACGACATCTCGCTCTCGACCGGCACGGGCGACATCGCGATATCCGCTCCACGGTTCTCGACGTCGATAACGCTGTCGTCGCTATGGTCGAAAAAGCTTGAGATACAGTCTGTCGCGCTGGCGGATCCGACAATCGCGCTCAAGGCTTCGGCGAATGCGGCATCACCCGCGGAACCGAAGGATGTTCAGGCCGATCCGTTCGCGGCTGTTGTCGGCACACTCGAGCGGCTGGCCATCAACCAAGTGACGATAACGAACGGCACCATTGCCTCAGGCGGGTCGACCGGCAATGCCGCCAAGGTGACGGCAATCGACGCCGATCTGAGGGTTCCGGACCTCGACCGGGAGGTCTCGTTTTCATTGGCCGGTACCAGCGGCGGCCGCCGCGTCGAAATGAGCGGGAGCCTTTCCGCCTTGAGGCCTATCCTGAAACGGCTGCCGGCCCAAATCGCCATCGAGGCGCGGCTGGAGCCGGCACCGGTTGCCAAATTCTCTTCACTGGAGGCCAGTGGAGAGATCCAGCTCAACGGGAACGGCAGTTATCAGATCAGGGGCGGAAAGTTCGAGATCGGCGACCAGAGCTTCCAGATGGACGCGCTCTTTCAGCCCGGCGCGCGGCACCACTTCTTCGCCGACCTGGCGGCAAAGCGCGTCGATATCGACTTCTTGAGCGATATCGGCAAGGGCGGTTCGAGCGGGAGCAAGGCTTCGGCCGGCTCCGGCGAACCCGACCTCGCCATGCTGTCGGCTTTCGACGCGGACATCAGCGTTGCAGTCGATGAACTGGTCAGCGGCAAGATACGCGCTTCCGACGTCCAGCTCGCCGCGACGCTGCGTGACGGGCATCTCGAGGCAAAGCTGGGACACTTAGGCCTGGATGCCGGAAACCTCACAGCGACAGCCTCGACGAATGTCGGTGAAACACCGCCGACCGTACAGGGCAATATTGCGAGTTCAGGGCTGGACATCGGCTCTATAGCGAAGCTTGCCGGACAATCCGTGCCGTTGTCGGGCAAGCTGACCGTCGACATGGGGTTCGCTTTTCGCGGCCTTTCCGCCGAGCGCATACGCAGCAGCGCCAATCTGCAGGGAACGATTGGGATCAGGCAAGGCAAGCTTCCGCTTGCGGCGCTTGTCGAAGCCCGGACGGCGGGCGACATCACCGAGCTCGACCTTGACGCGAAGGTTCGCGATGTCGGCAAGCCGGTCGATGTGACGGGCAAGCTCGTCTGGCGGGGGCAGCCCGTGGCGTTCAAGTCCCATGTCGCGCCCGCGTCCTTTCTGGCCGGCGGCTCCGTTGCCGACGCGTCCGGCCCGATCAGCCTTTCGGTTTCCTCCAAATACCTCGAAGGCAGCATAAGCGGCGCTGTCGGGGTTGGCGGCACGTTCAAGGGTCAGGTCTCCGCCACCTCGCCCTCGGTCGACAAGCTGATGCAATGGTTGGGGCAAGGCGCTTCCCGCAGTCTGCAGGACTTTGCCTTCAAGGGCGATGTCGATGCCGGCCCGGAGCAATTCTCCTTCCGGAAGGCCACCATCGCTCTGAACGGCGTCAAGGCGTCGGGACAGGGCTCGGTGAAACTGGGAGAGCCTCTCGCAATCCGGACGTCGCTCAATTTCGCGACGCTTGACTTTGCGGCGCTCGCCGGCAGCGGCGGAGCCACCGCCGGCGGCAAGCAGAAGCCGGGCGCGGCAACCGACGCGTCGATCGATCTCTCTTTCCTCAAGGGACTTGATGCCAAGGTGGATATCCAGGCCGACAAGCTCGGCTATGGAAAGGTCTTTGCCGGGCCGGTGGCGACCAGCTTGACGGTGGCGGATGGGAAGGCTCACCTGAACGTGCCGCAAAGCCCCTTCTACGGCGGCACGATCGCCGCGGACATGACGGCCGACGGCTCCCAGGACGCCGCTTCCTTGGACCTGAACACTGCGATCGCCGGCGCGGCCGCGGCGCCCTTGCTCCGTGACGCGGCTGGTTTCGACCGCATCGAAGGCACGCTCAATGCGACGGTCGCGGTCTCAGGCGCGGGAAAGACCACCAAATCGCTTGCCCGATCCCTCGGCGGCAAGGCGGCGGCAAAATTCAGCGACGGCGCCTTCCGCGGCATCGACATAGCGGAGGTCTACAACAACTTGGTCGGGCTGCTCGCCGGCGGCTTCAAGCAGGATCAGACCAAGAAAACGACGTTCACCGAGCTCGGCGCCTCTTTTGTAATCGAGAACGGCGTCGCTCAGACGACGGACATCAGCCTGCTGGGTCCGCTGGTGCGAATGGACGGCTCGGGCAGGATAGACCTCGCCGACCAGACGCTCGACATCCGCCTCAATCCCCGCGTCGTCGCTTCGCTTGCCGGACAGGGAGGCGACGTCGCCGTGAACGGCATCGGGGTGCCGGTCGTGGTCCAAGGCCCGCTGTTCGCGCCCCGGGCCTATCCGGACCTGAGCGCATTGGCGAACGACCCGCAGGGCGCGCTGGACATGTTGAGCCGCCTTGGACTGCCAACCGGAAAACTGAAGCTCGACAAGCTGATCCCGGGCCAAATCGGCTCGAACGGCGACGGCAAGGGAGCGGCTGATCTGATCGGCGATCTTCTGCGCAACGCCGCGCCCCGGCCCAAAACCCCGTCCCCCGCTCCGGAAGCACCCGTTGCGCCCGACAACGGCAATACGGAAAACGCGACGCCGCCGCCGGCGAGTTCGGATACCAGTGGCAAGACCGAAGCCGAGACCGCCGCGCCGGCGGCCGAACCCACCCCGGTTGACGCGCAAGCCGCCCCTTTTTCGCCCGAAGCTCCAAAGAAAGGGGAAATAAACACGCTTCTCGATCAGCTGGCTAACTAGCGTTATCCTTATAGGGTGGCCCCCGCGCGGGATGGTGCGAAAGACGGTGGCCGCCCTCGTGACCTCAAGCTTGAAGGCGGCCTTCGGCCATGCCGGCGCGATCCATCATCTAACGCTCATATGTGCGGCCGAAAATCAAAGTGATCCCGGCCGCCGCAAATCGCCCCCAATCAGGACGTTCTTCCGGGCTTAATCTGGAGAGATTGGAGAGGCCGATGAAATTATCCGTTCTTGCCCTTGCCGGAACCATGCTGGCGGTGATGCCTGTGGTCCAGGCGGCTCCGATGATTGGCGTGCCGGCCAGAAATGGCCTGCTACAGGAGGCGCGTGTCACATGCGCTTATCTGACCGAGGATGGTTATTGTGTGCGGCCGCACAAGAAGCACAAATACTGGAGGCGTCACCACTACGACCGGCCCGCTTACCGCACCTATGAGCCGCAGCCGCCGGACGAGTATTACTGGCGCTATCAGCGTCCGCGGCCGATTATCCGGGTTGTTCCAAACTACCCGCCGCAGGACGAAGACAATTGGGATGATTGGGACGATTGAGGCCCCTCAGGCCGTAGCCAAGCGGCCTGCCTGCTGCTTCGCCCGCAGTGGCCGGCATTCGGCGCCCAGGCTGCGCCTTTGCCGGCCCGTCCACGAAGAGCGGGAAGCTGCGGCTCCTACCGCTTCAGCGCGATGCTGATGCCGCTGAGATCGGCATTGACTTGCAGGCCGACCTGCCTGCCGGTGAGCTCGAGCTGGGCGCCCTTGTCGTTGGTCATGACGATCACCTGGGCGCCTCTGCCGAGCGCGCCGCCGCCGCCGGCCGCGCCGTAGACGCCCGTCACATCGCTGGCCCGCCGGATGTGGCGCACCCTGCCCTGAAAATAGGTCTTGGACGCGCCGAAGGCGAGGCCGCCCGAGACGCCGCCGATCGAGATCGGATAGCGTTTGCCATGGAAGGTCAACGTGCCCTCGCCGCCGGAACCGCCGATGAAGAAGGCCGCCTTGTAGACGGAGAAGCGGATCGTGCCGCTGTCGGCATGCGCGGCGCTGGCAATGCTCACGCCGGCGGCGGCGATTGCCGCGACCGCGACGGAACGGAACCTGGACGAAATCTGCATGGTGGGAACTCCTCAAAGCATCGCCGCTTACCCAGCCGGCCGGGGCATGTCAGCTTCAAAAGTATAGCTGAACCGTCTTGCCCCGCTATTGGTTCCAAGCACGCGGCCTGAAATCCGGCGGTCACAAAATTCTGAGTGAGGAGGAGGCGAAAGCCGACGAGCGCAAATGCTTGCGCTGGCTGGTGGAGCTGAGGGGGATCGAACCCCTGACCTCATCATTGCGAACGATGCGCTCTCCCAGCTGAGCTACAGCCCCGTTCCAGCGGATGGGCTTGTATCGGTCGCGGCCGTTTGATGTCAAGGCGAAAGACCGGGCCGGCCACAAGCGCAGTGGCGGGCGGGCCTTGCCCGCTCGCCAAGCCCGCGGGCCTTGCCCGCACGCCAAGCAATGGCTACATGTCGGCGACAATTTGGAGACCGGCATGATCGCCCTTATTCAGACAATCGTCATGGCGCTTGATATCTACTGGTGGATCATCATTGCCTCGGCGATCTTTTCGTGGCTCTACGCCTTCAACGTCGTCAATTCGCGCAATCAGTTCGTCGGTTCCGTCGGCAACATGCTCTACCGGCTGACCGAGCCGGCCTTGCGCCCGATCCGCCGCTTCATGCCCGATCTTGGCGGCATCGATATTTCGCCGATCATCCTGCTTCTGATCCTTTTCTTCATCCGGCAGTTTCTGGTCACCACCGTCTGGTCCTGGGTCGTGGCCGGCGGCTGATGAGCACGCCGTTCCGGCTGCGCGAGAACGGCATCGACCTTTACGTGCGGCTGACGCCGAAGGCGGCCCTCGACCGGATCGACGGCGTCGAGACCGCCGCCGACGGACGCGGTCATCTCAAGGCGCGCGTGCGCGCCGTGCCGGAGAACGGCGCCGCCAATCAAGCGCTGGAACGGATGCTGGCCAAGGCGCTGGGTGTTCCGGCGTCGGGCGTTTCGGTGGTTGCCGGCGGCACCTCGCGGCTGAAGACGCTGCGGATAGTGGGTGAACCGATCGCGTTAGCGGAGAGCGTTAAGGCTCTTTCGGGATAATCCAGGTTTGAGTTGATGCAGCCTGTCGGTTCTCAATCCCCCAGCGGCAGCTTCGGATCGTCCACTTTCAGCGTGTTCACGCTCTGCTTGATGCGGCGCAGGTTCTCCAGCACTTTCGGTCCGCGCGATTCCGCGACCGTGGTGGCGATCATGTCGAGGATCGCCAAAAGCGCGTAGCGCGACGAGGTCGGCTTGTAGATGTTGCCGTCCTCGACGGACTGCAGAAGGATGACCGTGTCGGCGGCTTTTGCCAGCGCGGAGTCCGGCGCGGTGATGGCGACGGTGGCGGCGCCATATTGCTGCGCCACCTCGACCGCCTCGATCACCGAGCGCGCATAGCCCGACACCGAGAAGGCGACCAGCGTCGTCTCGGGCGTCGCCACCGCGGCAAACATGCGCTGCAACTGGCCGTCGATCTGGGCGAGCGCCGAAAGCCCAAGCCGGAACAGCCGGTTCTGCATCTCGGTCGCCATCATTGAGGAAATGCCGCCCGAGCCGATGCACAGCACGTTGCCGGAAGCGGCGATGCGGGCGGCGACATCCATCAGCGTCGTCATGTCGAGGTTTTCGCTGGCGCGCTGGATGGCGGCGATCGCCGCCTCGGTTATCGCCGAGGCGATGCGCTGCTCGCGCGCGTCGCGGCTGAGCGGCTCCGGCGACAGATACTGGCCGCCGATGGCGATCGCCTGCGCCAGGTAGAACTTGAAATCGCGCAGGCCCTCGCAGCCGAGATTGCGGCAGAAGCGGGTGACGGTCGGTTCGCTGACCCCGACGCGCGCGGCAATCTCCGAGATCGCGGCCTTGGAGGCGAAATCGAGGTCGGAAAGCACCAGCCCGGCTAGCCGGCGATCCGACTTGGTGCCGTCCTGCGACATCAGTTGCAGGCGGGTGATGATGTCGGCCGGGGTCTTCATGTCATCATCTCAGAGCGGTAGGCCCGTCGCCTTGTCGAAGAGGTGGATGTTACGCGGGTCGACGCTCACCGGCAGCCGGTCGCCCGGCCTTACCTGCAGCCGGTCGCGGAACACCGCACGCACCGCGTCGCCGCCGACCGAGCCGTAGACATGGGTTTCCGACCCGGTCGGCTCGACGACATCGACCTTGATGGCGATGGCATCGTCGCCGGCGCCAACCACGAAATGCTCGGGCCTGATGCCGGCCTCGACCGTGTCGCCGCCGGAAGCTGCCTCGCCCGAGAGCGCCAGGCGGCCGCCGCTCGTCGTTTCAAACCAGGACTTGGCTCCGGCCGTCTTCAGCGCGCCGGAGACGAAGCTCATCGAGGGCGAGCCGATGAAGCCGGCGACGAATTTGTTGGCCGGCCTGTCGTAGAGCTCCAGCGGCTGGCCGACCTGCTGGATGCGGCCGCGATCCATCACGACGATGCGGTCGGCCATGGTCATCGCCTCGATCTGGTCGTGGGTGACGTAGACGATGGTCGATTTCAGCCGCTGGTGCAGCGCCTTGATCTCGGTGCGCATCTGCACGCGCAATTGCGCGTCAAGATTGGAAAGCGGCTCGTCGAAGAGGAAGACCGAAGGCTCGCGCACGATGGCGCGGCCCATGGCGACGCGCTGGCGCTGGCCGCCCGACAATTGCCTTGGATAGCGGTCGAGATAGGAGAAGAGGTTGAGCACGCCCGACGCCTTCTTGACCTTGTCGTCGATCGCGGCGCGGTTCTCGCCGCGGATTTTTGGGCCGAAACCGATATTTTCCGCAGCCTTCAGATGCGGGAACAGCGCGTAGGACTGGAACACCATGGCGATGTTGCGCTTCTGCGGCGGCAGCTCGTTGGCGCGCGTGCCGCCGATGACGAGGTCGCCGGAGGTAATCGCCTCCAGCCCCGCCAGCATGCGCAGCAGGGTGGACTTGCCACAGCCGGACGGGCCGACCAGCACGACGAACTCGCCGGTCCGGATGTCGAGGTTGATGTCCTCGAGGATTTTGTGCTGGCCGAAGGATTTCGACAGGTTGCGGAACTGGACGTCGGTCATGGTCACGCTCCCAATATGTCGTCGATGAAAGGCAGGTAGCCGGCCGTCAGTCCGGCGTCCACGGGCACCACGGCACCTGTTATGCCGGAGGCGCGCTCGGAGGCAAGGAAGGCGACGGCTTCGGCCACTTCCGACGCGTTGACGATGCGGCCGAGCGGATAGAGCCGCTGCAGCCGGCCGAGGATCTCGGGGTCCTTGGCCAGGCGATGGTCCCAGGCGGCGGTGCGGATCGACCCCGGGCATACGACATTGGCCCGCAACCCGCTGCGGCCGAGCTCGACGGCGACCGATTTGGCATAGGCGTTGATGCCGGCCTTGGCCGCGGCATAGGCCGGATTGCCGAAATGCGCGATGGCGTTGACCGAGGAGATGAAGACGACGCTGCCCGAACCGCGCCCGGCCATCGCCTTGATCAGCGGATCGGCGAAAGTCATCACGCCGGTCAAATTGAGGTCGAGCTCCTGCTCGATTTTGTCCGTCGTCAGCGCCTTCAAGGTCTCGGCGCGCGTCCAGCCGGCATTGTTGATCAGGATGTCGGGAACGCCGTCCTTGTCGAGTAGCGCGGGGATCGCCGCTTCGATCGAGGCCCGGTCGAGCAGGTTGAAGACATGGCGCGACGCGATATGCGGGCTGGCCAGCGCTTCCGTCGACTGGTCGCAGCCGACGATTCGCGCGCCGCGCTCCGCCATGAGCTCGACGATCGCCGAACCGAGGCCGCCGCCGGCGCCGGTGACGACAATTGTCTTGCCTTCGAACTCGGCTTTCGAACCCACGTTGCGCATTCCTCCACCCTCATTTTAAGCCGGCAGGCTATCCAGGCAAATGTAATTAAGCAACATGATAATCCGCTTGCATGGCGCAGAATGATGGATAATGTAGGAAAGTAACATAAATCCTGCGCTCATAAGGGCCAGGCGCCAACGTGCATCAATGGGAGAAATCAGATGAGCCTTGCGAAATGGACTGTCGGCCTGTTGGCCGGAATGAGCATGCTGGCTTTTGCAGCACCTGCCGGTGCCGGCGAGGTGCGCGTCACCGTCGCCGAATACAGCGCCAAGACCGGCCCTTATTTCGAGGAAGTGAAGAAGGAATTCGAGGCGGCCAATCCGGGCATCACCATCAAGTATGAAGTGGTGCCGTGGGATGTGCTGCTGCAGAAGCTCACCACCGACATCACCGCCGGCACCAATGCCGACCTTTCGATCATCGGCACGCGCTGGCTGATCGACTTCGTCCAGCAGGATGTCGCCGAGCCGCTCGACAGCTACATCAAGCCCGAGTTCAAGGACCGCTTCATCGACACCTTCCTGCAGCCCTCGATCATGGACGGCAAGACCTACGGCCTGCCGATCGCGGCTTCCGCGCGCGCCATGTATTACAACAAGGAGCTGTTCGAGAAAGCCGGTATCGCCAAGCCGCCGGCAACCTGGGCCGAGTTGCAGGAAGATGCCCGCAAGATCAAGGCTCAAGGCGCTTTCGGCTTCGGCCTGCAGGGCAAGGAGATCGAGACAGACGTCTATTACTACTATGCGATGTGGTCGCAGGGCACCGAGATCCTCAACAAGGACGGCACGTCCGGCCTGAGCACACCCGGCGCGCTCGAAGCCGCCAAGCTCTACAAGTCGATGATCGACGAGGGCCTGACGGAGCCGGGCGTGACCTCCAACAATCGCGAGGACGTGCAGAACCTGTTCAAGCAGGGCAAGGTCGGCATGATGATCACCGCGCCGTTCCTGTCCAACCAGATCAAGGAAGAAGCTCCGAGCCTGAAATACGGCGTCGCCGCCATTCCGGCCGGTCCGACCGGCGCGCGCGGCACCTATGGCGTCACCGATAGCATCATCATGTTCAAGAATTCCAAGAACAAGGACGAGGCCTGGAAGCTGCTCGACTTCCTGTTCACCAAGGAGCAGCGCGCCAAGTTCACGCAAGGCGAGGGCTTCCTGCCGGTGAACAAGGAAGAGGCGAAGATGGACTATTACGTCAACAACGCCGACCTCGCCGCCTTTACCGCGCTTCTGCCCGACGCCCGCTTCGCGCCGGTCATCCCGGGCTGGGAAGAGATCGCCCAGATCACCTCGGACGCCATGCAGAAGATCTATCTCGGCGGCGACCCCGAGGCCGGCCTGAAGGACGCGGCGGCCAAGGCCGACGCCGTGCTGAAGAAGAAATAAGGGCGTATCTCCCTGCGCCCCGTGGCGCGCTCCACCCCGTCGGAGCGCGCCACACCTCCCCGGCAAGTCATATTCACTGCAACACGGTGCCATCCAGCCGATGCAAAGCCGGATCCTGCCCTATCTGCTGACGCTCCCCAGCCTGCTCTTGGCGGCGGTGGTGATCTTCTGGCCGGTCTGGGACCTGCTGCAGATCTCGACGCATGACGTCAACCGCTTCGGCCAGTTGCGCGAGTTCAGCGGTTTCGCCAACTTCGCCGAGTTGTTCGCCGATCCGGATTTCGTCGCGGCGCTCTGGCGCACCGGGCTGTGGACCGTGCTGGTGGTCGGCGGCGCGCTGCTTCTGTCGATCCCGGTGGCGATGATCCTCAACATGGATTTTTATGGCCGCGGCCTTGCCCGTGTCATCATCATGCTGCCCTGGGCGGTGTCGCTGACCATGACCGCCGTGGTCTGGCGCTGGGCGCTCAGCGGCGAGAGCGGCATGTTGAACTCGGCGCTGATGAAGCTCGGCCTGATCAGCCAGAACATCCAGTGGCTGGCGAGCGCCGAGACCGCCTTCCCGATGCAGGTGCTGATCGGCATATTGGTGACGGTACCCTTCACCACCACAATCTTCCTCGGCGGCCTGTCCTCGATCCCCGACGATCTCTATGAGGCCGCGGCACTCGAGGGCGCCACGCCTTTCCAGCAGTTCCGCGAGATCACGTTTCCGCTCTTGAAACCCTTCATCAACATCGCGACCGTGCTCAACACCATCTACGTGTTCAACTCCTTCCCGATCATCTGGGTGATGACTCAAGGGGGGCCGGCGAACTCGACCGATATATTGGTCACGCATCTCTACAAGCTCGCCTTCCGCATCGGTAAGCTGGGCGAAGCCTCGGCGGTGTCGCTGGTGATGTTCGCGATCCTGCTCGTCTTCACCATGATCTATGTGCGGCTTGCCATGCGGGAGCAGCGCGCATGACCAGCAAGCTGAAACGCACCATGATCGCATGGCTGCTGCTTTTGCCATTGATCGTGGTGACGATCTTTCCCTTCGCCGTGATGTTCCTCACCGCCGTCAAGCCGCGCACGGAGGTGCTCACCCCCACTTGGTGGCCGAGCGAATTCCGCTGGTCGAATTTCGCAGACATGTGGGTGGCGACCGGCTTCGGCCAGGCCCTCATCAACTCGCTCTATGTCTCGGCGCTGGCGACCATCGGTGCCATTCTGATCTCGGTGCCAGCGGCCTATGCGATGTCGCGCTTTCGTTTTGCCGGCTATGGCGCGTTCCGCCAGTTCCTTTTGATCTCGCAGATGATCTCGCCGATCGTGCTGGTGCTCGGCCTGTTCCGGCTGATGGCCGCCTGGGGCCTGGTCGAATCGACCACCGCGCTCGGCTTCATCTACATGGCCTTCAACGTCGCCTTCACGGTGTGGATGCTGCAGAGCTATTTCGACACCATTCCGCGCGACCTCGAGGAGGCGGCCTGGATGGAAGGCGCCGGCCGCTGGCTGACGCTGCGCAAGGTCTTCCTGCCGCTCTGCCTGCCGGCGATCGCCGTGACGGCGATCTTCACCTTCATCAACGCCTGGAACGAGTTCGTCGTCGCGCTCACCATGCTGCGCAGCCAGGAAAGCTACACGCTGCCGATCCAGGTTTTCTCGCTGGTCGCCGGCCGCTATACGATCGAGTGGCACCATGTCATGGCGGCCACGCTGCTGGCGACACTGCCGGTGGCGATCCTCTTCATCTGGCTGCAGCGCTATCTGGTCCGCGGACTGGCGCTCGGCGCCGTCAAATAGCCGATATTCCGCTACGGAGCGTTCATGCGCATCTTCACCGCCTCGCTGGCGACGGAAACCAACACCTTCTCGCCAGTGCCGACCGACCGGGCCTCGTTCGAGATGGCCTTCTATGCCGGTCCGGGCAAGCACCCGGAGACGCCGACGCTCTGCTCCTCGCCGATCGTGGCTTTGCGCAAACGCGCGGCCAAGGAAGGGTTGACCGTCATCGAAGGCACCGCCACCTGGGCGGAGCCCGGCGGCCTCGTGCAGCGGCAGACCTATGAGGCGCTGCGCGACGAGATCCTCGATCAGCTCAAGGCCGCGCTGCCGGTCGATGCGGTGATCCTCGGCCTGCATGGCGCCATGGTCGCGCAAGGCTATGACGATTGTGAAGGCGATCTGCTGGAACGGGTGCGCGCCATCGTCGGCCCAAAGGTGGTGATCGCCTCCGAGTTCGATCCGCATAGCCACCTGACGCCGAAACGCGTCGCGGCCTGCAATGTCATGGCCTATTTCCTCGAATTCCCGCACACCGATTTCTACGAGCGCGGCGAGCACGTCGTCGAGCTCGGCCTTGCCGCGGCGCGCGGCGAGATCAAGCCGGTGATCTCGACCTTCGACTGCCGCATGATCCAGGTGCTGCCGACCAGCCGCGAGCCGATGCGCTCCTTCGTCGACAGGATCAAGGCGCTGCATGGCAAGAACGGCGTGCTGTCGGTCTCGGTCATCCACGGCTTCATGGCGGCCGACGTGCCGGAAATGGGCACCCGCATCCTGGTCGTCACCGATAACGACAAGGAAAAGGGCGATGCTTTGGCGGAAACCCTCGGGCGCGAGCTCTACGCCTTGCGCGAAAAGACGGCGATGACGATGCTTTCCGCCTCGGCAGGCATAGAGCAGGCGCTGGCTGTGCGGGCCGAGCGCGAGGACAAGCCGGCGGTGATCGCCGACATCTGGGACAATCCGGGCGGCGGCGTGCCGGGCGACGGCACCATCGTGCTGCGCGAGCTGCTTGAGCGCGGCGTGAACAAGGTCGGCGTGGCGACGATCTGGGATCCGATCGCGGTCACCTTCTGCCACGCGGCCGGCGAAGGCGCCGTCATCGACCTGCGCTTCGGCGGCAAGGCCGGTCCTCAGGCCGGCGAGCCGATCGACGCCCGCGTCACGGTGCTGAAGACCACCAATGAGGGCTGGCAAAGCTTCGGCCCGAGCCGGGTGACGCTGGGGCCATCGGCGGTGGTGCGCATCGAAGGCACCGAGGTCGAAATCATCTTGAACACCAACCGCACCCAGACCTTCGAGCCGGACATCTTCTCCAACATCGGCATCGATCCGCTGGCGAAAGACATCCTGCTGATCAAGTCGACCAACCATTTCTATGCCGGCTTCGCGCCGATCGCCGCCGAGATCATCTACGTAGCGGCACCGAGTTCCTATCCGAGCAACCCGGCGAAGACGGATTACAGGAAGCTGACGAGGCCGGTCTGGCCGAGGGTGGCGGATCCGTGGAAACTGCCAATCTCCCCCCTTGTGGGAGAGATGCCCGGCAAGCCAGAGGGGGGCGCTGTCCCGCCGACCCGCCCTTCGTCATTCTAGGGCGGAGCAAGGAGCGAAGCGACGCGC